>NZ_JBSEYN010000005.1:0-343372 GCF_053627815.1 Cronobacter sp. 153480017-3 | reverse complement strand
AGCGGTGCGACGCGGCATTCAGCCTGCTGTCGCGAGGTGGCGTATATTACGCTTTCCTCTTTCAGAGTCAACCCTTAATTTCAGGATTTTTCTCTTCCCGACTCACCGTCGCTGTGGGATGTTTCTCATCAGCGCCGTGTCGATGGAGGCGCATTATAGGGAGCTCAGAAGTAATGGCAAGCGGAAAACTTAAAAAAAATCACGACCGCTCACCTTTTCATCATAACGCGTATTTTTAGCGCTTTTTGATAGCTTCTGGCAGCGCAGCGAGGCTATTTAACACCCAATCGGCCGCCGCTTCGGCTTCTGGCGTCACAGGTTTGCCGGTTCGCACCAGCACTTTGGTGCCTACACCCGCAGCGGAACCCGCCTGCATATCTTCTAATTTATCGCCCACCATATAAGAAGCCGCCATATCGATGTGCAGAAAATCGCGCGCGGAGATTAACATGCCCGGCTGCGGCTTGCGGCAGTCACAGTTCTGGCGAAACTCCTCCACTGCCCCTTCCGGGTGATGCGGGCAATAATAGATGCCGTCGAGGTCGACGCCGCGGTCCGCCAGCGACCAGTCCATCCATTCGGTCAGTTGCTCAAACTGCGCTTCGGTAAACTTACCCCGCGCGATGCCGGACTGATTGGTCACCAGCACCAGCGCAAAGCCCATGGCTTTAAGCTCGCGCATCGCATCGATAACGCCATCGATAAACTCGAAGCGGTCAATCTCAGAGACATAACCGTGATCGATATTAATAGTGCCGTCACGGTCGAGAAAAATTGCCGGTACAGATTTAGCCACCTGAAAAACTCCTGCCTTAAATAATGCCGCCTAGTATCGCATGATTCCTGGACTGAGAAAGTGCTCATTGCAGACAGCCAGATTGATTTAGACGTCTGGATGCCTTAACATCCATTCTGTTTACGGCCAACACCCGTATAAGGCAGAACAAAATGCCACGGCTAACTCCTATAAGATAATAAATAACCAGATGATCAAACTGTCGAATATCACCAAAGTGTTCCAGCAGGGAAACCGCACCATTCAGGCACTGAATAATGTCAGCCTGCATGTCCCGGCAGGACAGATTTATGGCGTGATTGGTGCCTCAGGCGCCGGTAAAAGTACGCTCATCCGCTGCGTCAATCTACTTGAACGCCCGACTCAGGGCAGCGTGCTGGTCGGCGGCCAGGAGCTGACCGCGCTTTCTGAATCAGAACTGACCAAAGCCCGTCGCCAGATTGGCATGATTTTCCAGCATTTTAATCTGCTGGCATCACGAACTGTTTTTGGCAACATCGCGCTTCCGCTGGAGCTCGATAACACGCCGCGTGACGAAATCAAACGCCGCGTAACCGAGCTGCTGGATCTGGTTGGCCTGAGTGAAAAGCAGGACGCCTATCCGGCAAACCTCTCTGGCGGTCAGAAGCAGCGCGTGGCGATTGCCCGAGCGCTTGCCAGCAACCCGAAAGTGCTGCTGTGCGATGAAGCCACCAGCGCGCTGGACCCGGCCACTACCCGCTCGATTCTGGAATTGCTAAAAGACATCAACCGCCGTCTGGGCCTGACTATTCTGCTCATCACGCATGAAATGGATGTCGTGAAGCGTATCTGCGACTGCGTTGCGGTGATCAGCAACGGAGAGCTTATTGAACAGGACAGCGTCAGCGAAGTGTTCTCGCACCCGAAAACGCCGCTGGCCCAGCAGTTTATTCAGTCCACGCTGCATCTGGATATCCCGGAAGATTACGCCGAGCGTCTTAACGCGCAATCTGATGATAACCGCGTACCGCTGCTGCGCCTTGAATTCACCGGCCAGTCGGTTGATGCACCGCTCCTCTCCGAAACCGCGCGTCGCTATAACGTGAACAACAACATTATCAGCGCGCAGATGGATTACGCCGGCGGCGTGAAATTCGGCATCATGCTGACGGAAATGCACGGCACACAGGAAGAAACGCAAGCGGCCATCGCTTACCTGCAACAACATCATGTAAAAGTAGAGGTTCTGGGTTATGTCTGAAGCAATGATGTGGTTACTGGTGCGCGGCATCTGGGAAACGCTGGCGATGACTTTTGTTTCCGGCTTTTTTGGTTTTGTGATTGGCCTGCCGGTTGGCGTATTGCTGTACGTAACGCGTCCGGGCCAGATTATCGAAAACGCGAAGCTCTATCGCATTCTTTCTGCGCTGGTGAATATCTTCCGTTCCATTCCTTTTATTATCTTACTGGTATGGATGATCCCGTTTACCCGCGCCATCGTTGGTACTTCCATTGGTCTGCAGGCGGCTATCGTCCCGCTGACCGTGGGTGCCGCGCCGTTTATCGCCCGTATGGTGGAAAACGCCCTGCTGGAGATCCCGTCAGGTCTTATTGAAGCTTCACGCGCGATGGGTGCCACGCCGATGCAGATTGTTCGCAAGGTGCTGCTGCCTGAAGCGCTGCCGGGCCTGGTGAATGCCGCAACCATTACGCTGATTACACTTGTCGGCTATTCCGCTATGGGCGGCGCGGTCGGCGCAGGCGGTCTGGGACAGATCGGTTATCAGTATGGCTACATTGGCTACAACGCGACCGTGATGAACACCGTATTAGTCTTACTGGTCGTACTGGTGTATTTAATTCAGTTCTCAGGCGATCGCATCGTCCGGGCTGTCACTCACAAGTAACGTTACACACAACATCAATATACTTTCAGTTAAGGAATGGTTATGTCTTTCAAGTTTAAAACCTTTGCGGCAGTAGGGGCCCTTCTCGGCACACTGGCTCTGGCAGGTTGCGGTCAGGAAGAAAAAGATCCGAACCATATTAAAGTGGGCGTGATTGTGGGTGCGGAACAGCAGGTTGCTGAAGTCGCCAAAAAAGTCGCCAAAGAGAAATATGGTCTCGATGTCGAGCTGGTGACTTTTAACGACTACGTTCTGCCGAACGAAGCGCTGAGCAAAGGCGATATTGACGCGAACGCGTTCCAGCACAAACCGTATCTGGATCAGCAGATCAAAGACCGCGGCTACAAGCTGGTTTCCGTCGGCAACACTTTCGTGTACCCGATCGCTGGTTACTCCCGCAAAATCAAATCACTGGATGAGCTGCAGCCGGGCGCGCAGGTTGCCGTGCCGAACGATCCGACCAATCTTGGCCGTTCCCTGCTGCTGCTGCAGAAAGTCGGTCTTATCAAGCTGAAAGACGATATCGGCCTGCTGCCGACCGTGCTGGATATCACCGAAAACCCGAAAAACCTGAAGATTGTCGAACTGGAAGCGCCGCAGCTGCCGCGCTCGCTGGATGACGACCAGATTGCACTGGCGGTAATCAACACTACTTACGCCAGCCAGATCAACCTGACGCCAGCGAAAGACGGCATCTTTGTGGAAGACAAAGATTCCCCGTACGTGAACATGATTGTGACCCGCGAAGATAACAAAGACGCGGAAAACGTGAAGAAATTCGTCAAGGCTTATCAGTCTGACGAAGTAAATGAAGCCGCGAACAAAGTCTTCAATGGCGGTGCCGTCAAAGGCTGGTAAGCCGTTTTGATTGCCAGTGGTTATAATTTCAGGACGGGCTTAAGCCCGTCTTGTTATTTCTGCAAGCTCCTGATTCAATAAGCCACGTTTTTATCACCGACGAGGAATTATTATGCGTGCTTTACCGATCTGTCTTTTAGCATTCATCCTGAGCGGCTGCTCCGTGCTAAGCAGATCCCCCGTAGAACCTGTTCAAAGCACCGCGTCGCCGCAAAAATCCGAGCCAGTTCGCCAGAAGACGGTTCGCCCTGCTCCGGTAAAAATCTACACCAACGCAGCCGATCTGGTTGGTAAACCCTTCCGCGATCTGGGCGAAGTGAGTGGCGAATCCTGCCAGGCTTCTAACCAGGATTCTCCGCCGAATATCCCGACGGCCCGTAAGCGCCTGCAGATTAACGCCTCTAAAATGAAAGCGAACGCCGTTCTGCTGCACAGCTGTGAAGTGACCAGCGGCACGCCGGGCTGCTACCGCCAGGCAGTTTGCTTAGGGTCAGCCCTTAGCGTTCCGACCAAATGACGACTTTTGCGTTTGAGCAAATCGGCGTCATCCGCTCGCCTTATAAAGAAAAATTCGCCGTGCCGCGCCAGCCAGGACTGGTTAACAGCGCGCACGGCGAGCTGCATTTAATCGCGCCTTATAACCAGCCTGACGCCGTGCGCGGGCTGGACGCGTTTAGCCATATCTGGATCGTGTTTGTTTTTCATCAGACGATGGAAGGCGGCTGGCGGCCTACCGTGCGTCCGCCACGGCTTGGCGGCAACGCCAGAATGGGCGTTTTCGCCACGCGCTCTACCTTTCGCCCGAACCCCGTTGGCATGTCGCTGGTGGAACTTCAGGGCATCCGCTGCGAAAAAGACCGCGTGATCCTGACGCTCGGCGGGCTGGATCTGGTGGACGGCACGCCGGTCATCGATATCAAACCGTATTTGCCCTTTGCCGAAGCGCTGCCCGATGCGCGCGCGGGCTATGCACGGGAAGCACCGGAGGCGGCGATATCCGTCTTTTTTACCGATGAGATTGCGAAGGCCCTGCCGCCGCTTGAGAAACGCTACCCACGGCTTGGCCAGTTTATTTGTGAAGTGCTCGCCCAGGATCCGCGTCCGGCTTATCGTAAAGAGGAAGAAACCGGCAAGAGCTACGCCGTCTGGTTGCTTGATTTCAACGTCCGCTGGCGCGTAACGCCGCAGGGCTTTGAGGTCTATGCCCTGGAGCCGCGTTAATTTCCATAGCCTCTCTTTTGGCGGCCCATTCTCACTGGTACACTAAACCACTTTTTTGTGTCAGGCTTTAGCGTGCCTGAATTCACACGTTCAAACGGAACCGTAACAACATGCGTACTAGCCAATATCTGCTCTCCACTCTGAAGGAGACACCTGCCGACGCGGAGGTTATCAGCCACCAACTGATGCTGCGCGCCGGGATGATCCGCAAGCTGGCCTCCGGGTTATACACCTGGCTGCCAACCGGCCTGCGCGTCCTGAAAAAAGTCGAAAATATCGTGCGTGAAGAGATGAACAACGCCGGTGCTATCGAGGTGTCGATGCCAGTGGTTCAGCCTGCTGAACTGTGGCAGGAGAGTGGCCGCTGGGAGCAGTACGGTCCGGAACTGCTGCGTTTTGTCGATCGCGGCGATCGCGCGTTTGTGCTCGGCCCGACGCACGAAGAAGTCATCACCGATCTGATCCGCAATGAGCTGAGCTCTTATAAACAGCTGCCGCTCAACTTCTATCAGATCCAGACCAAATTCCGTGACGAAGTGCGCCCGCGTTTCGGCGTGATGCGCTCGCGCGAGTTCCTGATGAAAGACGCCTACTCTTTCCATACCACGCAGGAATCGCTGCAGCAGACCTACGACGCGATGTATGAGGCCTACAGCAAAATCTTCACCCGCATGGGGCTCGATTTCCGCCCGGTGCAGGCAGATACCGGCTCAATTGGCGGCAGCGCATCGCATGAATTCCAGGTGCTGGCGCAGAGCGGCGAAGACGATATCGTCTTCTCTGACTCTTCTGACTTCGCGGCCAACATTGAGCTTGCAGAAGCGGTCGCCCCGCTGACCCCGCGCGCGGCAGCAACCCAGGAGATGACGCTGGTCGATACGCCGAACGCCAAAACCATCGCCGAGCTGGTTGAGCAGTTCAACCTGCCAATTGAAAAAACCGTGAAAACCCTGCTGGTGAAAGCGGCTGAAGGCAGCGAGTTCCCGCTGGTGGCGCTGCTGGTGCGCGGCGATCATGAACTGAACGAAGTAAAAGCCGAGAAACTGGCGCAGGTCGCCAACCCGCTGACGTTCGCGACCGAAGCCGAAATCCGCGCCGCGGTTAACGCCGGTCCGGGTTCGCTTGGCCCGGTGAATATGCCAGTGCCGGTTGTGATTGACCGCAGCGTGGCCGCGATGAGCGATTTCGCCGCAGGTGCGAACATCGACGGTAAACACTATTTCGGCATCAACTGGGATCGCGACGTGGCGACCCCGCAGGTTGCGGATATCCGTAACGTGGTAGCCGGCGATCCAAGCCCGGATGGTCAGGGCACGCTGCTTATCAAACGCGGTATCGAAGTGGGTCACATTTTCCAGCTTGGCACCAAATACTCCGACGCGCTGAAAGCTTCCGTACAGGGCGAAGATGGCCGTAACCAGGTGCTGACGATGGGCTGCTACGGCATCGGCGTTACGCGCGTGGTGGCGGCGGCGATTGAGCAGAACCACGACGAACGCGGCATCGTCTGGCCGGACGCCATTGCGCCGTTCCAGGTCGCGATTCTACCGATGAACATGCACAAATCCTTCCGCGTGCAGGAACTGGCGGAGAAACTCTACGCTGAGCTGCGCGCCAAAGGCATCGACGTGCTGATGGATGACCGTAAAGAGCGTCCGGGCGTGATGTTTGCGGATATGGAGCTTATCGGCATTCCGCACACTGTGGTGATTGGCGATCGCAACCTCGACAACGACGAAATTGAATACAAATACCGTCGCGACGGCGAGAAGAAGATGATCAAAACCGGTGACATCCTCGATTACCTGGTCGCGAATGTGAAGCGCTAAGCGCTCTCCACATTGCATTAAAAAGGCCCTCAGTAGAGGGCCTTTTTCTTATTGGCTTACCTGTCACCGTTACGGATGATCGCAATCTTTACCGGGCCTGAACGCCACTTTCCGATCGGCGACCAGACGCTTTTGCACCGCGCCGCTCGCCGGATCGACCGTCATGGTAAAGTGCGCTTCCACCACCAGCAGCACCGGTTTCTGGCTCACGCCACCCGCGCTCTGATAGTCATGCGCCAGCACGGCATGGTTTTCTACGTTCGTCTCGCGCCCGGTGGCGCAGTCGGTAAAGGTGGCGGCGCTTGCATTGTGCTGGTACATCCCCGTCATGGTCATCGGCGTTTTCGGCAGCGGATCGCTGACCGGATCCAGCCGGTAATTCAGCGACGACTCAATCGGGTTACCTTCCCGGTCAAGCATCTCCAGCGCCTCACCGCGCGCGCGGAAATAGGTTTTCTCGCCCGCGCTGTCAGTGAGCACCAGCTTATCGGCGGTGCGCGCCCAAGTGCCGTAAGCCGCAAACACCGCCTGCCCCTTCGCCCCCAGATAGCGTTGATTCATCACCCAGGTGCCGTCTTTTTCTAAAAACAGCGCGGTCTCGATGCCTTCGCAATCGGCGCAGGGCAGCACGCCCTTCCAGCTCTGCTGCATCGGCTTCAGCTCCGCGGCGCTGGTCGGCGCTAAGGTCTGCATTTCTGCCCGGTTGTTACAGCCAAACAGCGTAAACAGGCTTAACGCCGCCGCTGCGCAAAATATGATTTTTTTCACCGTATTTCCTTATTGTTCGTGGTGCTTTTAATCCGGCATACCGCGCACTTTCCCCCGCAGGGCTTTGGTGGCGGACTTATGGGTTTTCGCCTCCAGGCGGCGCACTTTCGAAGCGCGCGTCGGGCGTGTCTCCTTTCGACGCTTTTGGGTGGCGGTAAGTTCCCGCACCAGCATCACAAGACGCGCCAGCGCCGCCTCGCGGTTCATCTCCTGGCTGCGATACTCCTGCGCCTTGATAACCACCACACCCTCGGCGGTGATCAGATGATGACTCGCCGCCAGCAGGCGCGCTTTCCACTCATCCGGCAGGCTGGAGGCGTTGATATCAAACCGCAGGTGAATGGCCGTCGAGCTTTTATTCACATGCTGCCCGCCCGCGCCCTGCGCCCGGATTGCGCTGAACGTCACCTCGTCATCGGGCACCGCCACGCTTCGTGAAAACGTAATCATGCCTGAGCTTGCCAGACGGTCGGGAGAAGCTCCAGGTTTTGCTCTGCACCGGACAGCCAGATAACGCCTTCCTGCAACGTGGCCTGTAACGTCATGGTTCTCTGTGCCAGCGCGCTCAGCTGGGCGAGCTGTTCATCATTGATATACCAGATAGTCAGGTTTTTATACTGCCGCAGTTTGTCCTGATTCTGCTGCCACCAGATCTGCGCGGCGCGATCATTATAGGTAAACAGCGCCACCTGCTGCGACTGGCTCACCGCCTTCTTAAGGCGTCGCTCTTCCGGCAGCCCGAGCTCAATCCAGAGATCGATGCCGAGATGATCGTTGCGCAGCCAGATCTCCGGCTCGTCATCGGCGCACAGGCCACGGGTAAACTGCAACCGCTCGTCGGCGTACATCATCCAGGCCAGCAGGCGCAGCATCATCCGCTCCTGCGTTTCCGAAGGATGGCGCGCCAGCGTCAGGTTGATGTCGAGAAACTGCTGCCGGTCGAGGTCGGCCACATTGACCGCCGCTTTATAAATGGTTGCTTTTAACGCCATAGGGCCCCCTGAAAAGTTGGGGGGTATTGTAGCGTAATACGTGTCGGCTGGCTGCCGCTTCAAGCGCAGCGCGGTAACGCTGCGAGAGCCTGCGCTATGGCTCTGATGACTATGGTATAGTCACCTTGCTAAACAGAGTTTAACTACGTAGGCTTAGACTTGCATCCCGCGGTGAAGTCTGTCGTCAGGCTCTGACAGGAGGGCATGTGGATAAATATTGTGAATTAATACGACAGCGCTATTCGCAGATAGCCAGCGGCGAACTGGGGTACATTCCCGACGCGCTGGGCTGCGTATTAAGGGCTCTGAATGAGGTGGCCTCTGACGAAGCCCTCTCGGAGTCGGTCAGGGAACAGGCGGCGTATGCTGCCGCGAACTTACTGGTGAGCGATTATGTCAATGAATGATGCCTATCAACCCATCAACTGCGATGACTATGACAACCTTGAGCTCGCCTGCCAGCATCACTTATTACTGACGCTGGAACTCAAAAACGGCGAGGTCATGAAGGCCAAAGCGCAGGATCTGGTTACGCGCAAAAACGTCGAATATTTGATTGCCGATGAAGCCGGTGCCGTACGCGAAGTACGTCTCGACAAAATTGCGAGCTTCAGCCATCCACAAATCGGTACGGTGGTCGTCAGCGAATCCTGACGCGCACGTCACCCTGACGGGCAGCCCTGGCGGCTGCCCGTTTTTTTTCAGGGCTTCTGCCCGGCGTAGTAAGCCGCCAGATTCGCGATATCCTCATCCGACAGCCCACTGACATACGCCTTCATGATTTCCGCCTGCCCGCCGCTGCGCTCGCCTTTTTTGTACGCCTGAAGCGCATGTTCAAGATACGCCTCATTTTGCCCCGCGAGATTCGGGTAAATGGGCGCGCTGGCTTTGCCGGACGCGCCGTGACACGCGACGCACATGACTGCTTTCTCTTCGCCTGCCGCCGCGTCGCCTTTGGCCTGCGCCGTCACGCTTAACGCCATCAGGCTCGCCAGCCATACGCCATGTTTAATCATCGTTGTGCTCCTTGTGCCAGACCAGACTCAAGCCCGGTTCGTTCTGCGCCTGGCCTTCACGGGTAATGAACAGGCCGGGGGCGCAAATGGGTTGCTTATCATAAAACAGGATTGGCGTTATCTCTCGCTGCCAGGGCGGCACCTGCAGTTCCTGCCAGAGTTTTTTCAGCGTTCGTCCGCGATCGCGCCCGACGATATACAACATCCCTGGCGCGCTGAAGCGCACCGAGACCGTTTCGCCGGGGCGCGGCGGTCGCACCGTGTCGCCTGCCTCACCGAAACGCAGGCAGCCCAGCGATTCCGGCAGGGGCAATGCCTCATGCGGATCGGGCCAGGCAAGCACCGTCTGGCGCTGCCCCTGCCGCGCTCTCACCCACCACAACCGCCCCTGATAACGCCGTGCTTCATAGTCGCCGCATTTCAGGCGCGGCGCGGCATCCTCACGGCTTTGAGCCACTTCATCCCAGATCCGTTGCAGCGTGGCGCGCGAAGGCATCGCCGCGTTCAGCGCGGCCAGCCAGCGGCGCAACAGCGCGGCGCGTTTCAGCGCGCTCATGGTTTCAAGCGGCGCAATCGCGAGCGTTTTGCCATCCATCAGCGCGGCAAGCTCCGGCGTCAGCAGTTCATCCAGCAGTTGCTCCTGCTCGCCACAAAGCTGCGCGCTGCGCGCCGCCGCCTGGGTGAAGTGCGGCCAGCGCGCTTCCAGCTCAGGCAGAATGCGCAAGCGTAAAAAGTTGCGATCGAAGCGATCGTCCTCGTTGCTTTCATCGTCGATCCACACAAGCTGGTGGCGAGAGGCCCACGCCTCCAGCTGCGTGCGCGGCGTGTTCAGCAGCGGGCGCAGAAGAACGCTGCCCGCAAACGGCAGTTCGGCAGGCATCGCCGCCAGCCCCGCCGGGCCGCTGCCGCGCTTGAGCGCCAGCAGCAGGGTTTCGCACTGGTCGTCGAGATGCTGCGCCGTCACCAGCGCTTCGCCCGGCAGAAGTGCAGCTTCAAACGCCTGATAGCGCGCCTTGCGGGCCTGCGCCTCAAGACCGAGACCGTCCTGCGCCAGCTCCACATACGCCAGCTCAAATGGCACCTGCCAGCGGTGACAGAGCGCCTGACAATGCGCCGCCCAGCGGTCGGCATTCGGGCTGATACCGTGATGAACGTGAATGGCGCGCAGACGCATTTCAGGGTGCGCCTCGCGCAGCCGCACCAGTTGATGGAGTAACACCGTCGAATCGAGCCCGCCGCTGTATGCCACCAGCAGCTGGCGTCGGCCCCGCAGGGCTGAGAGCAGAGAAGTGTCCATTGCATCGCAAGAAAGAAGAGCCATTGCCGGGCAACTTACCGGGCAATGGCGTCGGGAGCAAGCGTTACTGCTGGTAGAGCTCCAGCGGCAGGCCATCCGGATCGTTGAAGAACGTAAAGCGCTTGCCGGTGAGCGGATCCACACGTACCGCCTCGCACGTCACGCCGCGGCTTTCCAGAAACGCCACCGCCGTGTCGACATCGTCCACGCTGAATGCGAGATGGCGCAAACCGCAGGCTTCCGGGCGGCTCGGCCGCGCGGGCGGAAACGGAAAAGAAAAGAGCTCGATCACGTACTGTCCGTTCAGCGCCAGATCGCCCTTCCAGGAATCGCGCGCCTCACGATAAACCTCTGACTGCAGGGTAAAGCCCAGCGTATCGCAGTAGAACGCTTTGCTGCGGTGGTAATCCGTCGCGATAATGGCGATATGGTGAATCTGTTTTAAACCCAGCATAATCCCTCCTTATGATTGTCTGGCACGTTACTGAGCCTCATGCGGCAAAACAAGGGGTTACTCGCTTTTTAGGACACGTACCCTATAGACGCCGTCTTCGCCGCACTTCGCGCCGTGGATATCCGTTTCAAAACCGGGATAGTGCCTGCCGATGGAGCAGAGCATAAGCAGGAAATCGAGCACCGCGCGCGAATCTTCGGTGATCATCTCGCCAGGCATCACCAGCGGCACGCCGGGCGGATATGGCAGGATCATATTGGCAGACACCCGCCCGATCAGCTTTTCGATCTCCACCGTTTCCACATTGCCCTTCACCTGCTGCTGATACATTTCATGCGGCGTCATTTTCATCTCCGGCAGCACGTCAAACGCCCGCAGCATCAGATCCGGCAGATCGTGCTGCTGGATAAGCTTGTGGATCCCCTGCGCCAGCTCCTGCACGCGCATATTGCGGTAGAAATCGGGATCTTCCGCCCAGAGATCGGGCAGCATGTTTTTCACCCGCAGGTTGAGATCGTAGGCGCGCTTAAACTCCGTCAGGCCGCGCAGCAGGCCCATCGCGCGGGTTTTATCGATGCCAATGCTAAACAGGAACAGCAGATTGTACGGGCCGGTTTTCTCGACCACCACGCCGCGCTCGTCAAGAAACTTCGCGACCAGCGCCGCAGGAATACCCTCTTTCTCCATATTGCCCTGCGCGTCCATGCCCGGCGTCAGGATCGTGACCTTCACCGGATCGAGATACATATGATCGCGGTCGGCATGGGTAAAACCGTGCCAGTCGTCGCCGGGCGTAATCGGCCAGCAGTCCGCTTCGTCAATCTCCTCTGGCTGCCAGATATTAAAGAACCAGCTGTCACTCTCCTCGCGAAGACGCTGCACCTCTTTGCGAAAATGCAGCGCGCGCTCCACCGAGCGGTTAATCAAGCGGCGGCCCGGATTACCGCGCAGCATCGCCGCGGCGGTTTCAATCGACGCCACCAGCGGATAACTCGGCGAGGTGGTGGTGTGCATCATATACGCTTCGTTGAACGTCTCTTCGTCATAGTCGCCCTTAATATGGATAAGCGACGCCTGCGACAGCGCCGCCAGCATTTTGTGGGTCGACTGAGTTTCAAAGAACACTTTCCCGGGCACACGTTCGCCGCTCATGCCGCTCTTGCCCTTGTAGATCGGGTGAAAATGGGTGTAAGGCACCCAGGCGGAGTCGAAATGGATCGAGGGAACGTCCAGCGTCTGCTTGATCCAGTTGGTGTTATACAGCAGCCCGTCGTAGGTGGAGTTGGTGATGACCGCATGGACCGGCCAGCTCGCGTCCGGCGTCTGCGCCACTTTTTGGGCGATCGACTCGCGGGTAAATTCCCGCTTCGGAATGCCGCCGAGAATACCGAGCGCATTACGCGTGGGCTTGAGCCATAGCGGCACAATATCGCTCATCATCAGCAGATGCGTCAGCGATTTATGGCAGTTGCGATCGATAAGCACCGTGCTGCCGGCGTGCGCGGCGTACATCCCGATGATTTTATTCGACGTGGATGTGCCGTTGGTCACCATATAACTTTGCTCGGCCCCGAAAGTGCGGGCGATATACTCTTCCGCCTCCAGATGCGGCCCGGTGTGATCGAGCAGCGATCCAAGCTCGGTGACGGAGATAGACACATCTGCCTTTAACGTGTTGCCGCCAAAAAAATCGTAAAACAGGCAGCCGACCGGGCTTTTCTGATAGGCCGTGCCGCCCATATGCCCTGGCGTGCAGAACGTATATTTGCCCTCTTTCACATAGGTAAACAGCGCTTTGGTAAACGGCGGCGTGATGTTGTCGAGATATTCCTGGGTGTACTGGCGAATGCGCGTCGCGATGTCGTCGGCAATGCCCAGCGAATACTCGAAAAACCAGAGCGCCATGCGCATCTCGTTGGCGCTGACATCCAGCGTCGAGTGCGTATTGATAAACGCGTACAGCGGCAAATATTCGTTGAGCTGATTGATTTCACAGCATAAATCGAGACTGTACTCATCCCAGTCGAAAATGACCCCGCAAATACGCGGATTGTGCTCGATAAACTTCAGCAGATCGTTGCTGTTTTTCGGCCAGATTAGCTGAAAGCCCTGCTGCTGGAGCGCCGCCTGCAACTCTTTCATCGGCTCGTCTTTATAAAAAACGCCGTGCGGCCCCATGATGGCGATGATATTCACTGCTTACCCCCTGGCAAAAAAAACCGTCTGGTAAGCATAGTTGAGCGAAGCGGAACGACGGGCGAGAAGGCAAAAAACCTGCAATCCGCCGTTTGCCTTCTCGCGGTAATAATCCAAAAAGCCAGCCCGCAGGCTGGCTTTTTACGCTTACAGCGCGTTCCAGGCATCCTGCCAGTTAAGGCCCGCGCCTGGCTCATAGTAAGCAGGCGCCACACTGCACCAGCCGCCAGCCGGGAACGGCTTGCACTGATAAAGCGCGCCCTTGTTGAGCACGATGTCGCCCGGCTTCCA
Source organism: Cronobacter sp. 153480017-3 (assembly GCF_053627815.1). Lineage (NCBI taxonomy): Bacteria > Pseudomonadati > Pseudomonadota > Gammaproteobacteria > Enterobacterales > Enterobacteriaceae > Cronobacter > Cronobacter sp. 153480017-3. The sequence goes on along the minus strand of NZ_JBSEYN010000005.1, from coordinate 329,786 downwards.
GCTATGGCCCGCGGTCCATGACGGGTAGCTCACGGGGCCAGCATCCGGCGTTTTCGCTTTCGCTTTCACGTTGAGGATATAGCTGGTGGTGTCGCTCAGTTTACCGTCGTCCACTTTCAGGCTGATGGTGTACTGCGCGTCGCTGGTGCTCTCTGGCGCGTTAAAGGTCACTACGCTCTTGTCTTTACCGCTCAGCGTCTGCCCGTTTTGCGCCATCCAGGTGTAGGTCAACGCGTCGCCGTTCGCATCGCTGGAGCCCGTCGCGCTCAGCGAGACTTTGCTGCCCGACTCAACCGCGCCCACCGGACCGCTGATACGCGCAACCGGCGCGACATTCCCTGAAGGCGTCGGAGACGGTTGTGGTTGCGGCTCAGGCTGCGGCGCGGGCGTGCTACCGCCGGAGGCGTCGTTAACGATATTCACGTTAAAGTGGTTCTGCACACATTTGGCATAATCCCCCTCTTTGAACGCGCTGAACGGCGTCTGGTAGCCCACCAGCTGACAGGCATAAGCCTGACCATCCGGCGTGGTGGTGCTCCAGCTCCAGTCCATTTCCCAGTAAATTGGCAGCGCGCCTGCCCCGCCTGCGTCAAACTGCTTCATTTTCTTACAGCCGAGCACTTCATCCGCCGGCACCGGCACTTTCAGGTATTTGGCAAACTCTTTGTAATACGCGATACGGTTCAGCGACTGGGCATTTTCCGCGTCACCGCCACACTCAACGCCGCCGTTGATTATCTGGATGGTCACGCCAAAGCCGGGCACCAGCCCGTTCTCTTTATCGTGTTCGTTCGGCACCCAGGTGCCATCAATCACATGCAGCATGCCAGGCTTAGGCGGTTGCGGATAAACAAAGAAAAAGATCGCGCTGGCGAGATTCAGCCAGGTATCGGCGACCATTTCTGGTTTATCGAGTAGCGGACGGACATCGCCGTACATCGCGTCGGAGAACGGCCCGTAGTTGTAGTTATAGGAGAGCTGCTTGGCGCCACGCCCGAAATAACTCACATAATCGCCGTCTTTATCCTTGCCGCAGGGCCAGGTCTGCCCCTGCCAGGTATCCGGATTACATTCGCCGTTATAACCGCCCTTCTGCCCTTCGCTCCAGCCCATTTCGCGCAGATAGACCAGCGCCTGCCGCCACTCCGGCTGCTCGCGCCAGCTCTCATGGCCGCCGGTCTCCTGTGCGAAGTGCGCAAACATGGTGGCGAGCGATTTCCGGCAAATAGCGTCAGCGTCGCGTCCGTCGCTGTAGCTGCCGCACACCGCCGGGAATTTGCCGACGGCTTTCAGAAAGTTGATGTAGGTGTATTCCGGCGCACGCAGCGGAAAGAGATATTCCCAGTCCTGCGCGCTCAGGATTTTCTCGACCCGCTTAACGTTGTCCGGGTTCGCGGCGCGCCCCGGCGCTATCTGCTCGACCTGCGCGTTATCCAGCGTGCGGATAGCGCTTTTTACCGACTGCATCAGTGGAAAATTGGTCAGCTCCTGCTCTTTTTTAGTGAGGTCGCTGGCGTTAAGGGTGTAAGGCGTGCTGCTGGTGAGCAGCGGCGCGGCCAGCGCCTGAGCGCCTGCAAGAACCCCTGCGGCACCAATCGCCGCGATTTTTGCTATTTCCATTCCGGTGTCCCCTTGTGGTTGTGGTTCACAAGCGAGTGTAGGAAGGGAGAAAGACGCGTCACCTCACGTTAACTCATTGCAAAAATCACATTTCATCAGCGACGAGCGACCATAAAAAAGGGCCGCTATCGCGACCCTCATTGAGATTTTTATCTGCCGTTTATCAGGCGTAACCGTAGCTCATCAGACGCTGATAACGGCGGTTGAGCAGATCGTCTTTGCTCAGCACGTCGAGATCGGCGAGATCGGCAAGCAGCTGGGTTTTCAGCGACTGCGCCATGGCTTCCGGATTGCGGTGCGCGCCGCCCAGCGGTTCCGGGATAACGCTGTCGATAAGCTTCAGCTCTTTCAGGCGCGGCGCGATGATGCCCATCGCTTCTGCCGCAAGCGGCGCTTTATCGGCGCTTTTCCAGAGAATGGAAGCACAGCCTTCCGGCGAGATAACGGAATAGGTGCTGTATTGCAGCATATTCACTTTGTCGCCAACACCGATGGCCAGCGCGCCGCCGGAGCCGCCTTCACCGATAACGGTGCAGATAACCGGCACCTTCAGGCGAGACATTTCACGCAGGTTGCGGGCGATAGCCTCTGACTGACCGCGCTCTTCCGCGCCCACGCCCGGATACGCGCCAGGGGTGTCGATGAAAGTAATGATGGGCATGTTGAAACGCTCAGCCATTTCCATCAGGCGCAGCGCCTTACGGTAACCTTCCGGGGCGGGCATACCAAAGTTACGACGGATTTTCTCTTTGGTTTCACGGCCTTTCTGGTGGCCGATGATCATCACCGGACGCCCATCCAGACGCGCGATGCCGCCGACGATTGCTTTGTCGTCAGCGTAAGCGCGATCGCCTGCCAGTTCGTCAAATTCGTCAAACGCCAGGCGGACATAATCCAGGGTGTACGGACGCTGTGGATGACGCGCCAGTTGGGCAATCTGCCATGCGCCGAGATCGGCAAAGATTTTGCGCGTCAGTTCTACGCTTTTTTCACGCAGACGATGCACTTCTTCGTCGATGTTAATATCCAGTTTCTCATCCTGACGGCTAACCGCAGTCAGGGAATCGATTTTCGCTTCCAGCTCTGCAATCGGCTGTTCAAAATCAAGGAAATTCAGACTCATAGTATTCCTGTATTAGTCAAACTCCAGTTCCACCTGCTCCGAACCTGGCAGGCCACGCGGATTGAATCCAGCGATTCAGGGGCCTGGCACCTGATGCAACGCATCAGTCAAACTCCAGTTCCACCTGCTCTGAACCAATCAGGCCACGCAGATCGTTGAGTAAACGATCGTTCGGAGAGACACGCCACGTCGCGCCAAAGCGCAGCCGGGCGCGTGCATCCGCCCTCTGATAGTAGAGATGCACTGGAATGGTTCCCGAACGGTGGGGTTCCAGAGACTGACGGAGTCGGTTTAAAAGCTGGTCATCAATTTGCCTGTCCGTCAGCGAGATAGCAAGCCCACGCGCATACTTTTCGCGGGCTTCGTCAATGTCCATGACTTCGCGGGCGGTCATTTTAAGGCCACCGCTGAAGTCATCAAAGCTGACCTGTCCGCTGACGATAAGGATTCGGTCTTTTTCCAGCAGATGCTGGTATTTTTCCAGAGCGTCGGTGAACAACATCACTTCAAGACGCCCGGAACGGTCATCCAGCGTACAGATGCCGATACGATTGCCGCGCTTGGTGACCATAACCCGCGCGGCAATTATCAAACCCGCCGCCGTGGTCACTTTGCCACGTTCGGTAGGATGCATATCCTTTAAGCGCATGCCGCCGACATAACGCTCGATCTCTTTCAGGTACTGGTTGATGGGGTGACCGGTGAGATACAGCCCCAGCGTTTCGCGCTCGCCATCCAGCACCACCTGCTCCGGCCACGGCTGACAGCTGGCGTAGGATTGCTCGATTTGCTCCGGCTCTTCCGCCAGCACGCCGAACATATCCGCCTGGCCGATGGCCTCGGCTTTCGCATGTTGATCCGCCGCTTTCAGCGCGTCGCCGAGCGAATTCATCAGCGCGGCGCGGTGCGGCCCGAGGCGGTCAAACGCCCCGGACATGATCAGTTTTTCCAGCACGCGGCGGTTAAGCTTTTTGGTGTCGGTACGGGCGCAGAGATCGAACAGCTCGCGGAAGTAGCCGTCTTTATTACGCGCCTCGATGATGGCCTCGATAGGGCCTTCGCCAACGCCTTTGATCGCGCCAATACCGTAGACAATCTCCCCGTCGTCGTTGACGTGGAAATGGTACAGCCCGGAGTTGATATCCGGCGGCAGGATCTTAAGCCCCATGCGCCAGCACTCATCCACCAGCCCCACCACTTTATCGGTGTTGTCCATATCGGCGGTCATAACCGCTGCCATAAACTCCGCCGGATAGTGGGCTTTGAGCCACAGCGTCTGGTATGACACCAAAGCATAGGCGGCAGAGTGCGATTTGTTAAATCCGTACCCGGCGAATTTTTCCACCAGGTCGAAGATTTTCATCGCCAGTTCGCCGTCGATGCCGTTGTTTTTCGCGCCGTCTTCAAAGATGGAGCGCTGCTTGGCCATCTCTTCGGGTTTCTTTTTACCCATCGCACGACGGAGCATATCCGCGCCGCCAAGGGTATAACCCGAGAGCACCTGGGCTATTTGCATCACCTGTTCCTGATACAGAATGATGCCGTAGGTCGGCTCCAGCACCGGCTTCAGGCTCTCGTGCTGCCACTGAATATCCGGGTAAGAGATAGCTTCGCGTCCGTGTTTACGGTCGATAAAGTTATCCACCATGCCCGACTGCAGCGGCCCCGGACGGAACAGCGCCACCAGGGCTATCATATCTTCGAAGCAGTCTGGCTGCAGACGCTTGATGAGATCTTTCATGCCGCGCGATTCAAGCTGGAAGACCGCAGTGGTTTCCGAGCGCTGAAGCATGTCGAAGCTTTTCTTGTCATCCAGCGGAATGGCCGCGATGTCGATAGGCTCAAGCCCCTGCTTCGCGCGGCGGGCGTTAATCATCTCCAGCGCCCAGTTGATAATGGTGAGCGTGCGCAGGCCTAAGAAGTCGAACTTCACCAGGCCCGCGTATTCCACGTCGTTTTTATCAAACTGGGTGACCGGATGGTGGCCCATCTCATCACAATAGAGCGGCGCGAAATCGGTAATTTTCGTCGGCGCGATCACCACGCCACCGGCGTGTTTACCGGCGTTACGCGTTACGCCTTCGAGCTTGCGCGCCATGTCGATGAGGGCTTTGACCTCTTCATCGGCATCGTAAATTTCCTGCAGCTGCGGTTCGGCTTCAAACGCTTTGGCAAGCGTCATGCCCGGATCGGGTGGCACCAGTTTAGAGATGCGATCGACAAATCCGTAAGGATGCCCGAGCACGCGGCCTACGTCGCGGATCACCGCTTTCGCCGCCATGGTGCCGAAGGTAATAATCTGGGAAACCGCGTCGCGACCGTACATGTCGGCCACGTGCTCAATCACCTGGTCGCGTTTTTCCATGCAGAAGTCGACGTCGAAGTCGGGCATGGAGACACGTTCCGGGTTAAGGAAACGTTCGAACAGCAGGTCGAATTCCAGCGGATCGAGATCGGTGATTTTCAGCGCATACGCCACCAGCGACCCCGCGCCCGAACCACGGCCTGGCCCTACCGGAATACCGTTATCCTTCGACCACTGGATAAACTCCATAACGATCAGGAAGTAACCAGGAAAGCCCATCTGGTTAATCACCTGGAGTTCAATATCCAGGCGCTCATCATATTCCGGGCGTTTCTGCGCGCGGACTTCCGGATCGGGAAACAGGAACTCAAGACGCTCTTCCAGACCCTCTTTCGATTTCATGACCAGGAAATCTTCGGTGGTCATATCGCCAGTCGGGAATTTCGGCAGGAAATATTCGCCAAGACGAACCGTCACGTTACAGCGACGGGCGATCTCCACGCTGTTTTCCAGCGCCTCCGGGAGATCGGAGAACAGCTCGCACATCTCCTCTTCGGTACGCAGGTATTGCTGCGGCGAATAGTGGCGCGGCCTTTTCGGATCATCGAGCGTGAAGCCATCGTGGATGGCGACGCGGATTTCATGCGCGTCAAAATCGCCAGGCTCGATAAAGCGCACGTCGTTGGTGGCGACGACCGGTATACCTTTTTCTTCCGCCAGCGCGACGGCAGCATGCAAATACCGCTCTTCATCCGGACGGCCGGTACGCACCAGCTCCAGATAGTAGCGGTCCGGGAAATGCTCCTGATAAAACGCCAGCGCCTGCTCGGCCATAACGTTATTACCACGAAGTAAACACTTACCAACATCACCCTGACGACCGCCGGAGAGCAGGATCAGCCCTTCGCCCAGCTCCGCCAGCCATTGCTGGTCTATCCACGGGCCAGCCGCGCCGTAACCGCGCTGGTAGGCGCGTGAGATAAGCAGCGTCAGGTTCTGATAGCCGGTATTGTTCGCCGCCAGCACGGTGATATGCGAGAAATCGTCGCCCAGCAGCTCGCACTGCATGTTAAAGTCGGCGCCGATAATCGGCTTGATGCCGACGCCATGCGCGCCGCCGTAGAATTTGACCAGCCCGCACAGGTTGGTGAAGTCAGTAATGGCAAAGGCAGGCATGCCAAGCGCGGCCGCCTTTTTTACCAGCGGCCCCGTTTTTGCCAGTCCATCAATCATGGAATAGTCACTGTGCACTCGCAGGTGCACAAAACGCGGTTCAGCCATTTCTGTTTCCGGTTAACTCTGTTTCGTCGTTAAGAGGCAATGCCCAGCGCGCGTCTGACCGGCGCAAAGCTACGCCGATGATGCGCCGTCGCGCCGTGCTCGGCAAGCCGCTCAAGGTGAAAGGCGGTCGGATAGCCCTTGTGCTGAGCAAATCCATATTGAGGAAAGGTGAGGTCCAGTTCAGCCATTTCCGCATCGCGCGTTACTTTAGCCAGTATCGACGCGGCGCTGATTTCCGCAACGCGGCTGTCGCCTTTGACGACGGCCATGCTCGGCATCGGCAGGGCCGGGCAGCGGTTACCGTCTACCAGCACATATTCCGGCGTAACGGCAAGCCCCGCCACGGCGCGCTGCATGGCGAGCATCGTGGCGTGAAGAATATTGAGCTCGTCAATCTCGTGCGGTTCCGCGCGCCCGAGACTCCAGGCGATCGCTTTCTCTTTGATTTCATCAAACAGCGCGAGGCGACGTTTTTCAGACAGCTTTTTGGAATCCGCCAGCCCGACGATGGGCTTGAGCGGATCGAGGATCACCGCTGCGGTGACTACGGCACCGACCAGCGGGCCGCGGCCCACTTCATCAACGCCCGCCACCAGGTGCGTGTGGGGATAGATAAATTCCATCATTGCGCCAGTTCCAGCACCGCGTCCGCCGCCTGTTCATCGGCATTGCAGCGGATCTGCTGATGCAGTTTACGGAAAGTGTCGTGCATCTCATGGCTCTGCTTGCCGTCAGCGAGCAGCGGCAACAGCGCGTCGGCGAGCTTCTGCGGCTCGCAGTCATCCTGGAGCAGCTCTTTCACCAGCTCGCGCCCCGCCAGCAGATTAGGCAACGACACAAATTCAGTTTTCACCAGCCGTTTCGCCATCCAGAAAGTGAACGGCTTCATGCGATAACCGACGACCATCGGACATTTCGCCAGCATACATTCGAGCGCGGCGGTGCCAGAGGCAAGCAGCGCCGCGTCGCTTGCGATCATCGCTTCGCGCGCGTGACCGTCAAGCAGATGCGCGGTCAGCTCTGGCGCGACTTCCGCTTTGATGCGCTCGAACTGCTCGCGCCGCTTCGCATTGACCAGCGGCACGACGATTTCGAGATCCGGGTAATGCTCGCGTAAACGCTGCGCGGTTTTCAGGAAGTCGGCACTCAGCATCTCGACTTCCGCGCTGCGACTGCCCGGCAACAGGGCCAGACAACGGGCGTCGTGGGCGATACCGAGCACATCACGCGCCGCGTTTTTGTCCGGGTCCAGCGGCATCGCGTCCGCCATGGTATGGCCGATAAAGCGACACGGCACGTTAAATTTGTCATAAAACGCTTTTTCGAAAGGCAGAAACGCGAGCACCAGATTGGTGGCTCTGCCTATTTTGAAAACGCGTTTCTGACGCCAGGCCCAGACTGAAGGGCTGACGTAGTGAATCGTGCGAATGCCCTGCTTTTTCAGGTTGCCTTCCAGCGTGATGTTGAAATCCGGCGCGTCGATACCGACAAACACATCCGGTTTCAGCGCGGTAAAGCGCTCGGTGAGATCGGCGCGGATATGCAGCAGGCGGCGCAGGCGGCCCAGCACTTCCACAATCCCCATCACGGCCAGCTCTTCCATCTCATACCAGGCTTCGCAGCCTTCGGCCTGCATACGCGGGCCCGCGACGCCGACAAAACGCGCGTTCGGCACGCGTGCTTTGAGCGCACGGATGAGACCGGCACCAAGAATATCGCCGGAGGTTTCTCCGGCGACCAGGGCAATCGTCAGCGGACGGGTCATTAACGAATCAGACCACGCGTGGAACGGGCGAAGAAATCGTAGAACGGCTGCACTTCAGGATGCTTTGCAGCAATCTCTGCGATTTCCGGCTTCACTTCGTCCAGCGTCTTACCGCTGCGATAAAGCAGCTTGTAAGCGTTACGAATAGCGTGCAGCGCTTCTTTGCTGAAGCCGCGACGCTTAAGCCCTTCAATGTTCACACCAAACGGGGTCGCGTGGTTGCCCTGCGCGATAACGTATGGCGGCACGTCCTGCGCGACGCCGGAGCAGCCGCCGACCATCACGTGCGCCCCGATGATGCAGAACTGATGCACGGCCGTCATGCCGCCGATGATTGCGAAATCATCCACGGAAACATGCCCGGCAAGCGTAGCGTTATTGGCAAGAATGCAGCGATTGCCTACTGTGCAGTCATGCGCGACGTGCGCATTAATCATCAGCAGGTTATCGCTGCCCACCTTCGTCAGACCACCACCCTGTGCCGTGCCGCGATGAATGGTGACGCTTTCGCGGATGCGGTTGCGATCGCCAATTTCAACGCGGGTCGGTTCGCCAGCATATTTCAGATCCTGGTTTACCTCGCCGATAGAGGCGAACTGATAGATCTCGTTATCGCGGCCGATCGTAGTATGACCATTCACGACAACGTGCGATTTCAGTACGGTACCTTCACCGATTTTGACATCAGGGCCGACAATACAAAACGGACCAATGTGGGCGTTAGCGCCGATGACGGCACCCTCTTCCACAATGGCGGTGGGATGAATAAAGGCGGTCTTATCAATCACGTATCAGGCCTCCCGGCTCCGTGCACACATCATGGTGGCTTCACACACCACTTTACCGTCAACCAGCGCGACGCCTTTGAAGCGGGTCACTCCACGGCGCGTTTTTTCAAAGGTAACTTCCATCACCATCTGGTCGCCTGGCACGACAGGGCGCTTAAAGCGCGCTTCATCGATGCCTGCAAAATAGTAAAGTTCACCCGGTTCCAGTTTGCCAACGCTTTTGAATGCCAGAATACCGGTGGCCTGCGCCATGGCTTCTAAAATCAACACGCCCGGAAAAATGGGTTTACCAGGAAAGTGACCCTGGAAAAAAGGCTCGTTTACAGAGACATTTTTTACTGCGCGTAGAAAACGACCTTCCTCAAAATCCAGCACGCGATCCACCAGCAGGAATGGATAACGGTGCGGCAGAAGCTCTAAAATCTCTTCAATGTGCAGAGTATGAGTTTCAGTAGTCAAAATACTCTTCCTGTCTAAAAATATACTGAATGGGCAATAATAACACGGCCTGCGGCGATTCTGGATCGCTTGCAGGCCGCGGTTCTGTTGGCGGGCAGGCTTTATATACCGGCGAGTTAGTCTTGCTGAGTGACTTTACGCTCAACTGCTTTTAAGCGTTTGTTCATTTCATCAATATTCATCACCAGCGCCGCCGTTTTGCGCCACACTTTGTTCGGTTGCAGCGGTATGCCTGAAGAGTAGACCCCAGGTTCAGTAATAGGACGCATAACCATCCCCATCCCTGTTACCGTTACTTTGTCGCAGATTTCCATATGGCCGTTAATCACGCTGGCGCCGCCAATCATGCAATAGCGGCCGATTTTCAGGCTACCAGCCATGATGACACCGCCTGCGACCGCCGTATTGTCGCCAATCACGACGTTATGTGCAATCTGGCACTGATTATCAATGATCACGCCATTGCCGATAATGGTGTCATCAAGCGCGCCACGGTCAATCGTGGTACAGGCACCAATCTCAACGCGGTCACCGATAATGACACGGCCAAGCTGCGGAATTTTAACCCAATTGCCGCGATCGTTGGCGTAGCCAAAGCCGTCCGCGCCGATAACGGTGCTGGACTGAATCAGGCAATTTTCGCCAATCTGAATATCGTGATAAATACTGACGTTCGCCCACAGGCGAGTACCGGCACCGAGCTTGCTGTTCTTACCAATAAAACAGCCTGGGCCGATAACGATGTTGTCGCCAAGCTCTACGCCGGATTCAATCACAGCGTTAGCGCCAACGGAGACGTTATTGCCAAGCCGTGCGGAGGCGTCAATCACCGCGCTCGGCGCGATGCTGGACGCAGGCTGCGGCGTGGTATCAAGAATCTGAGCCATGCGCGCGTAAGTCAGGTAGGGATTTTTCACTACCAGCGCGGCGCTGTTGGCAAAAGGAAGATCGGCCTCGGTCATGACGACCGCAGAGGCCTGGCAGTGCGCCAGTTGTTCACGGTAACGCGGGTTTACCATGAACGTGATTTGCCCTTCCTGCGCAGATTGCATGGAAGCGACGCCGGTGATGGCGATATCGCCATCACCGTGTAACTCCGCATCCAACTGCCGGGCTAAATCAGCCAGTCGAATTGAAGGCATTACTTATTTAACCTGTTTCAGCACATCGGCGGTGATGTCTTTTACATCGTTGCTGGTGTAAGCCACCGTATTGGCGTCTACCACCAGATCGATATCCTGGTCAGCAGCCACTTTTTTCACAGCGCTCTGAATACGAGTCACCAGCTTGCCACGTTCTTCGTTAGAACGACGTGCACGATCCTGTTCGAACTGCTGCGCTTTGCTGGAGAACTCCTGGCGACCCGCCATGACGTCTTTCTCCAGTTTGCTGCGCTCGCTCGCCTTCATGGTAGAGCCGTCACGCTGCAGACGCTGCATTTTAGCCTGCAGGTCGGTTTCCATGCGCTGCAGTTCGCCGGCACGGCCTTTGAACTCATTTTCCAGCGTTTTAGAAACGCCAGTGCTCTGTGCAACCTGCTGGAACAGATTACCCATGTTAACTACAGCGATCTTGTCAGCAGCCTGAGCTGATGCTGCCATTGCCAGGCCAAGACCTGCAGCGAATAACCACTTTTTCACAATAAACTCCTTACCATCCCATATGTGCCCGAGAGCACTATTCTTTGCGTGGCCCGGATGCGTGCTATGCGCACGCACCGAAAGTCATCGCGACTGCTAAACGCATTCCCTTGTAATGAACATTACCAGGTCTTGCCAATATTGAACTGGAACTGTTCTGCTTTGTCTCCCTCGTATTTCTTGAACGGCTGGGCATAAGAGAACACCAGCGGCCCAAGTGGAGACATCCATTGTAACGCAATACCCGCGGACATACGGATGTTGCTTGGATCGCTATAATCCGGCACGCCTGCCGCACGCATTGCTGCGGTGTTTTTCCAGTTGGTATCCCAGACGGAACCCGCGTCGGCAAACAGCGAGGTACGAACGGAGTTCGCGTACTTCTCGCTCAGGAACGGCGTCGGGGTAATGAACTCAAGGCTTGCGACGCCCATCGCGTTACCGCCGACGGCATCATCGGAAGAACAATAGCCACCCACCGCTTTGTCACAGTTATCCAGACCCGGACCGCTGTAATACACCGCTTTAGGACCGATGTTATTGGACTGGAAACCACGCACGGTGCTTGAACCACCTGCATAGAAGTTTTCATAGAACGGCATCTCTTTGCCGCCCAGGCCATCGCCGTAACCCCAGCGCGTACGACCCAGAACCACCCACTTATGGTCGTCATCGATAGGCACATAGGTTGCTGTATCGAGCGTGACTTTATAGAACTCGTTATCCGAGCCCGGAATCGTCACTTTACCGTTCAGGTTCACACGAGAGCCGGACGTCGGAAAGAAGCCGCGGTCAAGGTGGTTGTAAGTCCAGCCGTAGTTCAGCGTGAAGTCGTCCGCCGAGAAACCGTTGTCATCGGAGGTCGTTTTCGCGCTCTGGCCTAAGGAATCCAGGTAACGCCACATCGCCACCTGCGGTTCCATATTCGACAGGTCGTTGTGTACGTAACCTAAGCCGAGGCGCAGCGTGTTGTATTCGTTAACCGGGAAGCCCAGCGTGCCATCCACACCATAGCTTTTGTTGGTGTAGGAGGAGAGATCGGCATCGTCCGCTTTAAAGTCGTTGTAGAAGATGCGCCCGCCGAGGCTCACGCCATCAACCGTAAAGTACGGGTTGGTGACGGAGAATTCAGAATACGTCTGGTAGTCGTTTTTGGTGCCGTTGATGCCAACGGAATAACCGGTACCGAGCCAGTTATCCTGCTGCACGCCAACCTGGAAGCTGACGCCGCTTTCGGTGCCGTAGCCCACGCCGAAGTTAAAGCTGCCGGTATTGCGTTCTTTAACTTTGTAGACCACATCAACCTGATCCGGGCTGCCGGAAACACGCTGGGTATCCACATCCACGGTCTCGAAATAGCCGAGACGGTTCAGACGCTCTTTACCCTGATCGACCAGATCGCTGCCAAGCCACGCGCCTTCCATCTGACGCATTTCACGGCGCAGTACGGCATCTTTGGAGGTGTCGTTACCTTCAAAGCGAATTTTACGTACATAGAAACGGTTGCCGGAATCGACATTCACATGCAGCTTAACGGTCTTATCGGCGTCGTTGATTTCCGGCTGCGTCTGTACGCGCGGATAAGCATAACCGTAACGGCCAAGCAGTTTTTTGATGTCGTCTTCCATACGGGTCACTTTCGTGCCGTTGTAAAGCTCGCCCGGCTGCATTTTGGTCAGCGACTCAATTTCAGCGGAGTGGCCGGCCAGGTTGCCGCTCACTTCAACGCCAGCAATCTTGTACTGATCGCCTTCGGTCACGTTGATGGTGACATAAATGCCTTTTTTATCCGGCGTCAGGCTGACCTGCGTGGAGTCGATATTGAAGCGCGCGTAACCGCGATCGAGGTAGTAGCTACGCAGCGTTTCGAGATCGCCCTGAAGTTTTTGCTTCTGGTATTTGCGATCGCCCACCACGTTCCACCACGGCACTTCGTCACGCAGCTGGAAGTTGGAAATCAACTCTTCGGTGCTGAACGCACGGTTGCCGACAATGTTGATCTGCTGGATTTTGGCGGAGACGCCTTCCTGGAAGACAAGCTTCAGGTCAACGCGGTTACGCGGCAGCGGCGTGACCACGGCTTTTACGCTGGCGCTGTATTTACCAACGCTGTAGTAAAAGTCTTCCAGACCTTTTTCGATATCGGAAAGCGTGGTGCGGTCAAGGGATTCACCGACGCGCACGCCGGAGGCCTCGAGGTTCTGCTTGAGCATGTCATCTTTCACCGACTTGTTGCCGGAGAAAGTAATGCTGGCTATTGTCGGGCGCTCTTTCACCTGAACGAGCAGCGTATCGCCGTCGCGCAGCACCCGAACATCCTCGAAGTTGCCGGAGGCAAACAACGCACGGATAGTATTACTGATATCCTCGTCATTTACCGTGTCGCCAACGCGAACCGGCATGCTGAGGAGGGCCGCACCAACGGCGACTCGCTGCAGGCCTTCGAAATGAATGTCCTTCACTACGAACCCGTCTGCACCGTATACGGTGGCGCTGCTAAACAGCAGCGACGCTATGAGCAACTTTTTCATCGCCATCGTTGTTATGCGTTCTTCCTAACCTGCTCTCTATAGCCGAGAGAAATCATTGAAAAGTGCAAGCCCCATTAACAGCACCAGCAACATTGAGCCAATGCGATAACTAAAGTCTTGAACTCGCTCGGAAACCGGCCCGCCTTTAAGCTTCTCAATCGCCAGAAACAGCAGATGTCCCCCGTCGAGTACGGGTAGCGGGAACAGATTGATAATCCCTAAGTTCACGCTGATCAGCGCCAGAAACATCAGGTAGTAAATCAACCCGAACTCCGCTGACATCCCTGCTCCCTGGGCTATCGAGATTGGCCCACTGAGGTTGTTCAGTTTAACGTCGCCGGTCAGTAATTTTCCCAGCATGTTGACCGTCAGCTTCATCAGCTGCCACGTTTTCTCCGTGGCTTCTGCTATCGCGTTAAACGGCCCATACTGGCGCACTGTTTTGTACTCATCAGGCAGCGGCGCAATTTTCGGCACTACGCCTGCAAACCCTTCCGCCTTTTCATTACCGGGTTTTGTATCCGGTATCAGCGTCAAAGACAAGGGGCTGCCCTGTCTTTCTATTTCGATTGCGAGCGGGCGCGCCGGATTATCGCGCACCATCGTCACAAAGGTCGACCACTCACTGAGCGGCTGACCATCGACTTTAACGATCCTGTCCCCGGCTTGCAAACCCGCTTTACTGGCGGCCGACTTCGGCTGAATCTGCGCAAGCACCGGTTCAATCTTCGGACCAAACGGCCTGATACCAAGCGACGCGACCGGATCTTCTTTATCCGGTTCGAACTGCCACTGACGCAGATCGAGCACTTTATCCGTGGTCGCCGTGTCGCCTGGCGAGGCAATACTGAGCGTCACGTTCTTGTCGCCGATACGGCCAACCAGCTCAAGACGCACTGCATCCCAGTCTGGCGTTTCGATGCCATCTACAGCTTTTAGTTCCGTGCCAGGTTCGATTTGTGCCTTCGCCGCGATGGAATTGGGCGTTATTTCACCAATTACCGGTTTAAGGCCCGGCACACCCATCATGAAAACGAGCCAGTAGGCGAAAATAGCGAAGAGAAAATTGGCGATGGGTCCGGCGGCGATAATTGCTGCACGCTGCGACACGGTTTTATTGTTGAAGGCTTCGTGGCGTCGTTCCGGCGCAACCGGCTCCACGCGCTCGTCAAGCATTTTGACATAGCCGCCGAGCGGGATCAGGGCAATGACATATTCGGTGCCGTGGCGGTCAGTGCGCCGCCACAACGCCTTACCAAAGCCGACGGAGAAGCGCTCTACACGCACGCCGACTTTACGGGCAACCCAGAAATGGCCGAACTCATGCACCGTGATAAGAACGCCCAGTGCGATAATAAAAGCCGCCAGATTCCAGAGTATGCTCAACATAATTTATTCCGTTAAATCGTCCTGAAGACCAACAGCAGCAGACAGGCGAAAACCGGCACCGCTGCCGTCAGGCTGTCGATGCGATCGAGAATGCCGCCGTGGCCTGGGATCAGATGTCCGCTGTCTTTAATGCCCGCCTCGCGCTTAAACATGCTCTCGGTCAGGTCACCCAGTACAGAGGCCAGCGCAGCGACAATAGAACAGGTCAACAGCGTAACCGGCGCAACGTTCAGATCCGCCCACGCGCCGTAAATCCAGGAGATGATCGCAGCTGTTACGAGGCCACCGATAAAGCCCTGCCAGGTTTTCCCCGGAGAGACTTTCGGCGCAAGTTTATGCTTGCCGAACATTTTACCGAACATATACGCGCCGGAATCCGCTCCCCAGACGAGGAACATGACATACAGCAGCCAGAGCGCGCCGCTGTAGTGATTCGCGTCGTAATGCCAGGCGCGCAGCGCCACCATGCCCCAGAAAAAAGGGACAATCGTCAGTAAGCCAAACACCAGACGCAGCGCTTTTGAATGCCGCCAGAATGCCGCGGATTTCGGGTAGAACAACACCAGCAACAGCGCGACCACCCACCAGCCCAGCGACGCCCAGAGCGCGCCTTCGACCAGCGGAACGCTAATTGGCGCCTGGTAAATCGGCAGAAAAAAGAGCATCAGCGCCAGAAGCAGCCCGCAAAGCAGCGCCAGCCATACCCGCTGAGATCGGGAAGTAAAACCGCTCAGTTGCCCCCATTCCCAGGCGGCCAGCACGCAGACGACCAGCGTCGCCATCGCGAACCCCATCGGCGGCAACAAAAACAGCGCGGCGATAACAACCGGTATTAAAACAAACGCAGAAATCAGGCGATACTTCAGCAAAAGCTACCCCCATCAGGCATCGATGCCGCCAGGTGCCGTGCCGCCGAACCGTCTTTCCCGGTTGGCAAAGGCATTTAGCGCACCTTCAAAGTCTTGTTCATCAAAATCAGGCCAGAGAACATCGGTAAAATAGAGCTCTGCATAGGCAATTTGCCACAGCAGGAAATTACTGATTCGATGCTCTCCCCCTGTCCTAATCACTAAATCTACGGGAGCCAGCTCATGCATGCAGATTTGCTTACTGAGCATCTCTTCATCAATCTGGTCAGGACGTAATAATCCTTCCTGGACCTGCGCCGCTAACTGCTGCACTCCCTGAATAATATCCCAACGTCCGCCATAATTCGCGGCGATATTCAGCGTCAGGCCAGTATTCTGGCTGGTTAACGCTTCGGCTTTGTGGATACGATCCTGCAAACGAGTATTGAAACGGCTAATATCGCCGATAACCCGCAGACGCACATTATGGCGATGCAGGCTTTTAACTTCGCTGTCGAGCGCCCAGACAAATAACTCCATCAGCGCGCTGACTTCCTGGGCAGGACGGTTCCAGTTTTCGCTGCTGAATGCGTAAAGCGTCAGTGCCTCAATACCATTGTTTGCAGCGAAAGAAACCGCGCGGCGAACCGACTTCGCCCCCGCTTTATGACCAAAGGCTCTGATTTTCCCTTGTCTTTTCGCCCAGCGGCCGTTGCCATCCATAATAATGGCAACATGGCGCGCGCCATGTGCGGGCAAGTTTTCGCTTAATGGAAGGTTTACAGACAACATAACGCGTATTTATTCCCTGATAAGGATTAAGCGGTACTCAGGAATACTGAAGCCTTTGCATAAAAAAGCCGTGACAACCACGGCTCGCCCGACAGGCCAGGCTCACCCACCCGTATTCAGGTGGCGCAGACTATATCACCGAAGCAGAGCGCTCACAAATAACCTCGCCTTCACCGTATGATTAATCATCAGCTTGCGAGACGCGTCACCCGCTTCTGCGCAACAACACGCGCTTCGGCGTCGACGGTGAGCACTTCATCCACACTTTGCGGTTCGCGAAGATCCATTTCATCCAGCACCGCCTGATTAAGCGCTGCGATATCCGTAAAACGAATCTCTCCGGCAAGAAAAGCGGCGACCGTAATTTCATTCGCCGCGTTAAGCGCTGTCGTCGCCGCCTGCCCTTTTTCGAAGGCATCAATGGCAAGCTTCAGACAGGGATAACGCTGATAATCCGGCTCACCGAAGCTCAACGTCGCTATCTTGCAAAAATCCAGGTGCTGTACGCCGGAAGGAACGCGCGCCGGCCAGGCCATCGTATGCGCGATGGGGGTGCGCATATCGGGTTCGCCCAGTTGTGCCAGCACGCTGCCGTCAGCATAACGTACCATGGAATGAATCACCGACTGTGGATGAATCAATACTTCCATCTGGTCTGCCCGGGCATTAAAAAGCCAGCGAGCTTCAATGTATTCGAGACCTTTATTCATCATGGTAGCCGAATCGACGGATATTTTACGCCCCATCGACCAGTTAGGATGACGGCACGCCTGGTCCGGCGTCATTGCGGCCAGTTCAGGCAAAGGCGTCTGTCGAAACGGTCCACCAGATCCGGTGAGGATAATCGAAGAAACTCCGCTTTCCTCAAGTTTAGCGTACCCCAGGTTGTGTTGAATTGTTGCCGGTAAACTCTGAAAAATCGCGTTGTGCTCGCTGTCCACCGGCAGCAGTTGCGCCCCGCTCTGCGCGACCGCGTCCATAAAAAGTCGCCCGCAGGTCACCAGCGATTCTTTATTCGCCAGTAACACTTGCTTACCGGCGGCGATAGCCGCAAGCGTCGGCAGAAGCCCGGCGGCACCGACAATGGCCGCCATCACCTGGGTCACATCGTCGAGCGCCGCCATCTCGCAGGCGGCGTCGCGCCCTGCTAATACTTCAGTGCGGCTGCCGTGCTGGCGCAGCGTTTCACGCAACTCACGGGCGCTCGCCTCGTCATCCATTACCGCGAAACGGGGGCGAAACTCCAGGCATTGCTCAACCATTCTGGCGACATTCTTTCCCGCCACCAGGGCGGTCACCGAAAATTCTTCCGGATTATGGCGGATAACATCAAGGGTGCTGCAACCGATAGAGCCGGTTGAGCCGAGAATGGTTAAATGCTTCATGAGGCGCTCAACGTGAAATAAGAATAAACGCATCGCGCAGGCGCGCGATCCAATGCAAAACGCCGCCAGCGAAAACCGCGATGCGGCTCTCCTGTACGGCGTTTACAGTATCATCAGAAAGGGCTTAGAACTGCATCAGCTCGGCTTCTTTATCAGCCAGCGCCGCGTCCACTTTCTTGATGGCGGCGTCAGTCAGTTTCTGAACGTCGTCCTGAGAGCGGCGATCTTCATCTTCACCGATCTCTTTATCTTTCAGCAGCGCTTTGACTTTATCGTTCGCGTCGCGACGGACGTTACGGATAGCGACGCGCGCCTGCTCGGCTTCGCCACGCACCACTTTGATGAGGTCTTTACGACGCTCTTCGGTCAGCGGCGGCAGCGGAACGCGGATATCGCTGCCCGCGGAGCTTGGGTTCAGACCGAGGTCAGATGCCATAATCGCTTTCTCAACGGCCGGGCCCATGGAGCGATCGAACACGTTGATTTTCAGCGTACGGGAGTCTTCTACGGTGACGTTAGCCAGCTGACGCAGCGGCGTCGGCGTGCCGTAGTATTCCACCACGATCCCGTCCAGCAGGCTCGGGGAAGCGCGGCCGGTACGCACTTTGCTGATTTGGGTTTTGAATGCTTCAACGCACTTGTCCATGCGTACTTCAGCATCTTTTCTGATATCGCTAATCACGTTACGAATCCTTGAAAACTGGTTATCAGGCAGACCACACCCGCGCCACGATGCCTTGCGGCTGCGTGCTAAGTATAGCCTTCTTTATCTTGCGGCACCCGACGGGTCGCCTGGTCACGGAAACTGATTTTAAAGCGGAATCTTACCCTGATTCCCTTCAAACGAAAATTATTCCGTAATCAAAGTGCCTTCTTTTTCGCCCATTACCACGCGGCGCAGCGCGCCCGGCTTATTCATGTTGAAAACACGAATCGGCAATTTGTGGTCGCGTGCGAGCGTAAAGGCCGCCAGATCCATGACTTTCAGCTCTTTTTCGAGCACTTCCTGATAGGAAAGCTGATCGTAGAGCGTCGCGGTCGGATCTTTCATCGGGTCTGCGGAGTAGACGCCGTCTACTTTCGTCGCCTTCAGCACCACTTCCGCTTCGATTTCGATGCCGCGCAGGCAGGCGGCGGAATCGGTGGTGAAGAACGGGTTGCCGGTACCGGCGGAGAAAATAACCACGCGGTTGTTACGCAGCAGGCTGATAGCTTCAGCCCAGCTATAGTTGTCGCACACGCCGTTTAACGGGAAGGCAGACATCAGGCGAGCGTTAACATAGGCGCGATGCAGCGCGTCGCGCATCGCAAGGCCGTTCATTACGGTCGCGAGCATACCCATGTGGTCGCCCACGACACGGTTCATACCGGCTTTGGCAAGGCCAGCGCCGCGGAATAAGTTGCCGCCGCCGATCACCACCCCGACCTGGATGCCCAGCTCCACCAGCTCTTTAATTTCCTGCGCCATGCGATCCAGAATGCTCGCATCAATACCGAAGCCTTCTGCTCCTTGCAGCGCTTCGCCACTCAGCTTGAGCAGAATGCGTTTATAGACGGGTTTTGCATTGGTAGCCATGTTTCTTTCCTGGAACTGTCAACGAATGGGATGGTTAATTCAGGCGACATGATGCGTCGCATTCCGGCTCCGGCTATATAAGAGCAGGCCGAAATTTATGAATGACGGATAAAAAGGAGCCGCCCTCAGGCGGCTCTTTTACACCATTAAGACTGGCGGGACATGGCAGCAACTTCTGCTGCGAAGTCAGTCTCAACTTTCTGGATGCCTTCACCCACTTCAAAGCGGATGAAGTTAGTTACATCAGCGTTGTGCTCTTTCAGCAGCTGAGCAACGGTTTTGCTCGGGTCCATAACGAACGGCTGACCGGTCAGAGAAACTTCGCCGGTGAATTTCTTCATGCGGCCTTCAACCATTTTCTCTGCGATTTCTTTCGGCTTGCCAGACTGCATGGCGATGTCCAGCTGTACCTGGTACTCTTTTTCTACCACGTCAGCAGACACGTCTTCCGGCTTAACGAATTCCGGCTTGCTTGCAGCAACGTGCATCGCCAGCTGTTTAACCAGCTCTTCGTCAGCGTTTTTAGCCGCAACCAGAACGCCGATACGCGCGCCGTGCAGGTAGCTTGCCAGAACGTCGCCTTCCAGGGATGCGATACGACGGATGTTGATGTTCTCGCCGATTTTAGCAACCAGTGCAACGCGCTCTTCTTCGAACTGCGCTTTCAGCGCTTCAACGTCGGTGATTTTGCCCGCAAAAGCCGCGTCCAGCACTTTGTCAGCGAACGCCTGGAAACCGCCGTCTTTAGCAACGAAGTCGGTCTGGCAGTTAACTTCCAGGATCACGCCGTAGTTGCCTTCGATCTTGGTTTTGATCACGCCGTCAGCAGCTACGTTGCCTGCTTTTTTCGCCGCTTTGATCGCGCCAGATTTACGCATGTTTTCGATAGCCAGCTCGATGTCGCCATTAGCTTCAACCAGAGCTTTTTTACATTCCATCATGCCTGCGCCAGTACGTTCGCGCAGCTCTTTTACCAGGGAAGCGGTAATTTCAGCCATTCTATAATCCTCGGTTATCTCGTGCGGGGAGATAAGTCCAGGCCTGTCGGATACTACCGACACACCCGACTCAAACAAAAAAGGGAGCCTGAGACAGGCCCCCTAACCAAACTTGTTACTACCTGGTTAATAAGGGCTCTAAACGAGCATGCCTTATTATTCAGCTTCTACGAAGCTTTCTTCCGCCTGAGCAGCCAGATCCTGAGAACGGCCTTCACGAACGGTTGCAGCAACAGCATTCAGGTACAGGCTGACGGCACGGATGGCGTCATCGTTACCCGGGATAACGAAGTCAACACCGTCCGGATCGGAGTTGGTATCAACGATAGCAAATACCGGGATACCCAGGTTGTTTGCTTCTTTGATAGCGATGTGCTCGTGGTCAGCGTCGATAACGAACAGTGCGTCCGGCAGGCCGCCCATGTCTTTGATACCGCCGAGGCTGTTTTCCAGCTTTTCCAGCTCACGGGTGCGCATCAGCGCTTCTTTTTTGGTCAGCTTATCGAAGGTGCCGTCCTGAGACTGAGTTTCCAGATCTTTCAGGCGCTTGATGGACTGACGAACGGTTTTCCAGTTAGTCAGCATACCGCCCAGCCAGCGATGGTTCACGAAGAACTGGTCGCAGCTGTTAGCAGCTTCTTTCACCGCTTCGCTTGCAGCGCGTTTGGTACCGACGAACAGAATCTTACCTTTACGGGAAGAAATTTTGCTCAGCTCAGCCAGGGCTTCGTTGAACATCGGTACGGTTTTCTCAAGGTTGATGATGTGAACTTTGTTACGCGCACCGAAGATGAACGGCTTCATTTTCGGGTTCCAGTAACGGGTCTGGTGACCGAAGTGAACACCAGCCTTGAGCATGTCGCGCATGGAAACAGTTGCCATGATTTAAAACCTCTGTTTAAAAGTTGGGGTTATGCCTCCACGTATCCCATATTACCGACCCCGAAGGGCACCCCGGAATATGTGCCGATACGTGTGTGTTATTACACAAAGTGAGAGTAGTCGCCTCTGTGCCAGGATTCTGGTACAGAAGTCCGGCGCGCTTTATATCACAAATTCGGCCAGGACTCCAATAGTTGTTCACAGGACGTGCCCTTAATGATTCTCAATTTGGCACCTTCCTGATGCCCTGATACCATTGTTTTACATTTATCAGTATTGCCGACTTTTCCGGCACCAGCGGACCAGATTATGGCTATTTCAATCAAAACCCCTGAAGAAATCGAAAAAATGCGCGTCGCGGGCAGGCTTGCCGCTGAAGTGCTTGAAATGATCGAAGAACATGTGAAGCCGGGCGTCAGCACGGGCGAGCTGGATCGTATCTGCCACGATTACATTACCAATCACCAGCATGCGATCTCCGCGTGCCTGAACTACCACGGTTTCCCGAAATCCGTGTGCATCTCCATTAACGAAGTGGTGTGCCACGGGATCCCTGATGACGGCAAGCTGCTGAAAGATGGCGACATCGTTAACATCGACGTGACCGTCATTAAAGATGACTACCACGGCGACACGTCCAAAATGTTTATCGTCGGCAAACCGACCATTCTGGGCGAGCGCCTGTGCCGCATTACGCAGGAAAGCCTCTATCTGGCGCTGCGTATGGTGAAACCCGGCATTCGCCTGCGCACGCTCGGTGCCGCCATTCAGAAATTCGTCGAAGCGGAAGGCTTTTCTGTGGTGCGCGAGTATTGCGGACACGGCATTGGCCGCGGCTTCCATGAAGAGCCGCAGGTGCTGCATTACGATGCCGACGACGGCGGCGTGGTGCTGCAACCGGGCATGACCTTTACGGTCGAGCCGATGGTGAACGCCGGCGACTACCGCATCCGCACCATGAAGGATGGCTGGACGGTGAAAACCAAGGATCGCAGCTTGTCTGCACAGTACGAGCATACTATTGTGGTGACGGATAACGGCTGCGAAATTCTGACGTTGCGTAAAGACGACACCATACCCAACATCATTTCGCATAACGACTAATAAGAAGCCGGCAAACGCCGGCTTTTTTTATGGGTGGCGCATGATGAGTAACACATTACCCGAGCAGTCTGTGAATACCACGCTTGCTCCTCTTCCCGGACAGCCTGATTACCCCGCCACCTGGCCTGCCGACGCGCTTAACTGCGCGCAAATCAAACAGCATCTCGACGCTTTTCAGCAGTGGCTGGGCGCGGCGTTTGACGACGGCTACACCGCCGAACAACTCATTGAAGCCCGCACTGAATTTATTGACCAGCTCCTGCAACGGCTGTGGATTGCCGCGGGCTTTGGCGACACTCCGGACACCGCGCTGGTCGCGGTCGGCGGTTACGGGCGCGGCGAGCTGCACCCGCTATCCGATATCGATCTGCTGATCCTGAGCCGCAAGCGCTTAAGCGAAGCGCAGGCGCAAAAAGTGGGCGAGCTGCTGACGCTCCTGTGGGACGTGAAGCTGGAAGTGGGCCACAGTGTTCGCACGCTGGAAGAGTGTCTGCTGGAAGGGCTTTCGGATCTCACCGTTGCCACAAACCTTATCGAATCACGCCTGCTGATTGGCGACGTGGCGCTTTTCCTTGAGCTGCAAAAGCACATCTTCAGCGACGGCTTCTGGCCTTCGGAGAAATTTTTCGCCGCCAAAGTGGAAGAGCAAAATGAGCGCCACCAGCGCTATCACGGCACCAGCTACAACCTGGAGCCGGACATCAAAAGCAGCCCTGGCGGCCTGCGCGATATCCACACGCTGCAATGGGTGGCGCGCCGCCACTTTGGCGCCACATCGCTGCGTGAAATGGTCGGCTTCGGCTTTCTGACGGAAGCCGAGCGCAACGAGCTTGACGAGTGCCAGCATCTGCTGTGGCGCATTCGTTTTGCGCTGCATCTGGAACTCAACCGCTACGACAACCGCCTGCTGTTTGACCGCCAGTTGAGCGTAGCTCAGCGCCTGCGTTATGAAGGCGAAGGCAACGAGCCGGTTGAGCATATGATGAAGGATTTTTACCGCGTCACGCGCCGCGTCGGCGAGCTCAACCAGATGCTGCTGCAACTGTTCGACGAAGCGATTCTCGCGCTCACCACCGATGAAAAGCCGCGCGTGCTGGATGACGATTTCCAGCTGCGCGGCACGCTTATCGATCTGCGCGACGAGACGCTATTTATTCGCGAGCCGCAGGCTATTCTGCGCATGTTTTATATGATGGTGCGTAACCGCGACATCACCGGGATCTACTCCACCACCCTGCGCCATCTGCGCCACGCGCGCCGCCACCTCAAACAGCCGCTGTGTTACATCCCGGAAGCCCGCTCGCTGTTTCTGGCGATGCTGCGCCATCCGGGCGCGGTAAGCCGCGGCCTGCTGCCGATGCATCGCCACAGCGTGTTATGGGCTTATATGCCGCAGTGGTCGCATATCGTCGGTCAGATGCAGTTCGACCTTTTCCACGCCTATACGGTGGATGAACACACCATCCGCGTGCTGCTGAAGTTGGAAAGCTTCGCTAAAGAAGAGACGCGCGCGAAACACCCGCTCTGCGTGGATCTCTGGCCGCGCCTGTCGCACCCGGAACTGATCCTCATCGCCGCGCTGTTCCATGATATTGCCAAAGGCCGTGGCGGCGATCACTCGGTGCTGGGCGCGCAGGACATCCTGAAATTTGCCGAGCTGCACGGCCTCAACTCGCGTGAAACGCAGCTGGTCGCCTGGCTGGTGCGCCACCATCTGCTGATGTCGGTCACGGCGCAGCGCCGCGATATTCAGGACCCGGAAGTCATTAAGCAGTTTGCCGAAGAAGTGCAGACCGAAAACCGGCTGCGTTTTCTGGTCTGCCTGACGGTGGCGGATATCTGCGCCACCAACGAAACGCTCTGGAACAGCTGGAAGCAGAGCCTGCTGCGCGAACTCTACTTCGCGACCGAAAAACAGCTGCGTCGCGGCATGCAAAGCACGCCCGACATGCGCGAGCGGGTGCGTCATCACCAGCTTCAGGCGCTGGCGCTGCTGCGTATGGAAAACATCGACGAAGAGGCGTTGCATCACATCTGGGGACGCTGTCGCGCCAACTACTTTGTGCGACACAGCCCCAATCAGCTCGCCTGGCACGCGCGGCATCTGCTCCATCACGATCTCAGCAAGCCGCTTATCCTGTTAAGCCCGCAGGCGACGCGCGGCGGCACCGAGATATTTATCTGGAGCCCGGACCGCCCTTACCTCTTCGCCGCTGTCTGCGCCGAGCTTGACCGGCGCAACCTGAGCGTACACGACGCGCAGATCTTCACGACCCGCGACGACATGGCGATGGATACCTTTATTGTACTGGAGCCGGACGGCAGCCCGCTCTCCCCCGACCGCCACGAGGCGATTCGCCACGGTCTTGAGCAGGCGATCACCCAGCGCACCTGGCAGCCGCCGCAGCCGCGCCGTCAGCCGGCCAAACTGCGGCACTTTACGGTGGAAACCGAGGTTAATTTCCTGCCAACGCATACCGACAGAAAATCGTTTCTGGAGCTTATCGCGCTCGATCAGCCCGGCCTTCTGGCGCGCGTCGGGCAGGTCTTCGCCGACCTCGGCATTTCGCTGCACGGGGCCAGGATCAGTACAATCGGGGAGCGAGTAGAAGATTTATTTATAATCGCGACAGCGGACCGGCGTGGCCTTAATAATCTGCTCCAGCAAGAGGTGAGACAACGGTTGACAGAGGCCCTCAATCCAAACGATAAAGTGTAGTGAATTTTTAATACCCAAAAGTTATCAGGAAAGAAGCTAATTATGCAGCAGCTACAGAACGTTATTGAATCCGCTTTCGAGCGCCGCGCCGACATCACGCCGGCGAACGTCGATGCCGTCACCCGCGAGGCGGTCAACCAGGTTATCGCCCTGCTGGACAGCGGCGAACTGCGCGTCGCAGAGAAGATCAACGGCGAGTGGGTCACCCACCAGTGGCTGAAAAAAGCGGTGCTGCTCTCCTTCCGCATTAACGACAACCAGGTGATTGAAGGCGCGGAAAGCCGCTACTTCGACAAAGTGCCGATGAAATTCGCTAACTACGACGAAGCCCGCTTCCAGAAAGAAGGCTTTCGCGTGGTGCCGCCTGCGGCCGTGCGCCAGGGCGCGTTTATCGCCCGCAACACCGTACTGATGCCGTCTTATGTCAATATCGGCGCGTATGTCGATGAAGGCACCATGGTGGACACCTGGGCGACCGTCGGCTCCTGCGCGCAAATCGGTAAAAACGTTCACCTCTCCGGCGGCGTCGGCATCGGCGGCGTACTGGAGCCGCTGCAGGCCAACCCGACCATCATTGAAGACAACTGCTTTATTGGCGCGCGCTCCGAAGTGGTGGAAGGCGTTATCGTCGAAGAAGGCTCTGTTATCTCGATGGGCGTTTACATCGGCCAGAGCACCAAAATTTACGACCGCGAAACCGGCGAAGTCTTCTACGGTCGCGTGCCGGCAGGCTCCGTGGTGGTTTCCGGCAACCTGCCGTCGAAAGATGGCTCATACAGCCTCTACTGCGCGGTGATTGTGAAGAAGGTCGACGCGAAAACCCGCGGTAAAGTGGGTATCAACGAACTGCTGCGCACCATCGACTAAGCAGAACGAAAAAAGGCGGGCCTGGCCCGCCTTTTTCGCATCTGAGGGTGGCGCGATGGGATCTTTTCATTAATTATCTAAAGGTTATTATTTCCCCAGGGGGATCGCTATGTACGACAACCTTAAGAGTCTTGGCATAACCAATCCTGATGAAATCGACCGTTACAGTCTGCGCCAGGAAGCGAACAACGATATCCTGAAGATCTACTTCCATAAGGATAAGGGCGAGTTCTTCGCCAAAAGCGTGAAGTTTAAATACCCACGCCAGCGCAAAACCGTGGTCGCCGACGGCGTCGGTCAGGGTTACAAAGAAGTGCAGGAGATCAGCCCTAACCTGCGCTACGTGATAGACGAGCTGGATCAACTCTGCCAGCGCGACCGCACCGAAGTGGATCTCAAACGCAAAATCCTGGACGATCTGCGCCATCTGGAAAGCGTCGTGGCGAACAAGATCTCAGAGATCGAATCCGACCTCGAAAAGCTCACCCGCAACAAATAAGCGTCGCCCGCGCGTTTCGCGCCGGGCATTGGGCGTAAAAAAGGCCGCAATCGCGGCCTTTTGTTTTCAGAGCATCGGTTACTGCATCAGCAGATAGATGGAGCTGTCGCCACGCTGAATATTCAGCGCCAGCACCGACGGCTTGCTGTCGAGGATTTTGCGCAATTCAGCGATATTGCTCACCGGCTGCTGGTTCGCGCCGACGATAACATCGCCTTTTTTCAGGCCAATACGCGCCGCAGGCGAGCCCGCTTTGACGCTGTTCACCACTACGCCTTTCTGTTTACCTGCGCGGTTGCTCATCTCCGCCCCTTCAATACCGCTGAAGATGGAAGAGGAGTCTACCTGCGTCTGGCTGCTCTGCTGCAGCACCAGATCGACATTCACCGGTTTGCCGTCGCGCAGCAGGCCGAGCGTCAGTTTCGTGCCGACCGGCATGGTGCCGACCTGCGCACGCAGCGCGGCGAAGCTGCTAATCGGTTTGCCGTTCAGCGACACAATCACGTCGCCCGCTTTCACACCCGCTTTGGCGGCGGAAGAGTTCGCCAGCACCTGGCTTACGAACGCGCCGCGCTGGGCGTCCACTTTCATCGCTTTAGCGAGTTCAGAGTTCAGCTCGGTACCCATGATGCCCAGCTCGCCGCGTTTCACCTGGCCATATTCGACCATCTGCGACGTCAGGCTTTTCACCATATTGCTCGGAATAGCAAAGCCGATACCGATGTTGCCGCCGTCCGGCGCCAGGATCGCGGTGTTGATGCCGATAAGTTCGCCGTTCAGGTTCACCAGCGCGCCGCCGGAGTTCCCGCGGTTAATCGCCGCATCGGTCTGAATAAAGTTCTCGTAGTTTTCCGCGTTCAGGCCGCTGCGGCCCAGCGCCGAGACGATACCGGAGGTCACCGTTTCGCCAAGACCGAACGGGTTGCCGATAGCCACGGCGTAGTCGCCGACGCGCAGGCTGTCGGAGTCGGCAAGTTTAATCGCCGTCAGGTTTTTCGGATCCTGAATCTGGATAAGCGCGATATCGGAGCGCGGATCTTTACCCACGATTTTCGCATCCAGCTTACGGCCATCGCTCAGCTGCACTTTAATGGTGGTGGCGTTATCCACTACGTGGTTGTTGGTAACCACATAACCTTTGGCGGCATCGATAATCACACCGGAGCCGAGGGCCATAAATTTCTGCTGCTGGCCGCCGTCATCCGCGCCGCCAGGGCCGCCCTGGCAGAAAGGCGAACTCTGGAACGGTGAGCCTTCCTGGCAGAACGGCGAATCATCACCGAAGAATTGCTGGAAGTTGCGCGGCATACGCGGCGTATTCACCGTGGTGCTGCCTTCAACGTTAATGCTGACGACAGAAGGCATGACTTTTTCCAGCATCGGCGCCAGGCTCGGCATCGCCTGCGACGTCACGGCGGACGCGGTTTCAGCGGCGAAGGAAGCCGGGCTTAAAGCCAGCCCCAGGCTCAGGGCCAGCGCACTCATTGCTAACGTGGTTTTTTTCATCGATTCATTCTCAACTAACAAGTAACGCAAATAAATTGCTGTGAAGGTGTCTGTCAGAGTCGATTTATAGCGCGAAGTTCCGTCGTTAATTTTCTGAAAAAAGTAAAAATTTATTGTCCGTCTTTACAAAACGAAGCGGCTTATTCTACCGCCATCAGTTTGCGATATTCATCCCAGGCGTAGAGATCGGTCATGCCGCTGATATAGTCCTGAATGAGTCGGCAACGATAATAATATTCCCAAACCGGGAAATCTGCCGCCTGCGGATGCAAATGACTGACAGCCTCGATATAAGCCAGCCGGTGCCGGGAAGAAAGTTTATGGTAAAGACGCGATTCAATCGGCAGCGACCGCACGCTCTCTTTGTCCACCAGCTCGCGAAATTGCGCGAGCGTCAGTGCAAGCAGCGGGCTGTAAATATCCAGCAACCCGCTAATAACCCGGTAGCCCTGCAACTCCAGCTGCTCGACGTCAGGGTGGTTAAATACATGACGCACCGCGACATTTTTATACAGCTCCAGCAGGCGGCTGTACGGGCTGTCATCCTCCAGCAGCGCATGATTAAACGAACCGTTAAAGACGTCCGGCAAATTATCAATAAAGCGCTGCGCGGCGTAAGGCGCCAGCCGATTTAATGTATTCACGCGCAGATACATAAAGAACTGATCTTCCGCGCTGTGGTGCAATTGATTAGTGCCCGATTTATCCCAGGCGTTTTGCACCACCAGATTAAAGAGATCGCCCGGCGCATGTTCACCCCAGGCGTCATAGAGATGCTGATATAACTGCTCAACGCTGAAAATACGTTTTTCAACCGCATCTTCAAGATCCGCCACGCAATAAGAAATATCGTCAGCCGCTTCCATAATCCAGGCGAGCGGGAAGCGACTGTAAGTGTCTAATTGCAGTTCTTTACGCAACCGCGAAATATATTGATCTTCGGAGAGATAAAACCCCGGCTTTTTCATCAGGTAGCTATGGGTTTCCGGCACCGGGCCGTGGTGCCAGGCCGGGCGCGTATATTTGAGGATACCGCCAACCTGCGCCCAGGTGAGATTCATGCGCAACAGCGTATGCACCAGCCGAATGCCCTGCGCGTTCCCCTCGAAATGACACAGATCGCGGCGCACGTTGCCGCGCAGGGCGTTAAGCGCTTCTTCACCCTCCTGCAGGCGCAGCGTCTGCACCGTGCAGCGGTCCTGGCTTACGGGCAGGTTTTCGGCATCAGCCGGAAAGAGCCGCTGGTTGAACCAGTCGTTAATCGCGGCCTCACCGAAGTGACCGAACGGCGGATTGCCGATGTCATGCATCAGGCACGACATCTCAACAATGCTCTCAAACGGCCCGGTCAGCTCCGCCAGGCCATACGCCTCAAGCAGCCCCTGCTCTTTCAGGCGGCTCAACACTTCTTTGGCGATATAGCGCCCCACCTGTTGCACTTCCAGAGAGTGCGTAAGGCGCGTGCGCACCGCGGCGTTGCGCTCAAGGGGAAAAACCTGGGTTTTCTGTTGCAGGCGGCGGATCGCGGGCGAGTTGATAATACGGCCGCGATCGCTTTCAAAAATACGCAGGATCTCGTGTTCACTCTTCACGCCCTGCGGCGAGCGATACCGGCGATGCCAGTTGATTTTGTTTCGGAAATCGATTTTCTCCATCCGCCCTCCCGGTCTGCGCGCACGCGAATTAAATCCTTGCTGTCTGCCATGATAGACTATGCCTCTGAATCCATCATTTAGCGAGTATCTCTATGAAAGCAGGCATTATTGGCGCAATGGAAGAAGAAGTGACGCTGCTGCGTGACAAAATCGACAACCGCCATACCCTGAATATCGCCGGCTGCGAAATTTACACCGGCACCCTCAACGGCGTGGACGTGGCGCTGCTGAAATCGGGCATCGGTAAAGTTTCCGCCGCGATGGGCGCGACGCTGCTGCTGGAGCACTGCAAACCTGACGTGATTATCAATACCGGCTCGGCGGGCGGTCTCGCGCCCTCGCTGAAAGTGGGCGACATTGTGGTCTCCGACGAAGTGCGCTACCACGACGCCGACGTCACCGCGTTTGGCTACGAATATGGTCAGATGGCGGGCTGCCCGGCGGCGTTCAAAGCCGATGAAAAACTGATCGCGGCGGCGCAGGAAACCATCGAAAAACTGAACCTGCACGCGGTGCGCGGGCTGGTGGTGAGCGGCGACGCCTTTATCAACGGCTCCGTGAACCTTGCTAAAATCCGCCACAACTTCCCGCAGGCGATCGCCGTTGAGATGGAAGCGACCGCCATTGGCCACGTCTGCCATAACTTCGGCGTGCCGTTTGTCGTCGTGCGCGCTATCTCTGACGTTGCCGATCAGCAATCACACCTGAGCTTTGAAGAGTTCCTGGCGGTGGCGGCGAAGCAGTCGAGCCTGATGGTCGAGACGCTGCTCACGAGCCTGAACCGTGGCTAAACGCTGGCTTACCGGGGCGCTTGTCGCCCTGTTGGTTCTCCCGGCGTGGCTTTTTGCCGCGCCGCGGGTCATTACCCTCTCCCCTGCCAATACCGAACTCGCCTTTGCCGCCGGGATCACGCCGGTTGCGGTAAGCGCTTACTCTGACTACCCCGACGCCGCGCGTCAGCTCGAACAGGTGGCAAACTGGCAGGGGATGAACGTGGAGCGTATCGCGGCGCTTAAACCCGATCTGCTGGTCGCCTGGCGCGGCGGCAACCCGGAGCGGCAGATAAACCAGCTCAAATCGCTCGGCATTCATGTGCTCTGGCTCGATCCGCAAAATGTCGCGCAGGTGGCCGACGCGCTGCGCGCGCTCGCCCCTTACAGCCCGACGCCGGAAAAGGCACAGGCCGCGGCGCGCGAGCTGGAACAGCGCTGGCAAGCACTTACTGCGCGATATAAAAGCCAGCCGAAAAAGCGCGTGTTTTTACAGTTCGGCACGCGTCCGCTTTTTACCACCAGCAAAGCCTCCATCCAGAATGAAATCGTCGAAGCCTGCGGCGGCGAGAATATCTTCGCCGACAGCCCCGTTCCCTGGCCGCAGGTGAGCCGCGAACAGGTGCTGGCGCGCCATCCCGAGGCCGTCGTCATCACCGGCGGCGAGAAGTCCATCGCCGCCACGCGGCAGTTCTGGCAGCCTCTGCAAAATGTTCCTGTCATAAGCATTAACGATGACTGGTTTGAGCGCGCCGGCCCGCGTATTATCCTCGCCGCGAATCAGCTCTGTCAGGCGCTGGCAGAGGTAAAATAACGAGTCGAGGAACATCATGCTGGTTTACTGGCTGGATATTATTGGCACTGCGGTGTTTGCCATCTCCGGCGTTTTGCTGGCGGGCAAACTGCGTATGGATCCTTTCGGCGTACTGGTGCTGGGCGTCGTCACTGCGGTGGGCGGTGGCACGATCCGCGATATGGCGCTCGATCACGGCCCAGTGTTCTGGGTGAAAGATCCTACCGATCTGGTGGTGGCGATGGTGACGTGTCTGCTGACGATTGCACTGGTGCGCCAGCCGCGTCGCCTGCCGAAGTGGGTACTGCCGGTGCTGGACGCCGTAGGCCTCGCGGTGTTTGTCGGCATCGGCGTGAATAAAGCGTTTATGGCCGGCACCGGGCCGCTGGTGGCGATTTGCATGGGCGTGGTAACGGGCGTCGGCGGCGGTATTATTCGTGACGTGCTGGCGCGTGAAATCCCGATGATCCTGCGAACCGAAATCTACGCCACGGCGTGCATCGTGGGCGGCATCGTCCATGCGACGGCGTTTTACACCTTTGAAGTGCCGCTGGAGCAGGCGAGCATGATGGGCATGGTGGTGACGCTTGCGATCCGTCTTGCCGCGATCCGCTGGCACCTGAAGCTCCCCACCTTCGCGCTGGACGAAAAAGCGTAAGCCATAAAAAAAGCCGTGTCGCAAAACACGGCTTTTTTATTTCAGCAAGGCAATCAGATGCTGAAGGAAGAACCACACCCGCAGGTGCTGGTGGCGTTCGGGTTATTCACCACAAAGCGCGAGCCTTCGAGGCCTTCGGTGTAATCCACCGCGCCGCCCACCAGGTATTGCAGGCTCATCGGGTCTACGACCAGCGACACGCCCTGCTTCTCGATAGTCATATCGCCATCGTTAATCTGGTCATCAAAGGTAAAACCATACTGGAAGCCGCTGCACCCACCACCGGTGATGTAGACGCGCAGCTTGAGATTCGGGTTGTCCTCGTCTGCGATCAGGCTTTTTACTTTATTGGCGGCTGCGTCGGTAAACTGCAGCGGCAGCGCTACGTCATCACTCATTTTTTGCTCCCGTTGAAACCAGCAATCGGGCAAAGAATAACCCGATCTTTAGGGCCATTATCTATTACCCTGGTAAATCGTTCAAGTATTCCGCCCGTCGGTCTGCGCCTGTCGTTCCGCCTCCTGTTTCGCAAGCGTTCGCGCGAGGATAGTGGAATAGAGCGGCTTGCCGCCGAGGAACTGGGCGAGCAGTGTCGCGCCGAGGCAGGTAATAATCATTGGCAAAATGAGCTGGTAATTATCCGTCATCTCCAGCACCAGCACGATACCGGTAATCGGCGCCCTGACCGAGGCGGCAAGCAGCGCGCCCATGCCCGCGATGGCGAACGTCCCCGCCTGTAAGTGCCACTGCGGGAACCACGCGGCGCAGGCCATACCGAACGCGCTGCCAAGCAGCGTGCCGAGCGCCAGCATCGGGGCGAAAATCCCGCCCGGCGCGCCGGAGGAGAAACAGAACACCGTCGTCACCACGCGCGCAATGAAAATAAACAGCAGCATCCCGACGGTAAAATTACCCGCCGCGGCAATGGGGATTAACCCAAACCCGCCGCCCGCTGCCGCAGGCTCCCACAGCGCAAGCAGACCACACGCGCCGCCAATCGCGCCACCGAGCAACACCCAGCGGGTAGTATTGCCGCCATGAATACGTGCGAACACATCCTGCATCCCGAGCACCAGACGGTTAAACAGCGGCCCCACGGCACCGAAAATAATCCCCAGCAGCAGATAGAGCCAGAGCGTATAAACTGGCGCGTCGGTCAATTGCCCGACTTCAATCACCGCTCGTTCGCCATTGAAGATGCGAAAGACGATGGTCGCCATAATGACCCCGGTAAACACTGCTTTAATGGAAATCAGGTTGTAGTGAAACTGCGTGCGCATCTCTTCAATAATGAACAGAATGCCCGCGAGCGGCGCGTTAAAAGCCGCCGCCAGACCTGCCGCCGCCCCCGTCGCCAGCAACGTATGGCGCGCCTCGGCATCCGGGCGATGAAAAATATCCAGCACCATGCGCCCGATATTGCCGCCCATCTGCACCATCGGGCCTTCGCGGCCGAGCACCATGCCTGCGCCAAGCGTGCCCATCCCGCCGAAAAACTTCACCGGCAGCACGCGCCACCAGCGCACCGGGCGTAACTCCTCCAGCGCGCCTTCGATTTCAGGAATACCCGAACCGCCCGCCTCCGGCGCGAAGCGGCGCACCAGAAAATAGCCCACCATCGCCAGCAGCGCGGAAAACAAAAACGCCAGCAGCCAGACGAGCCACGGGATGTGCGCCACCTGCGCCAGGCCTTCAATGCGATGCGCCGTCACCCAGGCGACCGCTTTTTCAAATGCTACGCCCGCAAGCCCCGCCAGTACGCCAGTGAGAGACGCCAGCAGCAAAATCGTCAGCGGCGTTTTGTCGCGCGACAATAACTGGCGGATAACCGCGGCATGTTGAAATCCTCTGACGCGGCGGTTGGGTGTCGTCTGCGGGGTCATACGAACAGTTCTCCGAAAAGCATTCAGGCCGCGCATTATACGTCGCGCGGCCGCGTCATTCAAAAAAGCCCTGCCCGCTGTCTGGGTTTAATCGGGCAAAACTTTCATAACGTGGAAGGGATGACTTAGAATAACCCGTTATCCCTCTTTTCCCGAATCAGGAGCCGATTCATGAGTAAGTCTGAAAACCTCTTTGCCGCCGCCCGCGAACTTATCCCAGGCGGCGTTAACTCGCCGGTGCGCGCCTTTACCGGCGTGGGCGGCACACCGCTCTTTATCGAACGGGCGGACGGGGCTTATTTCTATGACGCCGACGGCAAAGCTTATATCGACTACGTTGGCTCCTGGGGCCCGATGGTGCTAGGCCATAACCACCCGGCGATTCGCAACGCGGTGATTGAAGCAGCAGAGCGCGGCCTGAGCTTCGGCGCGCCGACGGAAATGGAAGTGAAAATGGCGCAGCTCGTTACCGAACTGGTGCCGACGATGGATATGGTGCGTATGGTGAACTCCGGCACCGAAGCGACCATGAGCGCCATCCGTCTGGCGCGCGGTTTTACCCGTCGCGATAAAATCATCAAGTTCGAAGGCTGCTACCACGGTCACGCGGATCACCTGCTGGTGAAAGCGGGCTCCGGCGCGCTGACCCTCGGCCAGCCAAACTCACCGGGCGTACCGGCAGATTTCGCCAAACATACCCTGACCTGTACCTATAACGATCTCGCCTCTGTGCGTGAGGCCTTCGAGCTTTACCCGCAGGATATCGCCTGCATTATCGTTGAGCCGGTAGCGGGCAACATGAACTGCATCCCGCCGCAGCCCGATTTCCTGCCGGGCCTGCGCGCGCTGTGCGACGAATTCGGCGCGCTGCTGATTATCGATGAAGTGATGACGGGTTTCCGCGTCGCGCTGGCGGGTGCGCAGGCGTACTACAACGTGATGCCGGATCTGACCTGTCTTGGCAAAATCATCGGCGGCGGTATGCCGGTGGGCGCGTTCGGCGGACGCCGCGAAGTGATGGAAGCGCTGGCGCCGACTGGCCCGGTTTATCAGGCGGGCACGCTCTCCGGTAACCCGATTGCGATGGCGGCGGGCTTCGCATGTCTGAGCGAAGTGGCGCAGCCTGGCGTTCACAGCACCCTCGACGCGCTGACGACCCAACTGGCGGAAGGCCTGCTCGACGCCGCGCAGGAAGCCGGCGTGCCGCTGGTGGTGAACCACGTCGGCGGGATGTTCGGCTTCTTCTTTACCGATGCCGACAGCGTGACCTGCTATCAGGATGTGGTGAAATGCGATGTCGAGCGCTTTAAGCGTTTCTTCCATCTGATGCTGGAAGAAGGGGTTTATTTCGCGCCGTCAGCGTTTGAAGCGGGCTTTATGTCTGTCGCGCACAGCGAAGAAGATATCAACAACACCATCGACGCTGCGCGCCGGGTGTTTGCGAAGCTGTAATCGTTTTTTGACCGTGGCGGGTGCGCATACGCTTACCCGCCCTACAATGCATCAACAAAGGTCAGTCAATGTAAGGTGGGTAAGCGCAGCGCACCCACCTTTCACCCGCACAGCACCTTACGTAGGGTGGGTAAGCGAAGCGCACCCACCTTTCATCCATCAAACGCCCCACCGTTCCCCAGGCAACCCACCACGATTTCCTGCCTCTGATTAACGGCTCTGCTTACGCAACAAATACACGAAATACGGCGCGCCGATAAACGTCGCCAGCAGCCCCGCCGGGATCTGGTACGGGAACATCACCATCCGCCCTGCCCAGTCCGCCAGCATCATCAACATACCGCCCAGCAACGAAGCGATAACGAGCTGCGGCAACGCGCGACGAAAACCGAGCATCCGCGTAATGTGCGGCGCCATCAGCCCGATAAAACTCAGCGGCCCGATGGTCAGCGTCGCCGCGGCGGTCAGCGCTGAAGCCAGCAACAACAGCACAATACGGGTCGGCGTCAGCGCCATCCCGACCGCGCGCGCGGTCTCGCCGCCAAGCGGCAGCACCGTCAGCCAGCGGCGGCACAGCGGCGTCAGCGCCAGTAATACCAGCATTACCCACAGCGAATTTCGCGCCTGCTGCGGCGTCACGCTGTAAGTGGAGCCGGAGATCCAGGTGATCACCTGCGCCATACGCGGATCGCCGCTCGCCTGCAACATTACCAGCAGCATCGTAAACGCGGTGCTGAGCGCCATCCCCGCGAGCAGCATCCGGTGCGGCGAAAACCCGCCGCGTCCGGCGGCAATCAGAATAATCATCAGCGTCGCCGCCGCCCCGACGCTGCCCGCCGGCAGCAGCCAGCCGAACGCATCGCCCGGCACGAACAGCAGCATCAACACCACGCCGAACGCCGCGCCGGAGCTAATGCCCAGCACTTCAGGGCTTGCCATCGGGTTGCCGGTCAGCCGCTGGATAATACAGCCCGCCGCCGCCAGCATCGTGCCTGCGCATAGCGCCGCCAGCACGCGCGGCCAGCGCCAGCCCAGCAGCTCGCGCAGCACGTCGCCCTGCGCCCACACCCAGCTGTGCGCGTCGCGGCCAAAACAGAGCGCCAGCGCCGCCACGCCCAGCAGCAGTAACATCCCCGCCAGCGTCCAGCGCGCCACATGGCCACGCTCGGCCGGGATCGTGTCGCCCGCATTCATCGCCGGCGCGCTCATGGTACGCAGACGCGGCAGGAGCCACAGCAGCAGCGGCGCGCCAAACAGCGCCGTCGCCATCCCGGTGG
Source organism: Cronobacter sp. 153480017-3 (assembly GCF_053627815.1). Taxonomy (NCBI): domain Bacteria; kingdom Pseudomonadati; phylum Pseudomonadota; class Gammaproteobacteria; order Enterobacterales; family Enterobacteriaceae; genus Cronobacter; species Cronobacter sp. 153480017-3. Next base: position 293,221 of record NZ_JBSEYN010000005.1, on the reverse strand, counting down.
AGACTTCCAGCCAGACGCGGGAGAGCCAGAGGATAAACTGATCCGACAGCCACAGCAGCAGCGCGCCGATAAACGACGCCAGCAGCAGCCGCGCCAGCAGCCGACGCGCGCCGAGCATTTTCGCGAGCAGCGGCGCGAACAGCCCGATAAACCCGATAATCCCGACCGCGTTGACCAGCAGCGCGCTGATAACAATCGCCAGCGTCAGCGTCGCGAGCCGCGCCAGGGACAGCGCAAGCCCAAGATTGCGCGCCACGCCATCATCCAGCCCCATTAGCGTAAGCGGGCGCAACAGCAGCAGCGTCAGTAAAAAACCCGCCAGCAGTTGCGGCCAGAGCCGCGCCGCCACGCTCCAGTCGTTCTGGTTAAGCGCGCCGGTGCTCCACAAAAACATGCTTTGCAGCTGATCGTGATGGAACAGCACCAGCAACTGATTGACGGCACCGCAGTAGAGGCTCACTACCAGGCCCGCCAGAATCAGCGTGACCGGCGAGAGACGTTTACCCCAGGCGACGCCAAACACCAGCAACCCGACCACGCAGGCACCGGCCAGCGCCGCGAACTGGGCGGTCAACACGCCGCCCGGCAGCGCCCAGAGCGTCGCCACGGTCACGCCAAGCTGCGCGCCGGTCGCCACGCCGAGCGTGGTCGGCTCCGCCAGCGGGTTACGCAGTACCTGCTGGAACAGTACGCCAACCAGCCCAAGCCCGGCACCGACCAACAGCGATACCACAAAGCGCGGCAGCAGGCTGTAATGGAAAAGCATCTGATCGATGGCGTCGATATTGGGGCGCCACAGCGCCTCTTGCCACTGCGCGCGCGGCAGCCAGGCGTTCAGGTTGGCCCAGCTCAGGCCGAGCGCCAGCGCGAACAGCAGCCCCAGCAGCAGCGCCGGGAAAAGCAGATGATGTCGCCTCATGCCCGGCCTCCCAGCGCGTTTTCCAGCACGCGGCCAAAGCGCATCGCCGAGAGCGTCGCGCCGTAAAACCAGACGGCGGGCACGCGCTGAAAACGGCCCTCGCGCACAAACGGCATCGCCTGCCAGAGCGGCGTGGCGGCAAGCTGGCGCATCGCCTGATCATCGCCATGCTCAAAGCAGATAACGTCAGCCTCGCGGAACTGCGCAAGCCGCTCAATGCCGACAATCGCGCTGCCCCAGAAGTTGGTCTTATCCTGCCAGGCGTTGGGGATCTTCACCGCGTCCAGCACCGGCTGAAACAGGCTGTTAGTGCCAAGCGTCAGCGCGTGGCGTGAGTCCAGCAGCGACATCATCAGCAGCGGACGCTGCCCGCGTCCCGCCAGGCGCGCTTTCATCTGTGTAAGAAACTGTTCGAATTCATCAAGGTGATCATGGGCCGCTTTCTCAAGGCCCAGCCGTTCGGCCAGCGTCAGCAGCGACTGCCGCGCCATCGCGAGCGGCGCTTTACCGTCGGTAAACGTCACGCCCATGCCAGGCGCGATACGCTTAAGCTGCGCTTCCGATGGGCCATAACCCGCCGACCAGATCATCAGCGACGGCTTAAGCTCAGTGAGCAGCTCCAGATTGGGCTCGGTACGCAGCCCGACGTCGATGACGGCATCCGGCAGCGGCGGATAATCAACCCACAGGCGGTAGTTCGGCACATCCGCCACCGCGTAAGGCATCACGCCAAGCGCGATCAGCTGTTCGACGGGCAGCCATTCGAGCGCCACGATACGTTTGAGATCCACCGATGCCGCACGGGCTTTCGCCATGTGCCACATCAGCGGCGAGAGAGCCATCGCCGTCATCAGACGCCGACGGCTGAAAGGGGTTGAGAGAACGTCGCGCATCAGCAGACAAAGCTCACGGGTGCGAGGCCCGCCGGATGCGGCAGGATGCCCATCGGAATGCCATAAATCTGTTTGAGCGTTTCGCCGTTCATCAGTTCCAGCGGGCTGCCCTGGGCTATCATCTCCCCGCCGCGCAGCGCCACCAGATGGTCGCAGTAACGCGCGGCCATGTTGATGTCGTGCAGTACCGCAATCACGGTTAACCCGCGCTGCTGGCTTAAACGGTGGATCAGCGCCAGCACGTCCACCTGATGAGCGATATCCAGCGCCGAGGTCGGTTCGTCGAGCAGCAGACAGCGGCTGTTCTGCGCCACCAGCATGGCAATCCAGGCCCGCTGGCGCTCGCCGCCGGACAGGCTGTCTACCAGCCGGTGCGCAAGCGGTTTAAGCCCCACCAGGCTAATCGCCTCCTCCACCCGTTCACGGTCTTCCGCCCCAAAGCGCCCAAGCGCGCCGTGCCACGGATAACGACCAATCGCCACCAGTTCGCGCACCGTCATGCCTTCGGCGGCGGGCAACTGCTGCGGCAGATATGCGACTTCACGCGCGAACGCTTTGCTGTTCCAGCCCGCCAGCGGCTCGCCGTTTAGCAGGATGTCGCCACCGGAGGGTTTCTGGTGACGACCAAGCATTTTCAGAAGCGTCGATTTGCCGGAGCCGTTATGGCCGATAAGGCCGGTGACTTTGCCCGCCGGAAAGGTGAGCGACAAGGGGTGCAGCAGCGTACGTCCGGGCACGCGAAAAGTGACATCTTTTAACGAAAAACCAGCATCGGGCGGGGAAATTTTGTCCTGCATGGTAGCCAACTTGTTGAAGGGCACGCCAAAGCGTGCCCAAAGACGGATCAGAAGCGGAATGTGGCGGTCGCCGTAACCTGACGTTCCGCGCCCCAGTAGCATGCGTAGTCTTTGTAGCAGCTGGAGACATACTCGCGATCAAACAGGTTATTGACGTTTAAGGCGACAGACGAGCCCGGCAGGCCTAAACGCGCCAGATCGTATTTCACCATCGCATCCGCCACGGTGTAGCTTGCAACGTTAAACGGTTGGTTCTGTTTATCACCGTAGGCGTAATAGCTGACGGTATTGCCGACATAGCGGCCGCCAGCGCCGACAGTCAGGCCGCTCAGCGCGGTATCGTGGAAGGTGTAATCCGCCCACAGCGACGCCATATTGCGCGGCACTTCCGCCGGACGCTTGTCTTCAAAGAGCGTGTCATGCGTATATTTCGCATCGGTAAAGCTATAAGACGCGGTCACATTCACATTCGCTGACACGGCCGCTTTCGCTTCCAGTTCAATGCCGCGGGAACGGATTTCACCGCCCTGGACGCTGAAGCTGTTATTCGCCGGATCGGCCGTCAGGTTTTTATCTTTCGTGAGCTGATATACCGCGGCCGTCAGCACGACCGGCATATCCTTCGGCACATATTTCACGCCCGCTTCATACTGCTTGCCGCGTGAGGGCTCGAACGGTTTGCGGCCTAAGGTGGAACCAGAAACAGGCTCAAACGATTCGCTGTAGCTGAAGTACGGCGATACGCCGTTATCGAACAGATAGTTGATGCCGCCGCGCCAGGTGAACTGCTGATCGTTAATCTCAGCAAGCGCGCCGGAGGAGCGGGTATAAGTGGACGTTTTCGCGAAATCGTAACGGCCGCCTAAAGTCATTACCCACTTGTTCCACTCTGCCTGATCCTGCACATACAGGCCCGTTTGCTCCTGACGATTAATCACGTCATAGAGGAAGTTCACGTTAATGTCAGGGTTGCCGTACTGCGGATCCAGCATATTGAGCGGGCTGGCGGTGCCGTAGTCCGCGTTAATGTCGTTGCGCATGCGGGAGTAATCAACGCCGGTCAGCAGCTTATGATCCACCGCGCCAGTCGCGAAATCAGACTGCAACTGCGTATCGACGCTGAAGGCGTTCATGTCTTCATCGGAACGGACATACGCGCGGTTAATCGTGGACGGCGCAACAAACGCATTGCCGTACACCGAGCGGTAAAGCGTGTGCTCGCGGGTGTAACGCAGGTTCTGGCGCAGCGTGAAGGTGTCATCGAAGGCGTGCGAGAAGCTGTATCCAACCATCTGCTGGCGGCGAGACATCTTGTTATTTTCTTCGCCTTCGTTGAAATCAGTCGGCAGTTTATGCGCCTTACCGTTAGCATCGTAATACGGCACGATCGTGCCGGAGCGCGGCAGCCAGCCGTAGAAACCGGCGTACGGGTCGCTCTGGAAGTTACTCAGGAACGTAAAATCGGTGTTGTTATCCGGACGCCAGCTGAACGAAGGGGCAATCGCGTAACGCGACGATTTCGCCATCTCCTGCTGGGCATTTTGGCTGCGGCCTAAACCGGTCAGGCGATAAGACCAGACACCCGCGTCATCAATCGCATCGCTGAAGTCAAAACCGGTCTGCCAGAGATTGTGGCTGCCCATTTTGAACTGCACTTCGCGCAGCGGCTCGGTGGTCGGACGTTTGCTGACCATGCTGACGATACCGCCGGGGTTGCTGTTGCCATAGAGCACGGAAGTCGGCCCGCGCATCAGCTCCACGCGCTCCAGGAAATAAGGATCCATGGAAATTTCAGAGTAGTTGTTGCCCTGAAGCTTCATACCGTCGAGGTACTGGTTAGTGTTTACCGTGGTCGAGGTTGTGAAACCGCGAATGGTCACGACGTCATAAGTTGAGGAACTGCCGCGTGTGGAGAAAACGCTCGGGCTATAGCTCAACGCTTCTTTCACGGTGGTCGGCTGACGGGTATCCATCTCTTCGCGCGTCACGACGGACACGGACTGCGGCGTTTTTTCAATCGGGGTATCGGTTTTGGTGGCGGTCGCGGAACGCTTCGCCGCAATGGTCGGGGCCGGGCCCCAGGCGCTTTCCTGCGCAGCAGCAGCGGAAACGGTAATGGTTTCCTCTTTCTGGCCGTCAGCGGCTAACGCGGAAGCGGCAAAGCCGCCGCACGCCGTGGCAACAAGAACCGCCAGTCTGCAAATCCTGGTATTGATCTGAGTGTGAATAGAACGCGCCATGCTAATTTCTCTGAGTGATAATGACAAATGATAACGTAAACGAGAATTATTATTATGCGCCCGAGATGATATGCGAAAGGTTGTTTATATAGCAAGCGCCTGGCGCAGCGCGGGCGGCCAATGGTCCAATTAATCACCAGAGGAAATTATCTGGTTAATCAGCGGATAGCGAATCGTTACCGGCACTTTAAAAAGCGGTGACAATAAAAAAGGGCTTAGCCCTCATCCCGCCGAAGCCGGAGAGGCGCTAAGCCCTGTGTTCCCAAACGGGACGTCAGTTGCTGCCGAACATGTCTTTAATCCAGCCCGCGACGCCGTCGCTCTTCTCTTCCTGCTGCGGTGCCTGCTGAGGCTGTTGCTGTTGCGGCTGCTGCGGCGCGGACTGATCGAACGGATTGCCCGACGGCGCGACCGGCTGGCTCTGCTGGCAGAGCGCGTTCGGATCGCTGGTCCAGACCGGCAGCGTACGCATGCCACCGCCGCCGCACAGGAAGTTACCCATCTCATCAACGCCCATGTCGACGATATCCTCAGGCGGCGTCAGATCCAGCGGGATCGGCGACTGGTTAGTCAGATAGCGCTGGTAAATCGCCATCGCGCCGCTGGCCCCGTAGAGCTTGGTCGGCTGGTTATTGTCGCGGCCCACCCAGGTGATGACCACTTCACGCCCGTCGATACCGGCAAACCAGGTGTCGACGTTGTTGTTGGTGGTCCCGGTTTTCCCGGCGAGATGCAGTTTCGGGAATTTCACCGCCAGCGCATGGCCGGTACCGCGCTGCACAACCTGCTGCATCGTCCAGAGCGTCAGGTAGGCGGCCTGCGCCGGTACGGCGCGCTCCGACTGCGGGAAGCTCTGATACAACACGGTGCCATCTTCGGCGATCACCGAGCGCAGTACGGAGAGCTGGGCGCGGTTACCGCCGCTCGCGATGGTCTGGAACGCCTGCGCCACTTCTACCGGCGTCAGGTTCAGCGCACCCAGTAACATCGACGGTACAGCGTGCAGCTGGTTTTCCGGCGCGCCCAGTTTTTTCCAGGTGTCAGTCACGGCTGGCAGACCGAGCGCCATACCGAGGTTGACGGTCGGCACGTTCATGGAGCGCGTCAGCGCATCCACCAGCATCACCTGGCCGCTGAAGCGATGATCGTCGTTCTGCGGCGACCACACCTGCCCGTTTGGCTGGCGCAGGGAGATCGGCGCATCGGCGATCCAGGTATTCAGACGATAGGTGTTCGGCTGGCTTAACGCGGTCAGATAGGTCGCCGGTTTGGCGAGCGAGCCAATCGAGCGACGCGCCTGCATGGCGCGGTTATAGCCCGCAAACTGCGGATTCGCGCCGCCGACCATCGCGCGGACTTCGCCGGTGAAACGGTCCACCACCACCATCGCGGTTTCCAGATCTTTCAGCTTACGCTGTTTAATCAGCGCCGGAATGCCTTCCACCGCCGCTTTCTCCGCCGCGTCCTGCGCGACCGAGTCAAACGTGGTGAAAATCTTCACGCCGGAGAGATCTTTCACTTTATCGCCAAGCTTCGCCTGCAGCTCCTGACGCACCATCTGCATAAACGCCGGCTGCGGGGAGATCACGCCGCCGCGCGGCTGCACCCCGAGCGGACGGGCGCTCAGCATGTCGTAAAGCTCCTGGTCGATAACCTTCTGCTCCTGTAACAGGCGCAGCACCAGGTTACGACGCTCCAGCGCCAGTTTCGGGTTACGCCACGGGTTATAGAGCGACGCGCCCTTCACCATGCCCACCAGCAGCGCCTGCTGATCGAGGCTCAGCTCTTCAACCGGACGGCCGAAGTAGTAAAGGCTTGCCAGCGGGAAGCCGCGGATCTGATCGTCGCCGCTCTGGCCGAGATAGACCTCGTTCAGGTACAGCTCAAGGATACGGTCTTTGTCATAACGCGCGTCCATGATAAGCGCCATGTAGGCTTCATTGGCTTTACGCCACAGGGTGCGCTTGTTGGTCAGGAACAGGTTTTTCACCAGCTGCTGCGTCAGCGTACTGCCGCCCTGCACCGCGCGGCCCGCCGTCAGGTTCGCCAGCACCGCGCGACCAATCGACCAGACGCTGATGCCGTCATGCTCGTAGAAATGACGGTCTTCCGTCGCGACGAGCGTGTCCACCAGCAGATCCGGGAAGCCGGAGCGCGGCACAAACAGGCGCTGCTCGCCGTTCGGCGATGACAGCATCGTAATCAGCCGCGGATCGAGGCGGAAGAAACCGAAGTTACGGTTGCTGTCCATGTTCTCGATAGAGGCCAGATGGTCGCCGTCAAACTCCAGGCGCGCGCGGATCTGCCCCTCTTTGCTGTCCGGGAAATCGAACGGGCGGCGAATCATCTCGATGCTGTTGGCCTGGACGGTAAACTCGCCAGGGCGCGTCATTTTCGTCACCTGACGATACTGCGTCGCCTCGAGCAGCTTCACCATCTCCTGCTTGCTGATGGTCATATCCGGCTCAAGGTTAACCATGCGCCCGTAGACCGCCGCCGGCAGTTGCCAGACTTTGCCATCGATACGGCTGCGGATTTTCTGATCGAGATAGACGCCGTAGATAACCAGCAGCACCACAAAAATCACAAACAGCTTCAACAGAAGCCACAGCCAGCGGCGTTTGCCGCCCTGTTTTCCGCCTTTGCCTTTTTTGCCTTTTACCTTACGCGGCATCGGCTCCTCATCATCGTCTTCATATTCATCGTCATAATCCTCATCCCTGAGACGACGACGGCTTACCTTCTGTTTTGCCGGACGCGTCGGTCGTCCTTTGCGTCCGATAGGTTCGCGGTCATTCCCCGCCATGCTTTTTCTCCACAACGTACAGGCGCAAAGGCCAGATTCTTGGCTCTTCCGCACGCAGGCGGAAGAAGAAAGCTCTCAAATCATCACGACAGCAACGCCGCCGTTACTGATACTTTTTGGTGCGCCGGGTTGGCAGCGCGTTGGCCGGATCGTCCGGCCAGACATGTTTCGGGTAGCGCCCTTTCATCTCTTTCTGCACCTCTTTCCAGGCGCCGCGCCAGAACGCACTGAGATCGCGCGTGATCTGTAGCGGCCGCTGGGCGGGTGAAAGCAGTTCAAGGGTGAGCGGCACCCGGCCTTCGGCGATAACCGGTGTTTCGGCTTCACCGAACATCTCCTGGATGCGCACCGCCAGCGCCGGTGGGTTTTCCTCATGATAGCGAATCGCTATCCGGCTGCCGGTCGGCACAGTGTAATGCGCCGGCAGCGCACTATCCAGCCGTTGCCGCTGCGTCCAGTCGAGTAAATGCAGCAGCGCCTGGGCGAGATTGATGTTTTTCAGCGCGCGCAGCGAATGCACGCCATGAAGCGCCGGTAACAGCCAGACATCAAGCGACGCCAGCAGCGCCTCGTCGCTGACGTCCGGCCACGGCTGCTCCGGCAGCCAGCGCGCCGCGCAGTGCAAACGCAGGCGCAACTGCTCCGCCTCTGGCGTCCAGTTAAGAACAGAAAGCCCTTTTTCGCGAATGCCGTTAAGCATCGCCTGGTGAAGCTCGTCTTCAGAAGGTTTTGAGAGCGGCTGCGTTTTCAGCACCAGTTGCCCGACCTGCCAGCGGCGCTGCGCACGTAGCGTACCCTGTTCATCATTCCACTCCAGCGAATCGCGCTGAGTCAGCAGATGCGGGCATTCATCAATGAGCGCGTCAATATCCAGCGGCAGCGCCTGTAAAATCCGCGCGTCGGCGCTGTTACTGCCCTGCAATAAGAGCGGCGCGATAAGCCACTCATAGCGCGTCAGTGCGTCATCCTGGTTAAGCATCGCGCCCATGCCGTTGGCGAGCTGATAACGCCCTTCCTGCCCACGACGACGCGCGATGCGGTCGCTGAACGCGCAGGCAAGCAGCGCGGGCGCCAGCGAGAGCGACGGCGTGCCGCCGCGGGCGTTAAGCCGCTTCATGAGTTGCGCGCTGCGCGCCTGCCAGTTGCCCTGGCTTCGGGAAAAGGCGCTGCGCAAATCCGCCTCTGCGCCGCGCGGCGGCTCTTCAAGGATGGCGGAGAGCCGCGCCGCCGTCGCCTGCGCGTCAGCGCCTTCGGCGCAGGCCAGCATCGCGGCGAGGCGCGGATCGTTGCCGAACTGCGCCATCTGGCGTCCACGCGCGGTGAGCTGGCCCTCTTTCAGCGCGCCCAGCGCCGTGAGCAGTTCGCGCGCGGCGGCAAGGTTCACCGCAGGCGGCAGATCGAGCCACTGGAGATCCGTCACGTCACGGCATCCCCACATCAGCAGCTCCAGCAGCAGCCCGGAGAGATCGCTTTGCGTGATCTCCGCTTCCGCCTGCGCGGCGGCGCGTTCCGCCTGCTCTTTTGGCAGAAGATGCAGGCAGATGCCCGGCTCCAGGCGTCCGGCGCGGCCGGCGCGCTGGGTCATCGACGCCTGGCTGATGCGCTGCGTGATAAGCCGCGTCAGCCCGGTGCGGGCATCGAAACGCGCCACGCGCTCCTGGGCGCTGTCGACCACCAGTCGGATGCCTTCGATGGTCAGGCTGGTTTCGGCGATATTGGTGGCGAGCACCACTTTGCGAAAGCCCGGCTGCGCGGGCAGGATAGCCTTGCGCTGCTCCGCGAGCGGCAGCGCACCGTAGAGCGGACACAGCAGCACGTCGCGCCCCACGCGCTCAGCAAGCTGCGTCTGCACGCGCTGGATCTCACCGACGCCCGGCAAAAACAGCAGCAGCGAACCAGGTTCTTCACGCAGTAACCCGCTCACCGCCTGCGCCACCGCCTCATCGAAACGCTGATGCGCGGAAAGCGCCTGATAGCGCCGCTCCACCGGGAAACTGCGCCCTTCGGAGACCACCGTCGGCGCCTGCGGCAGCAGCGCCTGCAGGCGCGCGTTGTCGAGCGTCGCAGACATGATCAGCAGTTTGAGATCCTCACGCAGCCCCTGCTGGACATCAAGCAGCAGCGCCAGCGCGAGATCCGCCTGCACGCTACGCTCGTGGAATTCATCGAGGATCACCAGCGACACGCCGGAAAGCTCCGGGTCGCGCTGCAACAGCCGCGTCAGAATGCCTTCGGTCACCACTTCCAGCCGCGTGGCCGGGCCGGTGCAGCTTTCGGCGCGCATCCGGTAGCCCACGGTTTCGCCGCACGGCTCGCCGAGCAGATCCGCCAGACGCTGCGCCACGTTGCGCGCCGCGAGTCGTCTGGGCTCCAGCATGATGATTTTCCCGTCCAGCATGCCGGACTTTAAAATTTCCAGCGGCAGCCAGGTCGATTTCCCCGCGCCGGTCGGGGCGCACAGCAGCACCTGCGGCGCGTGCTGCAGGGCGTTGAGAAGTTCAGGCAAAACGGCGGCGACCGGTAAAGACGACACGACAGGCTCCAGAGGGTTACTATGAAAGGCACGCATTGTAGCATTCCGCCCGATCATTACGAGTTACCGCTATGTCAGACCAGAAACGGCTGTTTTTCGCGCTGCCCCTGCCAGCCGACCTTCAGCAACAGATTATCGAGTGGCGCGCCGCACACTTTGCGCCGGACGCGGGCAGGCCGATTGCCGCCGCTAATTTGCATATCACACTCGCGTTTTTAGGTGACGTCAGCGCGCAGAAACAGCGCACGTTAAGCGCGCTTGCCGGGCGCATTCAGCAGCCGGGGTTTACGCTTACGCTGGACGACGCCGGACACTGGCCGCGCTCGCAGGTCGTCTGGCTTGGCTCCCGTCAGCCGCCGCGCGGCCTGTTGCAGCTCGCGAATTTACTGCGCGCGCAGGCGGCGCGCAGTGGTTGCCCACAAAGCGCGCAACCCTTTCATCCGCATGTCACATTACTGCGTAACGCTCAGCACCCGGTCAGGCTGCCGCCGCCAGGGTTTGGCTGGCAGCTTCCGGTGCGGGAGTTTGTGCTGTATGAATCGCGATTTGAACAGGGACGTACCCGTTACCAGCCGCTGCAACGCTGGTCTCTGAACCCATAAGGAAGCGACATGGAATTTACCCCCGCACTGCAACCGGCCCGGCTGATTCAGCGCTACAAGCGCTTTCTCGCCGATGTGGTCACGCCGCAAGGCGAGACCTTAACCCTGCACTGCCCGAATACCGGCGCGATGACCGGCTGCGCGACGCCCGGAGATACCGTCTGGTATTCCACCTCAAGCGTCGCGACGCGCAAATATCCGCACACGTGGGAATTAACCCAAACCCGTGACGGCGCGCTGATTTGCGTGAATACGCTGCGCGCCAACACGGTGGTGAAAGAGGCGTTGCAGGCGCAGCGCCTGCCTGCGCTCGCCGGTTACGAGAGCCTGAAAAGCGAAGTCAAGTACGGGGCCGAACGCAGCCGCATCGACTTTATGTTGCAGGCGAGTGACAAGGTTAACTGCTATATTGAGGTGAAATCCGTGACGCTGTCGGAGCCGGATTCAGGCTACTTCCCGGATGCGGTGACCGCGCGCGGTCAGAAGCATTTACGGGAGCTGATGAGCGTAGTGGAACAAGGGGATCGCGCCGTGCTGTTGTTCGCCGTGCTGCACTCCGCCATTACGCAGGTTGCCCCGGCGCGCCATATCGATGAGCGCTATGCTGAGCTGTTAAGCGAGGCGCAGCGCAAGGGGGTGGAAGTGCTGGCCTGGAAGGCCTCGCTCTCCGCCAGTGAGATAACGCTGACGTCGCCTTTGCCGGTTCGCTTATAACCAGTTGATCCGCAATCGACTAATAATGATACGGCCGCGTGCGCAAATACGCTTTTCCTCACAGGGTTGTCAAGTGTAACGTTTAGATAATTGCTATCCGGAAAAGCTTCTGTTATTTATAGCGGCCTGATTTTTCCCCCGAGAAGGGGATCGATAGTGCGTGTTAAGGAGAAGCAACATGCAAGAAGGGCAAAACCGTAAAACATCGTCCCTGAGTATTCTCGCCATCGCTGGGGTGGAGCCGTATCAGGAGAAACCGGGCGAAGAGTATATGAACGAAGCCCAGCTGGCGCACTTCAGGCGTATTCTTGAGGCATGGCGTAATCAACTCCGGGATGAAGTCGATCGCACCGTAACCCACATGCAGGATGAAGCTGCAAACTTCCCGGATCCGGTAGACCGTGCCGCCCAGGAAGAGGAGTTCAGCCTTGAGCTGCGTAACCGCGACCGCGAACGCAAGCTTATCAAGAAGATTGAAAAGACGCTGAAAAAAGTGGAAGACGAAGATTTCGGCTACTGCGAATCCTGCGGTGTTGAAATCGGCATCCGTCGTCTGGAAGCCCGTCCGACCGCCGATCTGTGCATCGACTGTAAGACGCTCGCTGAAATCCGCGAAAAACAGATGGCCGGCTAATCGCCGACACAAATTACTCACACTTACGGCGGGATCTTCCCGCCGTATTCTTTTATGTCCGCCATCACCATGTCTGTTAAGCCATACATCGGGCGTTTCGCCCCCTCTCCTTCCGGCGAACTGCATTTCGGCTCGCTGATTGCCGCGCTCGGCAGTTATCTTCAGGCCCGCGCATTAAAAGGCCAGTGGCTTGTCCGTATCGAAGATATCGATCCGCCGCGCGAAGTACCGGGTGCCGCCGACGCGATTTTGCGCCAGCTTGATCATTACGGCCTGCACTGGGACGGCGAGGTGCTGTATCAGTCGCAGCGTCACGAGGCCTACCGCGAGGCGCTGGCGTACCTGCGCGAGCACGGACTAAGCTACTACTGCACCTGCCCGCGCAGCCGTATTCAGCAACTGGGCGGCATTTATGATGGCCACTGCCGCGCGTTACGTTACGGCCCGGAGAACGCCGCCGTGCGGCTCGTGCAGACGCACCCGGTCCTGGCGTTTACCGATAAACTGCGTGGCAACATTACCGCCGACCCGGCGCTCGCCCGCGAAGATTTTATTATTCACCGCCGCGACGGACTGTTCGCCTATAACCTGGCGGTCGTTGTCGATGACCATTGCCAGGGCGTGACGGAAATCGTGCGCGGGGCGGATCTTATCGAGCCGACGGTGCGCCAGATTTCGCTCTATCAGCAGTTTGGCTGGCAAGCGCCGGATTACGTTCACCTGCCGCTGGTGGTGAACCCGGATGGCAACAAGCTTTCCAAACAGAACCACGCGCCGCCGCTGCCGGAAGGCGACCCGCGTCCGGTGCTGGTTGAGGCGCTGGCGTTTTTAAACCAGCCGGTCGATGACGACTGGCGCGCGCTTTCCACCGAAACGCTGCTGCGTCAGGCGGTGGAAAAATGGGATCTCAGCGCGGTGCCTGCGGCGGCGGCCGCGAATCCGGCATTCTCAAATGCGTTGCGCTGAGCTATATTAGCCGCTGTTTTTTGTCCAGAGTCTGACACTACCGAGGTGCACCATTTTTACCCGAGTCGCTAATTTTTGCCGTAAGGTGTTAAACCGCGAGGAGAGCGTGGTTGACGAAGGCGTCGCACAGCCCGCCATAACCATTATCCCGCGTGAACAGCACGCTATCTCCCGCAAAGATATCAGCGAGAACGCGCTTAAAGTGATGTACCGCCTGAATAAAGCCGGTTATGAAGCCTGGCTTGTCGGCGGTGGTGTGCGCGATCTGCTGCTTGGCAAAAAGCCGAAAGATTTCGACGTCACCACCAACGCTACGCCGGATCAGGTACGCAAGCTGTTCCGCAACTGCCGCCTGGTTGGCCGCCGTTTCCGCCTGGCCCACGTCATGTTCGGGCCGGAAATCATTGAAGTCGCCACCTTTCGCGGTCATCACGAAGAGAACGCGGGCGATCGCGCCACCTCCCAGCGCGGCCAGAACGGCATGCTGCTGCGCGACAACATTTTCGGCTCTATCGAAGAAGACGCCCAGCGTCGCGATTTCACCATCAACAGCCTCTATTACAGCGTGGCCGATTTCACAGTGCGTGATTACGTCGGCGGCCTGAACGATCTTAAAGAAGGGATTATCCGTCTTATCGGCGATCCGGAAACCCGCTACCGCGAAGATCCGGTGCGTATGCTGCGCGCGGTGCGCTTCGCCGCCCGGCTTGATATGCGCATCAGCCCGGAAACCGGCGAGCCTATCCCGCGCCTCGCCACGCTGCTCAACGATGTGCCGCCGGCGCGTCTGTTTGAAGAATCGCTGAAGCTGTTGCAGACCGGTTACGGCTACGCGACTTATCGCCTGCTGTGCGAATACAATCTGTTCCAGCCGCTGTTCCCCGGTATCAGCCGCTATTTCACCGAGAAAGGCGACAGCCCGATGGAGCGCATCATCGCGCAGGTGCTGAAGAACACCGATCACCGCATTCATAATGATATGCGCGTGAACCCGGCGTTCCTGTTCGCCGCGATGTACTGGTATCCGCAGCTCGAAATGGCGCAGAAAATCGCCCAGGAGAGCGGCCTTGCCTACTACGACGCCTTCGCGCTCGCCATGAACGACGTGCTGGATGAAGCCTGCCGCTCGCTCGCGATCCCGAAACGCATCACCACGCTTATCCGCGATATCTGGATGCTGCAGCTGCGCCTGTCGCGCCGCCAGGGCAAACGCGCCTGGAAGCTGATGGAGCACCCGAAATTCCGCGCGGCTTACGATCTGCTGGCGCTGCGCGCCGAAGCGGAAAACAACAGCGAGCTGCAACGTCTGACGAACTGGTGGGGCGAATTCCAGTCCGCCGCGCCGCCGATGCAAAAAGATATGCTCAACGATCTGGGCGACGAGCCGGCCGCGCGTCGCCGCACGCGTCGTCCACGCCGTCGCACCTCCCCGCGCCGCGAGGGTAACGCGTGACGCTGGCCTTTATCGCGCTCGGCAGCAATCTCGCCGAGCCGCTTACCCAGGTCAATAACGCGCTGGCTGCGCTGGCGCGTATTCCGGGCAGCCGCGTTGTGGCGACCTCTTCATTTTATCGCACTCCGCCGCTTGGCCCACAGGATCAGCCCGATTATCTGAACGCCGCCGTGGCGCTGGAGACGACGCTTAGCGCCGAAGCACTTCTTGATAACACGCAGCGCATTGAGCTTGAGCAGGGGCGCGTGCGTAAAGCGGAGCGCTGGGGGCCACGCACGCTCGATCTCGATATCATGCTGTTTGGCGATGCGACGATAAACACCGAGCGCCTGATCGTTCCTCACTACGACATGAAAAACCGCGCTTTTATGCTGCTGCCGCTTTCAGAGATTGCGCCCGCGCTGCGCTTCCCGGATGGCGAGCGCCTGGCCGACGTGCTCGAACGCCTTGATTGTTCAGCAATTCGCCACTGGTAAATCAAAAAGTTCCCCTTCGTATTTCCTCGCGGTATCCTCCCGTAAACGCATCGTTTACACTGCTTTTTTTCTGTTTGCGGGACACCCATGAAACCGACAACCATTTCTCAATTGCGACGCCTGAAGGAAACCGGCAAAAAATTCGCCACCATCACCGCCTACGATTTCAGCTTTGCGAAACTCTTTGAAGAAGAAGGAATTGGCGTCATGCTGGTGGGGGATTCGCTGGGCATGACCGTCCAGGGCCACGACTCCACCCTGCCGGTCACCGTCGACGATATCGCCTACCATACCCGAGCCGTTCGCCGCGGCGCGCCGCACTGTCTGTTGCTCGCCGATTTACCCTTTATGGCTTACGCCACGCCTGAACAAGCCTTTGAGAACAGCGCCACCGTCATGCGCGCGGGTGCCAATATGGTCAAAATCGAAGGCGGCCAGTGGCTTGCCGACACGGTACGCATGCTGACCGAGCGCGCCGTACCGGTGTGCGGGCACCTGGGGCTGACCCCGCAATCCGTGAATATTTTCGGCGGCTATAAAGTGCAGGGCCGCGATGAAGCCGCCGCGCAGACGCTGCTTAACGACGCGCTGGCTTTAGAAGCCGCGGGCGCGCAGCTTCTGGTGCTGGAGTGTGTGCCGGTCGCACTCGCGCAGCGCATCACCGACGCGCTTTCCATTCCGGTTATCGGCATCGGTGCCGGTAACGTCACTGACGGGCAGATCCTCGTGATGCATGACGCCTTCGGTATTACCGGCGGCCACATCCCGAAATTCGCCAAAAACTTCCTGGCTGAAGCGGGCGATATGCGCGCCGCGGTGCGCCAGTATATTGCTGAAGTGGAGTCCGGCGCGTACCCGGGCGAAGAACACAGCTTTCACTAAAGGAGTGTCATTGTGCTGATTATTGAAACCGTGCCGCTGCTGCGCCAGCAGATCCGTCGCCTGCGCATGGAGGGCAAACGTATCGCCCTGGTGCCGACCATGGGGAATCTCCATGACGGCCATATGAAGCTGGTGGACGAGGCGAAAGCCAGTGCCGACGCGGTAGTGGTAAGTATTTTCGTCAACCCGATGCAGTTTGATCGCGCCGACGATCTGGCGCGCTATCCGCGCACGCTTCAGGAAGATTGCGAGAAGCTGAAAAAACGCGGTGCCGATTTCGTGTTCGCACCGACGCCGGAAGAGGTTTATCCGCAGGGCATGAGCGATCAGACCTATGTTGACGTTCCCGGCCTCTCCACGATGCTCGAAGGCACAAGCCGTCCGGGGCATTTCCGGGGCGTCTCGACCGTGGTGAGCAAGCTTTTTAACCTGGTGCAGCCGGATGTCGCCTGCTTTGGCGAAAAGGATTATCAGCAGCTTGCGCTTATTCGCAAAATGACGGCCGACATGGGTTATGACATCGAGATTGTCGGTGTGCCGACGGTACGAGCGAAAGACGGGCTGGCGCTCAGCTCCCGCAACGGTTATCTCACCAGCGACCAGCGCAAAATCGCGCCGGGCTTAAGCAAAGTGATGAATACGATGGCGGAGAAACTGCGCGCGGGCGAGCGCGATCTGGAGGCGATTATCGCCGCGGCAAGCGAAGCGCTTAGCGAGAAAGGCTTCCGCCCGGACGACCTGCAAATCCGCGATGCCGACACGCTGCAGGCGCTCTCACCGGCAAGCCAGCGCGCGGTGATTCTGATGGCCGCGTGGCTCGGCCAGGCACGGTTAATCGACAATCAGACCGTGGAATTAACCCAGTAGACAGCATGGGTAAAAAGGGCAATACTGCCCGGGATAAATTCCTGGAGCCGGGTCACCGCCCGGCTCTGACGACATTCAGGTAAACAGGGTTCAAGTTATGATTCGCACCATGTTGCAGGGCAAACTGCACCGCGTCAAAGTTACTCAGGCGGACCTGCATTATGAAGGCTCCTGCGCCATCGATCAGGATTTCCTCGAGGCCGCGGGCATTCTGGAATATGAAGCCATTGATATCTACAACGTGACCAATGGCAAACGCTTTTCGACGTACGCCATCGCGGGCGAGCGCGGCTCGAAGATCATTTCGGTGAACGGTGCCGCGGCCCACTGCGCGGATGTCGGCGATATCCTGATTATCGCAAGCTACGTGACCATGCCGGATGAGCAGGCGCGCAGCTGGCAGCCGAAAGTCGCCTATTTCGACGGCGACAACGAGATGAAACGTCTCGCCAAAGCGGTGCCGGTGCAGGTGGCGTAAGCGCTACGCGCACAAGAAAAAAGCCCTCCTCGCGAGGGCTTTTTTTATCCCTGCGGCTGGTTACTGATGATTTTCGACATCGTTTCCAGCGAATCGGTGCGCAGAATATAGAGCCGCTTTAACAGATACGGGTTATCGCCCGGCTTCACTTTCCCTTTCACCGTCGTCACCGCCAGATGAAACCCGGCATCGCCCGCCGCCTTCACGGCTTTATCGTCATACCCGCCGAACGGATAAGAGAGAAACAGCACGTGCGGATTAAACTGCGAGAGCGCGCGGCGCGAACGCTGATAATCAAAGAGAATGTTGTGATACGTGCGGCTTAACAGAATCGGATGGCGCGCGCCGTCGGTGCGGTGCAGAAAATGGGTGTGCGACTGGATATCAAACACGTCCTGAATCGCTTTCAGCTCTGAAACGCTCATAAACTGCAGCGTTTTTGGGTCCCACCGCTGCGGATGGCGCTTGATGCGCGACGAGATAATAAACGCCGTCGCCTTAAAGCCATATTCTTTCATCACCGGATACGCATAGCGGTAGACCGATTTCAGGCCATCGTCGAAGGTGATCGCCACCGCGCGGGCGGGCAGATTAATGCGGTTATGCACGTAGCCGTCGAGATCGTAGAGGCTTATCGTCGCATAACCCTGATCGCGCAGCCACGTCATCTGGTTGCTGAAGGCACGTACAGATGTGGTGGTGGACGTATGGCGAAAGCGGGTGTTCTCTTCATCACGCAGAATGTGATGGTACGTCAGCACCGGGATGCCGTTATCTTCCTGCGCGTCGAGGCTACTGATATACCCCAGCCGATCGCCGATGCGGATCTGATACCAGGTCTGGTTCAGGCGGTCTTTCAGCTTGCCGACAATCGGGTAACGCAGATTTTCCGCCAGCGTGCCGAGCGGTTCGCTGTTCACGTCCGGTTCGTTGTAGATAGTGACATCCCGCCAGGTCAGCAAATTTTGATTGCTGAGCGGCTTATTCAGATCGCCCAGGCTGTCCGTCACGCGTTTTTTGCCCTGCACGTCGGTCAGGTGGGCTTTGTCGATAAACCCGGTGCCGAAGCCAAAGCGGAACTCATAATAATCCGCGGCAATCGGCACCACGGCGAGCAACTGCCCTTCACGAATGATACCAACCGTCTGCACGTTATCACCGACCTTCGCCCAGATCGCGGCATCTTCGGTAATTTGCATATATTGCGGGGAGGGTTGCTCGCTACCAAGCAGGCTGGCCTGCGCGACGCCTGCCACCAGGAGGAGCAGACACAAAAAGAGACGATTTAGCATAGGAATGAAGGAACAGTCACTGCCAGAGGTGAAATTATGCACATTTTAACAAAAGTGACATGAATACCAAGCCCGGTTGTTATTTATTGCACCTTACACATTCCGGGCACGGGTCGCGGGCGACGCGCTGGCGTGAAAGTTTCCACGCCAGCGCGCTGAGTTTGTCAGGAGCGCAGGCCGCGCCCGCGGCTGATGAGATACCAGCACAGCAGATAGAACGCGATGATAAAGCACGCCAGCACCGCAACGGTAAACAGCAGCGGGACATCGGTTATCCCGAGGAAACCAAAGCGGAAGCCGCTAATCATGTAGACGATCGGGTTTAAATGCGACAGCGCCTGCCAGAACGGCGGCAGCAGCGTCAGCGAATAAAACACGCCGCCGAGATAGGTCAGCGGCGTCAGTACGAACGTCGGGATCAGGCTGATATCGTCAAAGGTTTTGGCGAACACCGCATTCAGCAACCCGGCAAGCGAGAACAGAATCGCGGTCATCAGCAGCGTCAGCGCAACAAACAGCCACGAGTGCACCTGGAACGGCACGAAAAACAGCGACACCGCCGTCACCAGAATACCGACGCACAGCCCGCGCGCCACGCCACCGCCCACGTAACCGGCGATAATCACATGTGTCGGTACCGGTGCCACCAGCAGCTCTTCAATATTGCGCTGGAACTTGGCGCTAAAGAAGGACGACGCCACGTTCGCGTAAGAGTTGGTGATCACCGCCATCATGATAAGGCCCGGCACAATAAACTGCATGTAAGTGAAGCCATGCATTTCGCCGATACGCGAGCCGATAAGATTGCCGAAAATAATAAAATAGAGGGTCATGGTGATGACCGGCGGCACCAGGGTCTGCACCCAGATGCGGGCAAAACGGTTCACCTCTTTCGCCCAGATACTTTTCAGGGCGACCCAGTAAAGCTGCATCATGCGCGCTCTCCTTGTTTTTCATTCACCAGCGTGACGAACAGCTCTTCAAGACGGTTCGCTTTGTTGCGCATACTCAGCACCTGAACGCCCTGCGCGGTCAGCTGATTAAAGACGCTGTTAATGCCCTGCTCGCGCAGCACTTCCACCTCAAGCGTCGAGGTATCCACCAGACGATACTGATAGCCTTCAAGCTTCGGTAGCGGGCTTTTCGCCGCCAGATCGAGGATAAACGTCTCCGATTTAAGCTTAGAGAGCAGCGATTTCATTGAGGTGTTCTCCACCAGTTCGCCGCGCTGGATGATGCCGATATTGCGGCACAGCATCTCCGCTTCTTCGAGATAGTGGGTGGTAAGGATAATCGTGGTGCCTTTATCGTTAAGATCTTTGAGAAAGCCCCACATCGAACGGCGCAGTTCGATATCCACGCCTGCCGTCGGTTCATCAAGAATCAGCAGTTTCGGCTCATGCATCAGCGCGCGGGCGATCATCAGACGACGCTTCATCCCGCCCGAGAGCATACGCGCGCGTTCGTTGCGTTTTTCCCACAGATCGAGCTGATTTAAATACTTTTCGCTGCGTGCAATCGCTTCGCGACGCTCAACGCCGTAGTAGCCCGCCTGGTTGACGACGATCTGCTGCACGGTCTCGAAGGGGTTGAAGTTAAACTCCTGCGGCACCAGCCCAAGCTGGCGTTTGGCGTTAACCACATCCCGTTCCAGATCGTACCCAAACACGCGCACCCGACCGGACGTTTTATTGACCAGCGAGCTGATAATACCGATGGTGGTGGATTTACCGGCCCCGTTCGGCCCCAGCAGCGCGTAGAAATCTCCCGCTTCGACTTGTAAATCAATGCCGCGCAGCGCCTGTACGCCGCCGGGATATGTCTTTTTAAGCTGCTCCAGTTCCAGTGCAATGGTCATGAAAGTACAGTCACCTTATTTTCTTGCAGAAGTTGTGTGGTTTAAAAAAAAGTTTAGTTGCCCTATATTACCCCAACGCAATTGTCTGGTTACAGGTCGTTAACCTCTATGAAAGATATCAGCACACTTATTAGTAATAACGAAATCTGGTCAAAAATGCTGGTCAAAGAAGACCCTGGCTTTTTTGAACGTCTGGCGAAAGCGCAGAAACCGCGCTTCCTGTGGATCGGTTGTTCCGACAGCCGCGTACCGGCTGAACGCCTCACCGGCCTTGAGCCAGGCGAAATCTTCGTTCACCGCAACGTGGCGAACCTGGTTATCCACACCGACCTTAACTGCCTCTCCGTCGTTCAGTACGCGGTGGACGTGCTGGAAGTGGAACACATCATCATCTGTGGTCACTACGGCTGCGGCGGCGTGCAGGCGGCGGTGGAAAACCCGGAGCTGGGCCTGATTAACAACTGGCTGCTGCACATTCGCGACATCTGGCTGAAACACAACGCGCTGCTGAGCGAGCTGCCGCAGGAAAAACGTCTCGACACTCTGTGCGAGCTGAACGTGATGGAGCAGGTTTATAACCTTGGCCACTCCACCATCATGCAGTCCGCCTGGAAACGCGGCCAGAACGTCACGCTGCACGGCTGGGCGTATGGCATTCACGACGGCCTGCTGCGCGATCTGGACGTGACCGCGACCGACCGCGAGACGCTGGAACAGGGTTATCGCAAAGGCGTATCCAACATCCAGAAAACACACGCCAGCCATAAATAAGGGCGAGCGTGACATAAAAAAGGGGCCGGTGGCCCCTTTTTTGTGCGCCGGATTTACTCTTCCAGCATCACCACGTTGCCGATATACGGCAGATGACGATAGCGCTGGGCATAATCGATGCCGTAGCCCACCACAAATTTATCCGGGATCGAGAAGCCGACATACTCCACTTCGACGTCCACTTCACGGCGCGACGGTTTATCGAGCAGCGTACAGATGGCGAGCGATTTCGGCTCACGCAGGCTCAGGATTTCACGCACTTTAGAGAGCGTGTTGCCAGAGTCGATAATATCTTCGACGATCAGTACATCTTTACCGCGGATATCTTCATCCAGATCTTTGAGGATTTTGACATCGCGCGTGGAAGACATGCCGCTGCCGTAGCTGGAGGCGGTCATAAAATCGACTTCATGCGCCACGTGAACCTGACGGCACAGGTCCGCCATGAACATAAAAGAGCCGCGCAGCAGCCCTACCAGCACCATTTCGCTGCCGCTGTCCTGATAACGCTCAGTAATCTGACGCCCCAGTTCTTCAACGCGCGCCTTAATTTCCGCCTCGGAAATCATCACTTCAACAGTATGTTTCATATCGCTAACCGTTTGATTTAAAAATAAATCAGCGTTACCTGCCGCGCCTGCCGCCGGTAACGCTCGATAAGCGGGGCAGTATACCAGTAAAACGCCCGTCCGACAGAAAAGTGCGAAAAGCTCTTTTTGTGATTAAGATCACATATGTTAACAACTATAATAACTTGCTACTTAAAAATTAAGAGTGTGGTTATGGCAGAAACAAAAAAGACACAATCACGACTTCTCGTGATGCTCACAGCCCTGTTCGCAGCATTATCAGGGCTGTATTTATTGGTTGGTGGTATATGGCTGGTTTCAATTGGTGGTTCCTGGTACTACCCCATCGCCGGGGTGGGTATGTTGGCGACCGCCTGGCTGCTGTGGAGACGTAACGCTGCGGCGCTGTGGCTCTACGCTATCATCTTATTAGGCACGATGGCGTGGGGCATCTGGGAAGTCGGCTTCGACTTCTGGGCGCTGACGCCGCGCTGCGACGTTCTGGTGTTCTTCGGCGTATGGCTGATTCTGCCATTCGTCTGGCGTCGCCTCAGCACGCCGTCCCGCGCAGGCGTACCGGCGCTGCTGGTCTCGCTTATCATCACCGCGGGGCTGCTCTTCTGGGCGGGCTTTAACGATCCGCAGGAAATCAACGGCACCCTCAGCGCGGACAGCACCCCTGCCGCCGTGAACGGCAGCCAGAGCATTCCTGACGGCGACTGGCCGGCTTACGGGCGTAACCAGGAAGGCCAGCGTTACTCTCCGCTCAAGCAGATCAACACCGACAACGTTCACAAGCTGAAAGAAGCCTGGGTGTTCCGCACCGGCGACCTGAAGCTGCCGACCGATCCGGGTGAGATAACCAACGAAGTGACGCCGATTAAAGTCGGTGACACCCTGTTCCTCTGCACCGCGCACCAGCGTCTTTTCGCCGTTGATGCCGCAACCGGTAAAGAGAAATGGCACTTCGATCCGCAGCTGAATACCAATCCGTCATTCCAGCATGTGACCTGCCGCGGCGTGTCGTATCACGAAGCGACAGCCGCGAACGCCAGCCCGGATGTCGTCGCGGATTGTCCGCGTCGTATTATCCTGCCGGTGAACGACGGTCGTCTGTTTGCGGTGAATGCGGATAACGGCAAGCTGTGTGAAAGCTTCGCTAATAAAGGCATTCTGAACCTGCAGACCAACATGCCGGTCACTACGCCGGGTATGTATGAGCCGACTTCGCCGCCGATCGTTACCGATAAGGTGATTGTGATTGCTGGCGCGGTGACCGATAACTTCTCCACCCGTGAGCCGTCTGGCGTCATCCGTGGTTTTGATATCAACACCGGTAAACTGCTGTGGGCCTTCGATCCGGGTGCGAAAGACCCGAACGCGATCCCGGCTGATGAACATCATTTCTCGCTGAACTCCCCGAACTCCTGGGCACCGGCGTCTTATGATGCCAAGCTCGACATGGTTTACCTGCCGATGGGCGTAACCACGCCGGATATCTGGGGTGGTAACCGCACGCCGGAGCAGGAACGCTATGCGAGTTCTATCGTCGCGCTGAACGCGTCCACCGGTAAGCTGGTATGGTCTTATCAGACCGTTCACCACGACCTGTGGGATATGGACCTGCCGGCGCAGCCGACGCTTGCCGACATTACCGTGAAAGGCGAAACCGTTCCGGTCATCTACGCGCCAGCGAAAACCGGTAACATTTTCGTACTGGATCGCCGCAACGGTAAGCTCGTCGTCCCGGCACCGGAAAAACCGGTTCCGCAGGGTGCCGCGAAAGGCGACTACGTGACGCCGACGCAGCCGTTCTCTGACCTTTCCTTCCGTCCGAAGAAAGATCTGAGCGGCGCGGATATGTGGGGTGCCACGATGTATGACCAGCTGGTCTGCCGCGTGATGTTCCATAGCCTGCGTTACGAAGGCATCTTCACGCCGCCGTCCGAGCAGGGCACGCTGGTGTTCCCGGGTAACCTGGGGATGTTCGAATGGGGCGGCCTGGCCATTGACCCGCACCGTCAGGTGGCGATTGCCAACCCGATGGCGCTGCCGTTCGTCTCGAAGCTTATCCCGCGTGGTCCGGGCAACCCGATGGAGCAGCCGAAAGACGCGAAGGGCACCGGTACAGAAGCCGGTATTCAGCCGCAGTACGGCGTGCCGTATGGCGTGACCCTGAACCCGTTCCTCTCTCCGTTTGGTCTGCCGTGTAAGCAGCCGGCATGGGGTTATATCTCCGCGCTGGATCTGAAGACCAACGACGTGGTGTGGAAAAAACGTATCGGTACGCCGCGCGACAGCATGCCGTTCCCGATGCCGTTCCCGGTGCCGTTTAACATGGGTATGCCGATGCTTGGCGGCCCGATCACCACCGGCGGTAACGTGCTGTTTATCGGTGCCACCGCGGATAACTATCTGCGCGCGTACAACGTGACCAACGGCGAGAAGCTGTGGGAAGCCCGCCTGCCGGCTGGCGGCCAGGCGACGCCGATGACCTATGAAGTGAACGGCAAGCAGTATGTCGTGATCTCCGCAGGCGGCCACGGCTCGTTCGGCACCAAAATGGGCGACTATATCGTTGCCTATGCCCTGCCGGATGATGCGAAGTAAAACCGTATCGGAAAGCAAAAAGCCCCTCATCGAGGGGCTTTTTTTATGGGCGGGGTTTTATTTGATGATGCCGGGGTGTGTTATGTGGGAGCAGGTGTTTTTGCAGTGTGGTTTATTGGGGGGACAGGTGGGTGCGCTTCGCTTACCCACCCTACAAGCGCTCACCGTAACCCTTTTGTAGGGCGAGTAAGCGCAGCGCAACCGCCGTTTAAATCTCACCGCCCTTACCGTAGGGCGGGTAAGCACAGCGCACCCGCCGTTTAAATCTCACCGCCCTTACCGTAGGGCGGGTAAGCGCAGCGCACCCGCCGTTAACACCTCCGCCAAACATCCATCACGCCACCGTAAACCCTAACATCATCCCGGTGTCTTCATGCTCTAACAGATGGCAATGCGCCATATAGGCGTGCTTGGCTGACGCCGCGTAATCAAAACGCACCAGCACTTCGCTGCGCGCGCCTTCCACCCACACGGTATCTTTCCATCCGGCGCGATGCGCGGCGGGCGGCTTGCCGTTCTCGGTCAAAATACGGAACTGCGTACCGTGGATATGGAACGGATGCAACATCATGTCGCCCTCGCCGGAGATGGTCCAGCGCTCATATTTGCCGAGCGCCGCCCCAAACGCGGGCGCGTTCATATCAAACGCTTTGCCGTTAATCTTATTGGCGTTATGGAAATCAAACCCGTGGCCGCCGTGGTTCATGCCGCCATGCGACATTTTCCCGTGCCCCATCTGGCCCATCATCTGCCCGTGCGCATTGCCCGCGAGTGCCTGCTTACCGTAGCGCTTGACCAGTTCGTCCATACCCATCATATCCAGCATCGGGTCCATCATTAATTGCAGCCAGCGCTCCTGAAGCCCGTCGAGCGAAGGCAGCGGCGGAACCTCCACCAGCTTATCCGGCAGCGTCCCTGAGGCGGGCACCACGATGGGCTGAATACGCACCACCGGCTGCGGTTTATCAAACGGCGCGACCGTCATGCCCATCTGTGTGACCGGCAGCGTCACGATATCGAAAGGCCGCGCGTCGCTGGTATCCACCAGCACTTCAAAACGCTCGCCCATCAGCATCGGCAGTTCGGTCACTTTCACCGGCTCCGCCAGCAGACCGCCGTCGCTGGCGATAACATACAGCGGACGGTTATCGCTCGCGGCAATCTTCAGCGAGCGCGCGTTACAGCCGTTCAGCAGGCGCAGACGCAGCCAGCCTTTCGGCGGCGTATGCTGCGGATACACCGCGCCGTTGCACAGCAGCGTATCGCCAAACCAGCCGACGGCGGCGGTCATCACGTCGAGCTGATAATCGACCTCGCCGTCGGCGGTAAATTTCTTGTCCTGAATAATCAGCGGCACGTCGTCAACGCCCCAGATTTTGGGCAGCATCAGTTGCAGGCTTTCGGTATCTTCGATAAGCACCAGCCCCGCCAGCCCCATCGCCACCTGATGCCCGGTTTTGCCGTGCTGATGCGGGTGGAACCAGCAGGTCGCGGCGCGCTGCTCAGGCGTGAAGCTTACGCTGCGCGTCTGCCCCGGCGCGATAATGCCCTGCGGCCCGCCGTCCACCGCACCCGGCACTTCCAGACCGTGCCAGTGCACCGTGGTCTCTTCGGCGAGGTTATTGCGGATATTGATATTGACCGGCGTGCCCTGGCGCAGCTTAATCGCCGGGCTCAGCAGCGAGCCGTTATAGCCCCAGGTCGTGACATTTTTACCGGCAAACGCGGTTTTACCCGCCTGAACCGTCAGCTGAATGCTGCTGCGGGCGTCCGGCGTCAGCAGCGCGGGGATGGGCAGCGCGAGTTGCTCTGCGGCAAATGCGGCCCGGCTCCATGTCGGCAGTGCGCTGAGCGCCCCCAGCGCGGCGGTGTACTTGATAAACTCTCGGCGTTGCATCTTCCCGTCCTTATCGTCAACGTGCACCCGTTGAGCTTAAACCCTCCCCTTGCAGGAAGGTCAAGTATGACGGCGAGGGAATTCGCTGTGATTTTCCGGCTGCCTGTACGGCAGTGAACGTCAAAAAAGATAACGTCGCTTGGGAGGATTGTTTCTAAGCTGCCTGTACGGCAGTGAACGAACGGCCACAATTTTCAACGGCATCACATGTTTTCTAAGCTGCCTGTACGGCAGTGAACAAGAGTGAACTCGTCGTAAAAGCCCGCTTCGATTTTCTAAGCTGCCTGTACGGCAGTGAACACGCCATGCGCCGCGCTGTCTGTTTGCGTTGCTTTCTAAGCTGCCTGTACGGCAGTGAACCGACGCAGATGTGGGCGCGCGCTATCGCTGGTTTTCTAAGCTGCCTGTACGGCAGTGAACTGACGAATCAACAGCCCGTTGCCCGCGGGGCATTTCTAAGCTGCCTGTACGGCAGTGAACATTTCGGGGTAGATTCCGAACGTTTTCACCCATTTCTAAGCTGCCTGTACGGCAGTGAACGCGGATCTGCTCCATCGTGCCGCGGCCGTCGCTTTCTAAGCTGCCTGTACGGCAGTGAACAAAAGATGGAACAAAAATGAGCGTCGGGCGGTTTTCTAAGCTGCCTGTACGGCAGTGAACTGGTCATGAACCGCCAGGGCGGCAGTCATACCTTTCTAAGCTGCCTGTACGGCAGTGAACGATTCGGGGATCACATTAAAAGGAACGGTCATATTTCTAAGCTGCCTGTACGGCAGTGAACTTATTTTCGCTAAACGCAGCGTTCCACGGTGTTTTCTAAGCTGCCTGTACGGCAGTGAACCGGTACGGCCGCCGCAGTATCTGGATACGCAATTTCTAAGCTGCCTGTACGGCAGTGAACGTGTAAACGTAGAGTGTGCCGCCGTTCGCGCATTTCTAAGCTGCCTGTACGGCAGTGAACTGTCCCTTTGCAACGAGCAATTACGCACCTGGTTTCTAAGCTGCCTGTACGGCAGTGAACGATTTGTGTGATAAGGTCGGTAAGTGGTGGGCTTTCTAAGCTGCCTGTACGGCAGTGAACATCGCGACGCGCTACGACGCCGAGCCAGAGCTTTTCTAAGCTGCCTGTACGGCAGTGAACTCCGCACCCGGCAGGATGTGCCGGTACCTGCGTTTCTAAGCTGCCTGTACGGCAGTGAACCTCCTGCGCCGGTACCGCGCGGCCTTCCTTGATTTCTAAGCTGCCTGTACGGCAGTGAACTGAAGCAAAAATAGCTTAACCCATTGTTTCTAAGGACATAAAATCTGCTTACCTCTTAAAACCCCTTTTTTCAACGCCTCACTAACCTACTATAAAAATCAACAGGTTAGCGAGGCGTGTTTTAAAAGGGTCAGAACCAGGGGATGGTGGCGCTGGCGCTTAACCCGTAACTGCTAAAGGTGCCGCTGACGGGCGTGGGCTGAAGTGCGCCGTGCTGGATAAACAGCCGGTAGTGCTGGCCGCTGGAGAGGCTCTTAACCTGAATCCAGGGCAGCGCGGTTTGTTGCTCCTGTAAACCAGCAAGCCGCTGCTGCGCCTCTTCTTCAGTCAGCCAGCCTTTACGCACCGAGCGGCGCAGCAGGCGTTCGGGGTTACTTTTCACCTGTACGCGCGTCACGGTGCGCCAGCCCTGAATATGGGGCACGGGTAATATCGCGCTGCTCTGGCAGTAATCCTGCAAACCCGCCCGCCAGCGCATGGCCTCTAATTCCGCCAGCGCCGGTTGCAGGCCATGCAGGCGTAACCGGGCACCGGGCTTGATACCGACATCCGGGAAACTCACGCCGATATCCCCTTTGCCGCGCGCGCCCAGCGCCCGGTGGAGTTTAGCGAAGAGCGCCGCCATCAGCGTCTCCTGCGTAAACTCCGGGTCCGGCAGTACCTGAATATCCTGATAATGATCCATTACCGCCCCTTATTCGGCTTTTTCACCGAAAACACCGCCGCGGATCAGTACCGCCATCACATAGTGTTGCTGATCGCTATCCGGTTTAACCCCTTTGGTCACCCAGTTATCCAGCAGCGTATAAAAATCCATTTTCTCTCTCGGCTGACGGCAGGCGATGCCGCGACTGGTCACAGAGCCATATGGCTCAACCGCAATCGCACCGAGCTCAGCCACCTGCGGGTGCCAGGTATCGACAGTGCGTAACGCATTGCCGATTTTTTGTGAATGTATCCCCGCCACGCCGTTCACCTGATAAAGCAGACGGCTCTTGCTGCTGTTACTGTCCAGCACCAGTTCCTGAGAAGGGAAAACCTCCTGCCCGGCACCGAGCCGAACGTAAGCCTCCACCGTCAGCAGCACAAAGCTTTCGCTGTTAAGCCCGCGTTCGATTTCCTGCGCCAGCTCATTCAGCGCCGCGTTCCGGGCGGTAAAGTCACGCATCGAGAACTCATGGCAGTCAAAACGCCACGTTTTACTGCCCTTCACCACGACACGCAGTTGCTCTGCGCCAACGCGGTTGCGCCAGAGAAAGCGACCATTCGCGAGGTTAGTGGCATAACGGTGCGCCAGCTCGCCAAAACCGTGCTCTTCGCTATAGCCTTCAATGACCTGCTTCAGCGCGTCCTGATATGCCTGGTCATTGCAGACGGAGGGCGTGGAAAGCCCGCCCAGGACACGCAGCGTAAACACGATTTTCAGCGTGTCGGTCTCAGCGGCAAGCGCCGCCACATCCACCCGCTGAAGGTTCGGCTTTTGTATTTCGGCATCCAGCTTAGCCGGATCGGTGGACGTCGCGTTTTTCAGGCGGTTGGAGATGGTGCCGCGTACGGCTTTTTCCTGAATCTGGATCGGTTGCCAGTGGTCGCCCTCCCAGTTTCCGGCGTACATCAGCGCGTCAGAAACGGCGAGTTTGCGTTCAAAAGCCAGTACAGAAGCGGTTTTCAGAGAAGCAGAAGCCTTTGCCATAATATCGTCCTTCATTATTCATAATTAAATGTGTCATCGTGACATTGCACATCTTCACTCTGCTGCGCGCCGCAGCAGTAGTAACCGGTCTCGGTGGTTCGGTAACGCCAGAAAAGTTCGGAAAGGGTTTTGATGCGATGCAGGCCGCGCCACTCGCCGATGCCATACACGGCCTCGACCCAGGCGAAAGGGGTTTTATCATCGCGCGCATTTGCCACCTGGCCTGCCGGGAGGAGCTCTGAGAGGCGCTGATAGCCTGTCATCAGCGGAACCAGAAATCCCGGCGCGGGTTTTTCAAGGTAGCGCCACTGCGCGGGTTCGTCAGGGCCAGGCGCAGGGTTATCCTCAGGTGCAGTGGCCGCGATTTTCAGCGCCGCGAAATCAAGCCAGGCGTCCAGCAGCGTAGCCTGTGCGTCTTTCTCCATGAGTGTCTGATGATGCGTCGCAAGCAGCGGGCTGCTGTCCAGCAGCGCAAAGCCCGGCAGCAGCCGGAAAAGCAGACGCCACGTCTCTTTTTCATCATGCGGATAATCGATAACGTTAACGCCACGAAGCGCAACGATGCTGCCGCCCGCCAGTTTGTGCGTCTGGCAAAGCGTCTGCAGATGGCTTGCCAGCGCCGCCCTGCCCTGCTCGCCATTGGTTATCTCGCCGTGACATTCAAACACCAGGGATACCGTAAGGTGCATCCGGCCCTCTTCATTAAAAGCGGCCGTTTTCCCTTCGCGCGTCAGCGGATTGCGCGTCAGGGCGAACTGGTAATCGCGCCCGGAGGTGTACGCATGGGCCTGATGCTCATGGCAAATCACCGCGCAGCCATCAAGCTGCAGGCCGTGGCTCTCAGTCAACTGGCGGGACAGCGCATGCATATAGCCCAGGAAGTGCGTTATGGCAGGAAATCCCCACGTTAACCCGGCAACCGTATTCGCGTTTTCCACGCGCAGATGTGAAAGCAGGATAAGCGAGCTCATGACAGCGCCTCCCCGATGATGGATTCCATTTCACGCAGGCGCTGGCGAAAGAGCGGGCGGGATTCCCAGAAGGCTTTTTCGACTTTACCTACATCCGGTAACTGCCTGCTCAGGCGATAGTTCAGCCAGCGGCCAAAATCTTCTGCCACCGCGCTTTGCCAGTTGCCGTTATCGCGCTCCCGGCGAAACGCTTCATCCTGTCGGGCGCGCCACGGGTCCAGCCAGTATTGCTGATGTGCTATGAGCGCTTCACATTGCAGGCTCCAGCCCTGCCATTCTTCGCGCTGCAACTCACTGGCGTGCGCAAAAAGCGTATCGATAAGCTCATCCACATAACGATCGCGGGCCTGCCGAATGGCACGATTGTTGTAATCTTTAACGCCCGCCAGCAGGTCAGCCAGACGTTTCACCGTGCCGCTTGCAGCACCATTAAACGCTTCGCCAGCAAAAATTGATTTTAAATGGCGAGGCGGTTTCTCCTGCCGCTGCCAGACCGGCGGCCGGGCGCAGAGCAGCCATACCCGGCCCCCGCGGCTGCTGTTAAGTGACGAGATATTTTGCGGCTTGGTGCCGCCGAAGTGCATCTCGGCAGTATTAAGAAACAGCGTCAGCGGCGTGCAGTGCCAGAGCTGTTTTTTCCGTGCGGCCCGGGCGGCTTTTGCCTCATCGCCAAAGCGATACGTAAACATTTTCTGGTGCATCGCATGGGTCAGCGAGGACGCGAAAAGCGGGCTTAACAGGTGATAGCCGTCACCCACCGGGAAGTAGATCTGCTTCGCAAGCTTGTGCGAGGCAGGCGCGCTTGTGGTTAATGCCCGGGAAAAGCCGTCAACCCAGTGCTGTAGTTGCGCCTCATCCTGCGCCAGCGCCTGTAGTGCGCTGTAGTCGCCGCGCTGCAACGCCGCGAGCAGTGAATCGCCTTCAGCTTCGGTTTGCAGAAGTTTGGCCACATCCAGCGCCGCCGCGTTACCGACCGCATCTGCGGCAGGGTTTTCAAGCGATGCCGTGCTGAGATAGCCATCGCCGGTGGTAGTGGTGCGGTAAACGCTGCTGCTTCGGGAATCACCGTGAGTGAACTTGGCGGCATGGGTCACCAGGCTTATCTGGCTGGCCCGACTGGCGGCATCCGTCAGCCAGGCACGGGGTTCAAAGCGGGCTTCCAGTTCACGACGCTCCTGTAACAGTGTGGACTCATCGCTTTCGCCTGCCGCCAGGCGTTTTGCGGCATCTTTATCAAACTGCTCAAGCTTCGATTGCCGTCGCGACGCGATGTAGTCGGCAATAAAAGCGGCCAGTGCTCCTTGTGACATACCTGCTCCTTTGGGTTAATAACCCTGGCTAAAAAACCAGTGCGATAAATGCGTTAACCAACTGTTTTCCCTGAGGTAATGACTGATAAAACTCGATATGTAACGGGCGTAAGCCCAGGGTTAAGATGAAAGCCAATATCGCTAATTGGGTGAGACCATGGATTTTTTTCATTGCTCCCGCTCCTCGCTACTCTAACGGGAGTGACGATACGCTTAGCTGGAATTTCGAACAACATAAAGATCTATCCCATATAGATAGTATTGAAATAATCAGAATAGTGCTCGACACGTTGTTGATGTTATCTCTCCTCACCTATAGACTGTTTTGACTACCGCACAGGTAGCTTAGAAACATATCGACAGCATAGAGATTGACAGTCCACTGCCGCACAGGCAGCTCGCGCCCTCATTGGAGGGCGCGAAACACCCCTAAAAACGGGTGATACCGCCGTTCGCTGATGGCGTCGTCACTGCTCACCGGCAAACGGATTTCGCTGAAGCGCTCGCAGATGGCTGTCAGCTCCATTGCCATCCGTTCCGCCAGCTGTCGTAAGATGTCCTGATAGTCGGTACGCAGCCAGGGCGTAACGCCGTCGGCAAATACCATCGGGTGTTCTGTGAAAGAAGAAAGCTTCCAGTCCACGCCATTTTCCGCACGGTGCACAAACACCGGCTCGTCATCGTCCTCCTCCATACGCAAATAAAAGGTGGCTTCAGGGCCGGAATCCCGAAACCGCGTGCGCTCCTGACATTCGCCATTCCAGGAGAGGTTTTTGCGCCACCAGTACGACGCCGGGAAATTCCCGCTCTGAGGCTTGCCCAGCAGCGTCTCGTACAGGCGCACATGTTCAAGCTCAACCAGCGATGAAAAATTACGATTGCCGGGCTGAAAAGGCACTGGTGCAAGAATGCGCGGGATGGCGTTGATTGTGCGGTATTGCGGTTCGGCCAACAGCTCACTTAGCCGGTGGCTGCTGAGCCGGAAGTCAGTGGTTTCAAACCCCGGTTTCTGAAAAATGGGCTGCATTTTGCGTAACGCGCGGATGTTGGTCTCAAGGATGACCAGGTTTTCTGCACCGGGCGTTTGCTGGCGGTGACGCTGAATGCGCCCGGCAAACTGGATCAGCGAACGCATGGAGCTCGGCTCAATAATGCCCCAGTCGGCGTCCCAGTCCCGACCGACTTCACACACGGATGTCGCCAGCACCACAAACAGATGCTGCTGCGCCGGATGAGACTGCATGGCAAGGTCAATTTCCGGCAGCCGCCACAGCGGCTTCTGGCCACTGCGGTCAAACGCGCGGTCCAGATGATTTTCAATGTAAGAACGCACCGCCAGCGGATGCTGGCTGTGATAAACGCAGTAGTGAATGCAGACGCCTTCCGGCGAGGGTAGCGCCGCCAGCGCCTGCGCCACGGCAACCAGCGGATCAATATTGGCGAAACGCACCAGCCCGAGCGATGCCTGTTTGCCCGAAGGGTGCTGAACATGATGCTGCTGATGCAGCGCCAGCATTTCTCGTTGCAGCGTGCGCGCCACGGCGTTAACCAC
Source organism: Cronobacter sp. 153480017-3 (assembly GCF_053627815.1). Lineage (NCBI taxonomy): Bacteria > Pseudomonadati > Pseudomonadota > Gammaproteobacteria > Enterobacterales > Enterobacteriaceae > Cronobacter > Cronobacter sp. 153480017-3. The sequence goes on along the minus strand of NZ_JBSEYN010000005.1, from coordinate 260,177 downwards.
CGCGGCAGCCTGTGACGATTCTGCCTCCAGCGCGGCAATACGGGCCTGGCAAAGCACTGGTTTTTCCGCTAACTTCCCGGCGCGCTTCGCCACAAACTGCGCGTGTGTGGTGTGGAACGCTTGCGGGTCGGCAATTTCTTGCGCCATCGCACCGTATTCATCAAACCAGGCGCAACAGATGTTGACGGGCAAACCGGGTTCACCGCACGCCTGCTGATAGTGTTTTCTGCCGTTGTAGTACGCGGCGTAAAGCGCCTGAACCAGCGAAGGCGGCAGCGTGGCGGAAGAGAGCAGCACGCGTGAGCCGAGCATCCCGGCCCAGTTAACCAACCGGCAAACCGCAGGCAAGTCTGCAATATCAAAATCATCCGGCTCATCCAGCACCAGGTCACTGGTGAGCAGGCGCAGCATGGCCGGGATTTGCCTGCCGCCCCGCACGCCTTCGGTGGCGGGCATAAGGTGATCGATGGTCGCGACCAGCACCGGCGCGCTGAGCAGTTTATTGAGTCGTTCATCTCCCGAAAGCCAGTGACGCAGCGGGCCACTCTCCATCGCCCCTTCAAAATGCACATACTGGTGAGCATCGAAAAAGGCCTCCTGCGAGGCGCTGTCTTTATCGGCATCTTGCCCGGCCAGCAACTGCTGATGTAACTGCCGCACGGCCTGTGAGCCAATCATGACTGCCAGATCATCATCCTGAAGATGAAGCCTTTCCCGCAACGCCTCGCCGGTTTGCAGCGTCAGTGTTCGTAAGCCCAGTGCGACCGTAAACCGGCACCCTTCCTGCTCTTCAGAGAGCGCATACATGATGCGCGCGTTCGCGAAGGTTTTACCGCAGCCGGTGGACGCCATATTAATGCCGAAGAACCCCTGCGAGCGGCTGCGCTCACGAAGCCCTTCGGCGACATCCCAGGCCCGATTCTGCCAGCTGAAGCGGCCCTCTTTAGCGCGCTCTCTGAAGCCTTTATGACGGCTGATGGCAGGCAGCGAGCGGCGTACCCAGGGCATCGATCTTCCCAGCAGCAGCGCGTTATGCGCCACGCCCACGTTGTGTTCATCCAGTTTTTGCTTAAGCGCGCCGGAGGCTCTGTCACTGTTGGCCCAGGCGGCGTAATCCGCATCCTGCCACCGGACATACGGCGCGCTTGCGGAGTAATGGTGGTCGGCCAGCATCAGCGCAAGCCTCGCCATATGCAGTGTGAAAAGCTGCGACATATCGCCGAAATCAAAAAGTGACGCCGCGTTAAGCGCCCGCCTGGCTATCTGTTTTGCCTTATCGCGCCACTGTGCGCTTTGAACCGGCGTACCGTGCGGAAACTGCCAGACGGCTTTAAACTGCTGCGGCGTCCACTCCCGGCTCTGCGCGTTGAGCGAGTTCCAGTCGGCGTTAAGCTGTCGTTCAAGCCAGCCGTCCGCCTGTTCTATTTCCGGTTGATGATGTTTGAGCAGGCACTGCGGTAAACGGTGGTGAGAGAGAATCAGCCAGGCGACCACCCGCGCCAGCGGCGGCAGGCGGGTAAACGGGCTGCCGGAATCGCCCGGCGCATCGGCTTTCAGCCTTTCCAGCCAGCGCGCTTCATCAGCGGGTACAATTTCGCCGAGTGCCGCCAGCCATTCGCGATCGGTCTGCTCACCGACAAACGCCTGGAACAGACGCACGGAAACCCATTCGTGGCGGTAGGGCTGGAAGGTGAGTGCGGCGTTCCCGCAAAGCGTGTGCTGAAAGAGCCTGTTCGCCTTGCCGAAATCGTGAAACAGCCCGGCAATCGCGGCTAAAAGCGCCATCGCTTCGGCGCAGTGCCAGCTGTGTTCCTGCCCGCGACGAACCACATCCAGCGTGGTACGGTTAGTGGGAACGCTGCCCTGCACACTGAACCGGCGCAGATTCCCCACCACCCACAGCAGTTCAGTATCACCACCTTTTTTAAGCCAGTGGCATGCCACGGCGGTATTGCGCCGGGCGGTTTTACGCAGCAAACGCCGCAGGGTATTTAACCCTTCAAGTGTAATGACCGTTTGCCAGGTGCCATCGCCTTTACGTTCGGCAAACTGATCCAGAATACGGCAGCTCTCTTCCCGCGCCCGTTTCGTGCACTGTGAAATCAAAAGGACGTTCATGGCGCGTTACCACCCAGTTCACAGGCGGTTTCCTGTAAGGTCGTGATCATCAGATCCAGCGCATCCGCCTGTTGAAAACCGGTGATGCAGCGCTGGCGAAACGACTGTTCGTCATCCCCCGCCATCGCCGCGATAAACGCCTGCGGCATGACCAGCGCATCTTTAATCAGGTCAGCGATATCAAAGACCAGGCCACCGCGCCGGGTTTTGCCATGCATGACCGCAAGCCCGTGCGGCAACCCGGTTACCCAGGCGGCAACGGCGGCGAGCCCGTAGGCAAGGTAGTTACCGTGATCGAGAAAACGGTTAGCCGCATCCGTTCCGCCGCCACGTTTGGCGCGCGTGAAATCACCATATTTCACCGTCTGGCTGACCAGCTTATAAAGCGCCTTCGTCAGTTGCGCTTCCTGAAGCATCAACGCGTTATGCGTACCGGCCTGCTCCATTTGCGCCCGTGCTTTTGCAAGCAGCGCCAGCAGAGGCTCTTCCGCCATCGGAAAGAACGCCTCACGACGCATGCGGCTGCCCAGCCAGTGGCGCTCAATTTGCTGCAGGCGGGCATACTGAAATCGTTTTGCCGCTGCCAGACGCTTTTCTTCATCAAACCAGAACGCGACCCAGTTCTGCAGATATTCGGTAGGCCGGTATTCGCTCTGCGGCGAGAGCCAGGACACCTCAATGTCTCTCTCATTGCCGGCATAAAGCGGTGAGCCGCCTCCGCCACAGAACCCCACCATTACGCCCGCACGGGCAAATTCCCGCATGGCAGCCTGCGTGACTGACGTCCCGGTGCCGAGCATGACCACTGTGGTATTGGCGATAGGGATATTCCAGTAAAGCGATTCTTTCCCTTCATCGGTGACATATTCCACCCGGCCGCCATTAACCAGTACCCGGCAGTATTGCAAATAATAAATATTGGCGCGTTTTGAATGGAGAATCGTTTTTAAATCAGAGGGCGTTACGGCATTCCGATCCATTACATCATTCCGTTAGATGATTCCTGTATTTATATTTCTTTGAAATATAAATAAGAGATGAGTCTATTATTAAGCCTTTAAATATGCCGTGACATCCCTTTCATTTCCCGCGCTTTATTAATAAATGACACTAAATGTCAATTTTTATAGGGCCTTCGCTATTATCTGCAATCAAACATAATTATTGATTACTCTAACGACACCCTGTGACAGGCAATAAGCCTGCAAATGTCTGTAGTTAATGTGGTTCTTACGTGTTATCGCCGTTATATCGGCTAATTAGCACTGCATTAATATCTGGCGCGAATTTTCCAGCAAAGCTCTTACAGCAGAAACCATAAATTTTATAGATAATTTCCCCATGATATTGCGGCGTTATTTATATAACGATAATAAAAGCATTACTTCGGGCTTAAAATTTTTTACTGCGGGTGTGCAGTGGACGGCGTATCCAACCCCGGCGGGTAGCTGGGAGTTTTCTAAGCTGCCTGTACGGCAGTGAACCACGAGGAGCTGTGCGAGGTGTTCGAGCCTGATTTCTAAGCTGCCTGTACGGCAGTGAACGTGGGTGCGTCTAAAGTTGCGGGCTGGAGTGCTTTCTAAGCTGCCTGTACGGCAGTGAACTGGCAAGTCGCAACCGCACCGGAAGATTGAAATTTCTAAGCTGCCTGTACGGCAGTGAACAATCGGCGGCCTGATAGGCCGGATACGTTACCTTTCTAAGCTGCCTGTACGGCAGTGAACTAAATTCGCTCACGCTTCACCCCTCATTCCACTTTCTAAGCTGCCTGTACGGCAGTGAACTTTCGACTTGCTTAGTTAACACTGCATCATCCATTTCTAAACTGCCTGTACGGCAGTGAACACAGGAGAACACCGATGACACCAAACCAGATACTTTCTAAGCTGCCTGTACGGCAGTGAACGCCCGCACTGGCAAGAATGGCAAGCCTCAACATTTCTAAGCTGCCTGTACGGCAGTGAACAGTCTCGCGACGATGGTAATGATTCTGATAAATTTCTAAGCTGCCTGTACGGCAGTGAACTGAGCAGGCGCAGTGAATTATCGCGAGTGACCTTTCTAAGCTGCCTGTACGGCAGTGAACGTCACCCGCCTCGATCTACAACTCGATACGCATTTCTAAGCTGCCTGTACGGCAGTGAACTTTCGGATATCGTCGGCAATCTGCTGCTTCGTTTTCTAAGCTGCCTGTACGGCAGTGAACGCGCGGCAACCGCGCACCCGGCACGGCGTCGGTTTCTAAGCTGCCTGTACGGCAGTGAACCCGTCATAGATGGACCGGATTACGCTCTCACTTTTCTAAGCTGCCTGTACGGCAGTGAACTTAATGGTTCGCCTTTTTCATTCACCATGATCTTTCTAAGCTGCCTGTACGGCAGTGAACGCAAAGTTTTTGTATACCGGTACTATCTCAACTTTCTAAGCTGCCTGTACGGCAGTGAACTGCCAGGGGCAAGGGCTTGAGCATCGAATTGCTTTCTAAGCTGCCTGTACGGCAGTGAACGCTACGTCGATATGTACGTGCTGTCGCGTACATTTCTAAGCTGCCTGTACGGCAGTGAACTCTTCGTAAATGCCAAATTGTCCGCCATTGACTTTCTAAGCTGCCTGTACGGCAGTGAACCGTTGCCGCTGGCGTTGCGGCTGGATGTCATGTTTCTAAGCTGCCTGTACGGCAGTGAACCGCATCTGGACTAAATCGGCGCGCCGCTGGCCTTTCTAAGCTGCCTGTACGGCAGTGAACTTCCGCCGGGGCTTTTTTATGCGCGCGTGCCATTTCTAAGCTGCCTGTACGGCAGTGAACCGTAGTGCGCGTAGGAACCGGTAGTAATCCGTTTTCTAAGCTGCCTGTACGGCAGTGAACTGACAGGGCCAAAAGGGCGCACGCCGCGACGGTTTCTAAGCTGCCTGTACGGCAGTGAACGCTGTAACATCGTCAAAGGTGTCGTTTTTCGGTTTCTAAGCTGCCTGTACGGCAGTGAACGTCACCGCCGAGCGAAGTCATGTGCGCGTCCATTTCTAAGCTGCCTGTACGGCAGTGAACAAGCTCCTGGCTCGCGTTCGTTTTCAATTTCCTTTCTAAGCTGCCTGTACGGCAGTGAACCTGATGGCGTTGAGCCCGGCTTTACCATTGCATTTCTAAGCTGCCTGTACGGCAGTGAACGTTTATTTTTTTCTGTCTTTGGTCTGGTGGCGTTTTCTAAGCTGCCTGTACGGCAGTGAACGTTTAACCCCTCGTCGGCCAGGTGGTGCGAAATTTCTAAGCTGCCTGTACGGCAGTGAACAAGAGCGAATATTACCGGAATGCCTGAATTGAAAACAAATTTTTGCTTTTTAACGCCTGAAACCCTTTTTTATCACCACAGCTGCACGCATTAAAAATCAACACCTTACAAGCGGAGCATAAAAAAGGGTTTAGACGTCCTGGCGCAACGCCCATCACTTTTATCGTTTCATTCGTTCAGTGGTTTGCTCTTCGGTGCGTTAACGTGCGCGATTGCCGTATCGTATAGAGGGATTTTTCTGCTGCTTTCTGGTCGATGATGTTCGTACAACATCGCCTGAAACAGGCAGTTATCCGCGCGTTAAAGGCAAGAAATCTCCTCGTCGCGCCTGAACGAAATGTGCTATCGTTGGGTATTGATTGGCGAGTGGTAGACGTGATGAGAAAAGTAGTCAGGCTAATGTTTCTGGGCTGTCTGTTGGCCTTTTCCACTAACAGTTTTGCGCTCAGTGAATCAGAAGCGGAAGACATGGCCGACCTTACGGCGGTTTTTGTTTTTCTGAAAAATGATTGTGGCTACCAGAACCTGCCGAACGGGCAGATCCGTCGCGCGCTGGTCTTTTTCGCCCAACAGAATCAGTGGGATTTAAGCAATTACGACAGCTTTAATATGAAGGCGCTCGGCGAGGACAGTTACCGCGATCTGAGCGGCATCGCTATTCCTACCGCTAAAAAGTGCAAAGCCCTGGCGCGTGATTCGCTAAGCCTGCTTGCCTACGTGAAGTAATCCCCTCCCCCGCTCCTTTGGTGAAATGGTGACCGTGCATCCACGGTCATAGTTAGCTATGATGTTGCGCCCGTTTTTATAGGGTGTTAACGAAGGAGGAATCAGCCCGTGACCGAGAATCCTATGTGGCACGAAACGCTGCACGATCAGTTTGGTCAATACTTTGCCGTCGACAAAGTGCTCTATCGCGAAAAAACCGATCATCAGGATCTGATTATTTTCGAAAACTCCGCCTTTGGCCGGGTGATGGCGCTGGACGGCGTGGTGCAAACCACCGAACGCGACGAGTTTATCTATCACGAAATGATGACACATGTGCCGCTGCTGGCCCACGGCCACGCGAAGCGCGTGCTGATCATCGGCGGCGGCGATGGCGCGATGCTGCGTGAAGTGACGCGTCATCAGAGCGTGGAATCCATCACGATGGTGGAAATCGACGCCGGCGTGGTGGCGTTTTGCCGCGAGCATCTGCCTAACCACAATGCCGGTAGCTATGACGATCCGCGCTTTACGCTGGTGATCGACGACGGCGTGAATTTCGTCAACCAGACCACCCAGAAATTTGATGTGATTATCTCCGACTGCACCGATCCCATCGGGCCGGGAGAGAGCCTGTTCACGTCGGCGTTTTATGAAGGGTGCAAGCGCTGCCTGAATCCGGGCGGGATTTTCGTCGCGCAGAACGGCGTCTGCTTTCTCCAGCAGGATGAAGCCATCGACAGCCATAAAAAGCTCAGCCACTACTTTGGCGACGTGAGCTTTTATCAGGCGGCGATCCCCACCTATTACGGCGGCATTATGACGTTTGCCTGGGCCACCGATAACGACGCCCTGCGCAAACTCCCGCTGGAAACCTTACAGGCGCGCTTTCACACCGCGGGGCTGAAGTGCCGTTATTACAATCCGGCCATTCATACGGCAGCATTCGCTCTGCCGCAATATTTGCAAGATGCCCTGGCGTCGCAGGCATCCTAAGGAGGTGATAAAAATTGAAAAAGCTGAAACTGCATGGCTTTAACAACCTGACCAAAAGCCTGAGTTTTTGTATTTACGATATTTGCTACGCCAAAACGGCGGAAGAACGCGATGGCTATATCGCGTATATCGATGAACTCTATAACGCCAACCGTCTTACGGAAATCCTGACGGAAACCTGCTCGATTATCGGCGCCAATATTCTGAATATCGCACGCCAGGACTATGAGCCACAGGGCGCCAGCGTCACGATTCTGGTGAGCGAAGAGCCGGTCGACCCGCAGCTTATCGACAAAACCGAGCACCCCGGCCCGCTGCCGGAAACCGTGGTCGCGCACCTCGACAAGAGCCATATCTGCGTCCACACCTACCCGGAAAGCCATCCGGAAGGCGGCCTGTGCACTTTCCGCGCCGATATTGAAGTGTCAACCTGCGGCGTGATTTCGCCTCTGAAGGCGCTGAATTATTTAATCCATCAGCTTGAGTCCGATATCGTGACTATCGACTACCGCGTGCGCGGCTTCACCCGCGACGTCAACGGTATGAAACACTTTATCGATCATGAGATTAACTCGATACAGAACTTTATGTCAGACGACATTAAATCGTTGTATGACATGATGGATGTGAACGTTTATCAGGAAAATATCTTCCATACCAAAATGTTGCTTAAAGAGTTCGACCTTAAGCACTACATGTTCCACACCCGGCCGGAAGAGTTAACCGAAGAAGAGCGCAAGGTCATTACCGACCAGCTCTGGAAAGAGATGCGTGAAATCTATTACGGACGCAATATCCCGTCCGTATGATCCTGCGCGGCGCACGGATGCGCCGCCGTTATCCGTATTGCGCCAGAAAATCGCGGTACGCCTGCACCACCTGAAGGAAATCCTCAACGCCACAGAGCGACAGGCTCTCTTCATCGTAGTAGCTCATTCCTTCTTCCATTTCGTCGCCGGAGAATTCCAGCTGATTGGCGCGCACCATGACTTCTTCGCCATCCAGCCACAGCGTGTATTCATGGCCGGTTTTCTGCCACTGCCGCTCGCTGCCCTTGACGTCGCGCGCCGCCGCTTCGACTTCATCCAGCAGCGCCAGATTGCCTTTCACCTCTTCGTTGAACCAGTGCCCGAGCGCTTCGTGGCCCATTGAGAGGCGGACTTTCACCACGCCGGTGATGTCGCGCAAGAATTCATAATCCATGGTGTTTTCCTCTGGCCGGGCGTCGCCTGGCCGCTGCTTTGTTTATCTCTTGTTATTATCGCAGCATGAAACGGAAAGAAAAGCGCAGCCGCCGACGAAACTGACAACACCCTTGTAGACAAGCCGTTGCATGAGCTGTGTTACTCTTGGTTTATCTTAAGTGCTGTTGTATTGAGGTTGCCTGTGAACTTTACTCTTCTGCGCCGCGCGCTGCTGCTCGTCGCGCTGCCGCTCTCCCACGCGTATGCCGGTGAAGCGGTTCGCCTTGAATGCGTTAATCGCGGCAATGTGCTGGTCTCGTTTTTTAAATATCACCTCTCCACGATGAAGTGGAAAGATCACTTCCAGATAGCCTCCGGCATTGAAAAGAGCAAAACCGACAACGGCGTGCCTTATGAAATGATTTCGTTTCGTAACGGCGACGATCTGATCTATTTCCCCGACAAAGAGCGCTATGTGCTGTTTGACGCCGGTAAGCAGAAACCGGAGCGCTGTCAGGTGGAAGGCGAGTTTACTTATCCGGTGGTGAGCCTGCCGCGCTACGACGGCAAAGCGGAGTCGTGAGCCGTTAACCGCAATAAAAAAGGGAAGCCAGTGGCTTCCCTTTTTACTGTCTGTCCCGACGCGAATAACGCCGGGCAGAGGTGCGTTATACCGCGGTCTGGAAAATCACGCCGTCCGCTTTCTCAGTATACTGATCAAGCTGGTCGAAGTTCAGGTAACGGTAGGTGTCCACGGCGGTTTTATCCACCTGGGACATGAACTGCTGATACTCTTCCGGCGTCGGCAGACGGCCAATCAGCGCCGCGACGGCGGCGAGTTCGGCAGACGCCAGATAGACATTCGCGCCGGTACCGAGACGGTTCGGGAAGTTACGGGTCGAGGTGGACACCACCGTCGCGCCGTCCGCCACGCGCGCCTGGTTCCCCATGCACAGCGAGCAGCCTGGGATCTCGATACGCGCGCCGCTCTTACCAAAGACGCTGTAGTAGCCCTCTTCGGTGAGCTGCGCGGCGTCCATACGGGTCGGCGGTGCCACCCACAGACGGGTCGGCAGCTGGCCTTTATGGGTATCCAGCAGCTTACCGGCCGCACGGAAGTGACCGATGTTGGTCATGCACGAACCGATAAACACTTCGTCAATTTTATCGCCGGTCACGTCAGAGAGCAGACGCGCATCGTCCGGGTCGTTCGGCGCGCAGAGAATCGGCTCTTTGATCTCGTTGAGATCGATTTCGATCACCGCCGCGTATTCCGCGTCAGCATCCGCTTCCAGCAGTTGCGGATCGGCAAGCCACTTCTCCATGCCCTGAATACGACGCTCCAGCGTACGGCGATCGCCGTAGCCTTCCGCAATCATCCACTTCAGCAGCACAATGTTGGAGTTGAGATACTCAATGATCGGCTCTTTGTTGAGCTTGATGGTGCAGCCCGCCGCAGAACGCTCGGCAGAGGCGTCAGTCAGCTCAAACGCCTGCTCCACTTTCAGATCCGGCAAGCCTTCGATTTCCAGGATGCGGCCCGAGAAGATGTTTTTCTTCCCTTTCTTCTCAACGGTCAGCAGGCCCTGCTGAATGGCGTAATACGGGATCGCATGCACCAGATCGCGAAGCGTAATGCCCGGCTGCATCTGGCCTTTGAAGCGCACCAGCACCGATTCCGGCATATCGAGCGGCATGACGCCAGTCGCGGCAGCAAACGCCACCAGGCCAGAGCCCGCCGGGAACGAAATCCCGATCGGGAAACGGGTGTGGGAGTCGCCGCCGGTACCGACGGTATCCGGCAGCAGCATACGGTTCAGCCAGGAGTGGATCACGCCGTCGCCAGGGCGCAGCGACACGCCGCCGCGGTTCATGATGAAGTCTGGCAGGGTGTGGTGCGTGGTGACGTCAACCGGCTTCGGATATGCCGCCGTGTGGCAGAAGGACTGCATCACGAGATCGGCGGAGAAGCCGAGGCACGCCAGATCTTTCAGTTCATCACGGGTCATCGGGCCGGTGGTGTCCTGAGAACCCACGGAGGTCATTTTCGGCTCGCAATAGGCGCCCGGACGGACACCCGCGACGCCGCAGGCGCGACCGACCATTTTCTGCGCCAGCGAGTAGCCGCGATTGCTTTCAGCCACATCTTTCGCGTGACGGAACACGTCGCTGTGCGGCAGGCCCAGCGCTTCACGCGCTTTGGTAGTCAGGCCGCGGCCGATGATCAGCGGAATACGACCACCCGCGCGTACTTCGTCGATCAGCACGTCGGTTTTCAGTTCAAAATTCGCCAGCAGCTCACCGGTTTCGTGGTTGCGCACTTCGCCGCTGTAAGGGTAGATGTCAATCACATCGCCCATGTTCAGGTTTGACACATCCACTTCGATCGGCAGCGCGCCCGCATCTTCCATCGTGTTGAAGAAAATCGGCGCGATTTTACCGCCAAGCACCACGCCGCCGCCGCGTTTATTCGGCACGTACGGGATGTCGTCGCCCATAAACCACAGCACGGAGTTAGTCGCGGATTTACGCGATGAGCCGGTGCCCACGACGTCGCCAACATAGGCCAGCGGGAAACCTTTCTGCTGGAGCGCTTCAATCTGTTTGATCGGGCCAACGCTGCCCGGCTGATCCGGCTCAATGCCTTCGCGGGCGTTTTTCAGCATCGCCAGGGCGTGCAGCGGAATATCCGGGCGCGACCAGGCATCCGGCGCAGGTGAGAGATCGTCGGTGTTGGTTTCACCAGTCACTTTAAACACGGTGACGGTGATTTTTTCTGCCAGCGCCGGGCGCGACAGGAACCATTCGGCGTCCGCCCAGGACTGCATGATCTGCTTCGCGTAAGCGTTGCCCGCTTTCGCTTTCTCTTCGACATCGTAGAAGTTATCGAACATCAGCAGCGTGTGGGACAGCGCTTTGGCGGCGATCGGTGCCAGTTTGTCGTTATCCAGCGCTTCAATCAGCGGATGAATGTTATAACCGCCCTGCATGGTGCCTAACAGTTCAACGGCTTTTTCAGGGGTGACCAGCGGGGAGGTGGCTTCGCCTTTGGCGACAGCGGCAAGGAAACCTGCTTTTACATAGGCTGCTTCGTCAACGCCTGGGGGTACACGGTTGGTCAGCAGGTCTAACAGAAACTCTTCTTCACCCGCGGGCGGGTTCTTCAGCAGCTCGACGAGTGCGGCCATTTGGGTTGCATCTAAGGGTTTGGCTACAATCCCCTCGGCGGCACGCTCAGCTACGTGCTTACGGTATTCTTCTAGCACGACGGTTCTCCTCGCTCTCATTGTCATAGTGGGAGCCAGGCTTCTCTCTTCACGCTCCTGTGAGACAGCAGTTTGTAGGGTAAATGCCCGGATCCGCGACGGGCAGAATAGCAGGAATTTGGTGGGGTGTTAATCTGTTTACAAAAAAGCAACATTAAATCTTTGCTGAATCGTTAAGCTACGCAGAACACGTTTCAGAAGTGTGTTTTCGGGCACAAAAAAACCGCCGGGTGGCGGTTTCTCTGTTGTGCGCGAGTGGTAGCAGACACCGTTGCACAGATTATATGGCAGGTATAACACAGGGCAAATAGTGACATCAGAAAGACAGGCCCGCAAGCCCGGATGTACGTTTTGCGTACCGCTTTCAGAATTTACATGTAAGTCGCTGCAAACGCCGAAAAGCCCTTTGAGCCTTTTCTCCGGCTCGCTACAGTAGCGCCTGGCCTGCTTCGCTGGTGTAGCAGCCAGTCACCGGGCCCGGAAGCAGTTCCAACAACCTACGTGGCAGGTATAACACACTTGCCTGGTTCTGCCTTTCCCGGTGAAGAGAGGATCAACGTAGCGCCTTCGGGACTACTCGCAATGGAGATGCGTTGGCTTTTTGCGCTCATCGTTGCGCTGGGTTCACTGCTGGCGGCATCACACGGTGGCTGGAATATTTCCGACATCACGGTGCTGCTGGTGTTGAATCTGGGCAATTAAGCTGCTGACCGCCCGCAAGGGCGGTCTTTTACGACTCCCTACCCTGCGCTTCGTTATCAGTTATAATTGCGTAATAAATACTCACACTCTTATTCCGGACTCACGCGTCCCTTTCCCTGTTAAGGTTAAAAAAGGAAAACTCGGGTAGATAATACTCGCGGCAACGTCAGCGCCCGTATGGCGCCATGAGCCCCGGAGTCATCTATGAAGTTGCCTTTAAAGCCACACCTGCTCGCGTTGCTGTGCAGCGCCGGGCTGTTCGGCGCCTCAGGCGTCCTGTTTGTGAAAAGTCAGGTGCCTTCCGCCGCCGAAGCGCCTGTCGCGGCACCACCCACCGCGCCGGTGCCGCCTCAACCCACGCCTGCGCCCGCAACCACACCGACATATTCCGCCGCGCAAATTGACCAGTGGGTCGCGCCCATCGCGCTCTACCCTGATGCGCTGTTGTCGCAGATCCTGATGGCCTCTACTTACCCGATGAATATGGTGCAGGCCGCGCAGTGGTCACAGGACCATCCCACCCTACAGGGCGACGCCGCCATTCAGGCAGTCGCCGGGCAACCGTGGGACGCCAGCGTCAAATCCCTGGTGGCGTTCCCGCAATTAATGTCACTGCTGGGGCAGAACCCGTCGTGGATACAAAACCTGGGCGATGCCTTTCTGGCACAGCCTGATGACGTCATGGCGTCGGTACAGCGCCTGCGCGCGCTGGCTCAACAGACTGGCGCGCTCACCTCTTCGCCACAGCAAAAGGTAACGACCATTACCAGAACCGCGCCGCCAGTCTCACCGGAAAAACCTGCCACCGCGCCGCGCAGTTCAACCGTTATCGAAATTGAACCGGCGACGCCCAACGTGGTTTATGTGCCCACTTATAACCCGGCGACGGTTTACGGCTCCTGGCAGAACCCGGCGTACCCGCCTGTTTATTTGCCGCCAACGCCCGGCGAGCAGTTCGGCAACAGTTTTGTCAGAGGGCTGGGATACAGTCTCGGTGTCGCCACAACGTATGCGCTTTTCAGCGCCATTGACTGGGATGATGATGATGACCACCACCATCATCATGACGATGACTACCACCATCACGATCGCCACGACGGCGGCTACTGGCACAATGGCGATAACATCAATATTAACGTGAATAACTACAACCGAATCACCGGTGAAAACCGGCGCGGGAACACGATGCCCTGGCACCCCAATCCGGCGTATCGCAACGGTATGGACAATCCCCATACCCGTGTCGTCACACCGCTTCACCGCCCTGCCAGCGCAACAGACCCTATTGCCGACAACCGGGCCTCACAGCGCCAGGCGGCTGCCGCGCGCTTTCAGCAGGCCACGGGACACAGTGCCACGGTGAACACCCCGCACCAGGCCGCCCGCCATTCGTTGCAGGAGCGCGCGCAGCGCAGCAACTATCGCGGTTACGATATCAAACCCGAAAGCGCACGGCTGGCCAGTCACGCGCATAACGCGTCGGAACGCCCTTTCCATGACGCGACACAACATGCGCCTTATCGCGATCTGCACGCCAGCGCGTTCAGCGGTAACGACAGCCGTTCCGCCCGCTGGCAGGTGCAACAGCAGCGCGGTATCGAAAGCCGGCATCTGGCGGCAGCCCACCGCCCGGACACGCCGGTAAGAGAGCGGCACATTGAGCATCGTCAGCATGAACGCCATCACTAAGAAGGAGAAAAAGGTGAAATCGACATTTCTCGCCGCGCTGGCGTTCGGGTTGTCCGCATCATACGCCTTTGCGCAGGCGCAATTCAGCACGCCGGAGCAGGCCGCCGACGCCCTGACGCAGGCGATTTCGACACACGACGAGGCGGCCTTAAATCATCTTCTTGGCGATGCGTGGCGCGAGATTTTGCCGCCCGAAGGTGCCGATCCTGAGGAAGTCAGCCGTTTTCTGCGCGACTGGAAAGTAAATCATCATATCGTCCTGCAGGGCGATACGGCGCATCTGCAAGTGGGCGCGCAGGACTGGCAATTGCCCATTCCTCTCGTCAAACACGCGCAAGGCTGGCAGTTCGACATGCAGGGCGCGGCGGAGGAAATCCTCACCCGCACGATCGGGCGCAACGAACTCGCCGCGATTGCCGCACTCCATGCCGGCGTCGATGCACAGCAGAGCTATTACGTCCTGAATCAGCGTTACGCAGAGAAAATCATCAGCAGCGAGGGGAAGAAAGATGGCCTCTACTGGCCGGTGAAACCCGGCGAGGCACCGAGCCCGCTCGGCCCGGCGTTCAGCCAGCAAAGGCAGGATATGGGCTATCACGGTTACCATTTCCGTCTTTTGCCCACTCACGACAACGGCTTTGCGATGTTAGCCTGGCCTGTCAGTTACGGTGAAACGGGCGTGATGAGTTTTATTGTAAAGCAGGACGATCGGGTGCTTCAGGCAAATCTGGGAACGGATACCGCGCAGCGCGCCAGCACTATCGACCCGGCTCATCTCGATAACACGTGGGCCCCCGTCGCTCCGTAAGGGTTTTACGCAAAAAACCGATGGGCCGAGTACTGACGGCCCATCGTTATGCCGCTTACAGAATGCTGGCGACAGATTTCGCCAGCTGCGCTTCCAGCGCAGGCTTAGCTTCTTCAAATTTCAGGTTAACTTTGTTGGCGCTGGACACCACACGCGTCTGGTATTTCGCACGGTTACCCTGCTCGGTGCTGGTTTGCAGCTTCACGCCGGAGGTGCCCTGACGCAGCGCGGCAATATTATCCGTTGTCACCGTCGCTTTGCTGCGCTCGGAAATTTGCAGGTCGGTGACCATTGTATAGTTCACATCTTCGACCATCGCGTCAGCCGCCATGCCGATAAGCCCCGCCGCCAGGCCAACGCCTAACGCCGCACCGGAAGAGTTGCTGTTGTACGCGGTGATGCCCGCACCCAGCGCTGCGCCCGCGACGGCGCCTTCATAACCGGTTTTCAGGTAGCCCTGCGCTTCGCGTAGATCCATTTTGTCGGCTTTCAGGACGTTCGCCTGGATCCAGTAGTAGGCAGAGTCAGGCGAGCTGGTGACTTTGTACCCTTTGGCGGAGAGATCGTTCGCCAGCAGGGTTTGCAGGTTGCTCATGTCTTTGTCTGACGTGTTTTTCACCTGGATATACACGGTTTTCTCAGAAGACGGCTCAAGCCAGATGGTCTGGCTCATCTGAGTTTTCACCTCAAGATTGCGTTTCTTGATAGCGGTGGTCATTGCCCCGCAGCCAGTGAGGGTAAACGCGGCTAATACCAGGCCAACGACAGCCAGTTTTTTTACAGACATACCTTTTCCTTTTTTATTGAAAGTCACCAGAGTGAAAAAAAAAAGAGACACGCCGTTGACAGCAAGACACCGTCACCGTGTTGAGATGAGCAAAGCAAAGCGGGGATGAATACGTTCCTTGTCCACACAGTCCTGAGCATCCAGAGCGTGCCGTCGGCGGCAAAAACGCCTTTATTACGTTGTTATCGGCGATACAAGGAAGAAGATTAGCGAAAATGTCCTACCAGATTAGGTAGTTAAAGAATAAGGGAAGACGCACTGCTGAATAACAGCCATAAAAAACGCCTCCGAAGAGGCGTTTATTTTGCGAGAAAACTTACTTTTTCTTCGCTTTCGGGTTCGGCAGGTCGGTAATGCTGCCTTCGAACACTTCTGCCGCCAGACCGACGGACTCGTGCAGGGTCGGGTGCGCGTGGATGGTGAGCGCGATATCTTCCGCGTCACAACCCATTTCGATAGCCAGACCGATTTCACCCAGCAGCTCGCCGCCGTTGGTGCCGACAATCGCGCCGCCAATGACACGGTGGGTTTCTTTGTCGAAAATCAGTTTGGTCATACCGTCTGCGCAATCGGAAGCGATAGCACGGCCAGACGCTGCCCACGGGAAGGTGGCAGTTTCGTAGCTGATGCCTTTCTCTTTCGCTTCTTTCTCGGTCAGACCCACCCATGCCACTTCCGGCTCGGTGTAAGCGATAGACGGGATCACTTTCGGGTCGAAGTAGTGTTTCATGCCCGCGATAACTTCAGCGGCAACGTGACCTTCGTGAACGCCTTTGTGCGCCAGCATCGGCTGACCGACGATATCGCCGATCGCATAGATGTGTGGCACGTTGGTGCGCATTTGTTTGTCAACGCGGATAAAGCCACGGTCGTCCACTTCCACGCCCGCTTTGCCTGCATCCAGGTTTTTGCCGTTCGGCACACGGCCGATAGCCACTAGCACCGCGTCGTAACGCTGCGCTTCCGCCGGTGCTTTTTTGCCTTCCATGGAAACGTAAATACCGTCTTCTTTCGCTTCAACGGCAGTCACTTTGGTTTCCAGCATCAGGTTGAATTTCTTGCTGATGCGCTTGGTGAAGACTTTCACCACGTCTTTGTCGGCAGCCGGGATAACCTGGTCGAACATTTCAACCACGTCGATCTCTGAACCCAGCGCGTGGTAAACGGTGCCCATCTCCAGACCGATGATACCGCCGCCCATAACCAGCATGCGTTTCGGCACTTCTTTCAGTTCCAGTGCGTCGGTGGAATCCCATACGCGCGGATCTTCATGCGGAATAAACGGCAGCTGAATCGGACGGGAACCCGCCGCGATGATCGCGTTGTCGAAGTTAATCACGGTTTTGCCGTTCTCGCCTTCCACTTCCAGGGTGTTCGCGCCAGTGAATTTACCCAGGCCGTTCACCACTTTCACTTTACGGCCTTTGGCCATACCAGACAGACCGCCGGTCAGCTGATTGATGACTTTTTCTTTCCAGGTGCGGATTTTATCGATGTCGGTTTTCGGCTCGCCGAAAACGATGCCGTGCTCGGCAAGCGCCTTGGCTTCTTCGATAACTTTCGCTACGTGCAGCAGCGCTTTAGAAGGGATACAGCCTACGTTCAGGCAAACACCGCCCAGGGTGCTGTAACGCTCGACGATTACGGTTTCCAGACCTAAGTCAGCGCAACGGAAGGCTGCAGAATAACCTGCCGGGCCTGCCCCAAGTACCACGACCTGAGTTTTGATTTCAGTACTCATCATGACCTCTTTGTAATTTTCCGGCGGGTCTGACGCTTAAGTTTTAACGCCCATCATCCACCGGGACGTTCTATCCGCTCGCATTTTACAAAACTGTTAACAATTTTGAAACAACAAACGGCAGACGAATCCTTTTGGCACCTGATAATTTCGCACAGTCAGGCGGAATTACCAGAAAAAAGCCGGCCGTCAGGCCGGCTTTTCGCTTACATCACCAGGCGGCGAATGTCCGACAGGGTGTTGTTGATGATGGTGATGAAACGCGCACCATCAGCACCGTCGATCACGCGGTGGTCGAAGGACAGGGAGATCGGCAGCATCAGGCGCGGCACGAACTCTTTACCATTCCACACCGGCTCCATCGCAGACTTGGAGACGCCGAGGATAGCCACTTCCGGCGCGTTTACGATCGGCGCGAAGTGGGTGGTGCCCAGGCCGCCGATGCTGGAGATGGTGAAGCAACCGCCCTGCATTTCGCCAGCGGTCAGCTTGCCATCGCGCGCTTTTTTGGAGATGGTCATCAGCTCGCGAGAAAGCTCGATGATGCCTTTCTTGTTCACATCTTTGAACACCGGTACAACCAGGCCGTTCGGGGTATCTACCGCCACGCCGATGTTGATGTATTTTTTCAGCGTCAGACGCTGACCGTCTTCAGACAGCGAGCTGTTAAAGCGCGGCATCTGCTCAAGGGCAGCGGCAACGGCTTTCATGATGAAGACAACCGGGGTGATCTTCACATCCAGCTTACGCTTCTCAGCTTCGGCGTTCTGCTGCTTACGGAACGCTTCCAGATCGGTGATATCGGTTTTGTCGAAGTGCGTAACGTGCGGGATCATCACCCAGTTACGGCTCAGGTTCGCGCCAGAGATTTTCTGGATGCGGCCCAGTTCCACTTCTTCCACTTCACCAAACTTGCTGAAGTCCACTTTCGGCCACGGCAGCAGACCCGGCAGAGAACCACCGGTCGCGCCAGCGGCAGGTGCGGATTCTGCACGTTTAACGGCGTCTTTCACGTAAGCCTGAACGTCTTCGCGCAGGATGCGGCCTTTACGACCGGTGCCTTTCACTTTCGCGAGGTTCACGCCGAATTCGCGCGCCAGGCGGCGAATCAGCGGCGTCGCGTGGACGTAAGCGTCGTTTTCAGCAAATTCAGATTTGCCTTCGGCTTTCGCCGGAGCCGCAGCCGGTTTGTCAGCTTTCGCCGCCGGAGCCGGAGCCGCCGCTTCCTGTTTCGCAGCCGGAGCCGCCGCAGGCGCTGCGCCTTCTACTTCGAAGACCATGATAAGCGACCCGGTGGAGACTTTATCGCCCACGTTCACTTTCAGCTCTTTCACGGTACCTGCGAACGGTGCCGGGACTTCCATAGAGGCTTTGTCGCCTTCTACGGTGATAAGAGACTGCTCAGCGGTGACTTTGTCGCCCACTTTCACCAGCACTTCGGTCACTTCGACTTCATCGCCGCCGATATCCGGCACGTTGACGTCTTTCGCGCCAGCGGCTGCCGCCGGAGCAGATGCCGCCTGCTCGGTAACCTGCGGTTTGGCTTCAGCCGCAGGCGCAGCGCCCGCCACTTCGAAGACCATAATCAGGGAGCCGGTGGAAACTTTGTCGCCGGTGTTGATTTTGATCTCTTTCACGGTGCCCGCGAACGGTGCCGGCACTTCCATAGAAGCTTTGTCGCCTTCTACGGTGATAAGAGACTGCTCGGCTTCAACTTTGTCGCCGACTTTCACCAGGATCTCGGTGACTTCGACTTCGTCGCCGCCGATATCCGGTACGTTAACGTCTTTTGCTGCCGCTGCAGCCGGTGCAGCAGCCTGCGCCGGTGCCGCTTCTTTCTTCTCTTCTGCCTTGGCAGGTGCAGCGGCTGCTGCACCTTCGGCGGAATCGAAAATCATGATCAGTTTGCCGGTTTCGACTTTGTCGCCCACGGACACTTTGATCTCTTTGACCACGCCCGCCTGCGGAGACGGGACTTCCATAGAGGCTTTGTCGCCTTCTACGGTGATAAGCGACTGTTCAGCTTCAACCTTGTCGCCCACTTTGACCAGGATCTCGGTGACTTCAACTTCGTCCGCCCCGATGTCCGGTACATTGATTTCGATAGCCATTATTTCTTTACCTCTTATGCCAGACGCGGGTTGACTTTCTCTGCATCGATATTGAATTTGGTGATAGCGTCAGCCACCACTTTCTTATCGATTTCACCACGTTTAGCCAGTTCGCCCAGCGCAGCGACAACCACGTAAGAAGCGTCAACTTCGAAGTGGTGGCGCAGGTTTTCGCGGCTGTCAGAGCGGCCAAAGCCGTCGGTGCCCAGTACGCGATAATCATCAGCCGGTACATAAGTACGAACCTGCTCGGCGAACAGTTTCATGTAGTCGGTGGAAGCAACTGCCGGTGCGTCGTTCATCACCTGAGCGATGTACGGTACGCGCGGAGTTTCCAGCGGGTGCAGCATGTTCCAGCGCTCGCAGTCCTGGCCGTCGCGCGCCAGTTCGGTGAAGGAGGTCACGCTGTAGACATCGGAGCCCACGCCGTACTCTTTCGCCAGAATCTCTGCCGCTTCACGGACGTGACGCAGGATAGCGCCGGAGCCCAGCAGCTGAACTTTACCTTTGCTACCTTCGAGGGTTTCGAGTTTGTAGATACCTTTACGGATACCTTCCTCGGCACCTTCCGGCATCGCCGGCATGTGGTAGTTTTCGTTCAGCGTGGTGATGTAGTAGTACACGTTTTCCTGCGCTTCGCCGTACATACGCTGCAGACCATCATGCATGATGACAGCGACTTCATAAGCGTAAGCCGGATCGTAGGAGATACAGTTCGGGATAGTCAGCGACTGAATGTGGCTGTGACCATCTTCGTGCTGCAGACCTTCGCCGTTAAGCGTGGTACGACCGGAAGTACCGCCGATCAGGAAGCCGCGCGCCTGCTGGTCACCTGCTGCCCAGCACAGGTCGCCGATACGCTGGAACCCGAACATGGAGTAGTAGATGTAGAACGGGATCATCGGCAGGTTGTTGGTGCTGTAAGAGGTCGCAGCGGCAAGCCAGGAAGAACCTGCGCCCAGCTCGTTGATCCCTTCCTGCAGAATCTGACCTTTCTCGTCTTCTTTGTAGTACGCCACCTGCTCACGGTCCTGCGGGGTGTACTGCTGGCCGTTCGGGCTGTAGATACCGATCTGACGGAACAGACCTTCCATACCGAAGGTACGGGCTTCGTCCGCGATGATAGGAACCAGACGGTCTTTGATAGACGGGTTTTTCAGCATCACGTTCAGGGCGCGTACGAAAGCGATGGTGGTGGAGATCTCTTTGCTCTGCTCATCCAGCAGGGAGCGGAAATCTTCCAGCGCCGGCAGCTCCAGCTTCTCGGTGAAGTTCGGCTGACGAGACGGCAGGTAACCGTGCAGCGCCTGACGGCGTTCATGCAGGTACTTGTACTCTTCAGAGCCTTCCGGGAAGGTGATGTACGGCAGTTTTTCCAGGTCTTCGTCGGCCACCGGCACGCTGAAACGATCACGGACGTAGCGAACGCCCTCCATGTTCATTTTCTTCACCTGGTGAGCGATGTTCTTACCTTCGGCGGTGTCGCCCATGCCGTAACCTTTAATGGTGTGAGCAAGGATAACGGTCGCTTTGCCTTTGGTTTCTTTCGCTTTTTTGAATGCAGCGTAGATTTTCTTCGGATCGTGGCCGCCACGGTTCAGCGCCCAAATCTCATCGTCAGACCAGTCTGCAACCAGCGCTGCGGTCTCCGGGTATTTACCGAAGAAGTGCTCACGCACGTACGCGCCGTTTTTGGATTTGAAGGTCTGGTAGTCGCCGTCAACGGTTTCGTTCATCAGCTGAACCAGTTTGCCGCTGGTGTCTTTACGCAGCAGCTCGTCCCAACGGGAACCCCACATCACCTTGATAACGTTCCAGCCGGCGCCTTCGAAGATGCCTTCCAGTTCGTTGATGATTTTGCCGTTACCGGTGACCGGGCCGTCCAGACGCTGCAGGTTGCAGTTGATGACGAAGACCAGGTTGTCCAGTTTTTCGCGGGTCGCGATGGTGATGGCGCCTTTAGATTCCGGCTCATCCATCTCACCGTCGCCGAGGAACGCGTAAACGGTCTGTTCAGAGGTATCTTTCAGGCCGCGGTGTTCCAGATATTTCAGGAACTTCGCCTGGTAGATAGCGCCGATCGGGCCAAGGCCCATCGATACGGTCGGGAACTGCCAGAATTCCGGCATCAGTTTCGGGTGCGGGTAAGAAGACAGACCGTTGCCGTGAACTTCCTGACGGAAGTTGTTCATCTGCTCTTCGGTCAGGCGGCCTTCAAGGAACGCACGCGCGTAAACGCCCGGAGAGATGTGGCCCTGGAAGTAGACCAGGTCGCCGCCGTCTTTGTCGTTGCGCGCACGGAAGAAGTGGTTAAAGCACACTTCGTAGACGGTCGCGGAAGACTGGAAGGACGCCATGTGGCCGCCGAGCTCGAGGTCTTTTTTGGACGCACGCAGCACGGTCATAATGGCGTTCCAGCGGATAGCAGAACGAATACGGCGCTCCAGTTCCAGATTACCCGGGTATTCCGGCTCTTCTTCAACGGGGATGGTATTGATGTACTGACGGGCGGCACTGCCCGCCGCTACGTTCACGCCGCCTTTACGGGCTTCGGAAAGCAGCTGATCGATCAGATACTGAGCACGCTCAACACCTTCTTCACGGATTACCGATTCGATCGCCTGTAGCCAGTCGCGAGTTTCGATCGGATCCACGTCATTTTGTAAACGTTCTGACATGGGGGTATTCCTTATCATCTATCTAATACGTTGATTTATCTGGAACCTGTCCCATTGCACTCTGTGCTCTTACAGCGTCCGGCTGCGTCTGTAGCGGCTGTGCGCCCCCTTTCTTTTCAAGGGCTTCATCTTGCCGCCGCGATGCAACCTGAACTACGGGCACTTAACAAAGCGCAATAAGACAGGTTCTGGGTTTAGTTGCCGCGCTTCAATGGCGCTTTTGGTACAAATCTTCCGGCACAAACCGGAAAAACATTAATTCTTACGTTGCTCCAGACGACGCAGCGAGCGGTCACGACGGCTCTGCTCACGGCTGCGGTCCAGCAAAATTTCTTCAATAAACGCCAGGTGACGATGCGAGGCTTCCCGCGCCTGCTCCGGCTCCCGCGCCATAATCGCCTCGTAAATCCGGGTGCGATGGCCGCTGACCAGCGGCAGCATTTCACGTCGCGCGTAGAGCAATTCGAAGTTCTGACGGACGTTTTGCGCCAGCATCGGCTCCATGCAGCGTAGCAGATGAAGCAGCACTACATTATGCGCGGCTTCCGTGACCGCTATCTGATACTGCACCACCGCGTTTGATTCTGCGTCCAGATCGCCGGACTCCTGAGCGCGCTCGATAGCCTGATGACATTCGCTCATCCGCGCTCTGTCTTCGTCGGTGCTGCGCAGCGCCGCGTAATAGGCGGCGATACCTTCCAGCGCGTGACGCGTCTCAAGAAGATCAAACTGGGATTCGGGGTGGTCAGAGAGGAGTTCTACCAGCGGGTCGCTGAAGCTTTGCCAGAGCGTACTCTGAACAAAAGTACCGCCGCCCTGGCGACGAAGCAGCAGGCCCTTCGCTTCGAGACGCTGAATCGCCTCTCGCAGGGAGGGTCGGGAAACGTCGAACTGTTTAGCCAGCTCGCGCTCAGGAGGCAGTTTTTCGCCGGGACGCAGCGTCCCTTCGAGGATCAAAAACTCCAGTTGCTGCTCAATCACATCGGAAAGTTTTGGTTGGCGGATTTTGCTGTAGGCCATTATTCCCTGTCTCTGCCATTCGCCCGGAGTCAATTGGTATGACCAATTTAACGTTCGTGTTGGTAAAGTAACAAAGTATTCACCTTCTGTCCATCCTGGTTTTGATTGAAATCAGGAAAGCCCGCATATTTTAACAATGATAAAGAAATAACGTTTCAGAAATGTAACTCCGCGCAAATGAACCCGTTACCTCAAAAGCGGTAGTTTTAACTCAAATGAAACGTAAAGGCGTGCAACCTGAACCGATTCATTAGTTTAAAATATGAATATCTATTCAATATCTGCGCTTAAGATGAATACGCGCGTCCGTCCGTGAAATAACCGCAGCGATTTACAAATGGTTTCTTTTTATTCACTCCGCGAGTGCCCGCTGAGAAAGCAGGTGCATTTGGCAGCGCTTATCACTATTCTTGGCGCTGCGGTAGTCGTTATTAGAAATTTCATCCTTATTGGCTGTAAAGAAAAGACTACACACAGCGACATAACAACATTACAGCAGCGCCACGCTGCGGATTAAAAATAACCACAAACGAGGTTTTATGATGGAAGGTCAACAGCACGGCGACACGCTGAAGCGCGGCCTCAAAAACCGCCATATTCAGCTTATCGCGCTGGGTGGTGCTATTGGTACGGGCCTGTTTCTGGGCAGCGCCTCCGTAATCCAGTCCGCAGGGCCAGGGATTATTCTCGGTTACGCCATCGCGGGGTTTATTGCCTTTCTGATCATGCGCCAGCTTGGCGAAATGGTCGTGGAAGAACCGGTGGCAGGCTCTTTTAGCCATTTTGCCTATAAATACTGGGGCGGTTTCGCGGGCTTCGCGTCCGGCTGGAACTACTGGGTGCTGTATGTGCTGGTGGCGATGGCGGAGCTGACCGCGGTCGGTAAGTACATCCAGTTCTGGTGGCCCGAGATCCCGACCTGGGCCTCTGCCGCCGTCTTCTTTGTGGTTATCAACGCCATCAACCTGACCAACGTAAAAGTGTTCGGCGAGATGGAGTTCTGGTTCGCCATTATTAAAGTTATCGCGGTCGTCGCGATGATCCTGTTCGGCGCCTGGCTGCTCTTTAGCGGCACCGCAGGCCCGCAGGCCACGGTGCGTAACCTCTGGGAACATGGTGGCTTCCTGCCGCATGGCGTCTCGGGGCTTGTCATGATGATGGCGATTATCATGTTCTCGTTCGGCGGTCTGGAGTTGGTCGGCATTACGGCGGCGGAAGCCGACGAGCCGGAAAAAAGCATTCCGAAGGCCACCAATCAGGTTATCTACCGCATTCTTATCTTTTATGTAGGTTCGCTGGCGGTGCTGCTCTCTCTGCTGCCGTGGACGCGTATCACGGCCGATACCAGCCCGTTTGTCCTGATTTTCCATGAGCTGGGCGACTCTCTTGTGGCAAACGCGCTAAACATCGTGGTGCTGACTGCGGCGCTCTCCGTCTATAACAGCTGCGTTTACTGCAACAGCCGTATGCTGTTTGGCCTCGCCAGACAAGGCAACGCCCCGAAAGCGTTGCAAAAAGTCGACAAGCGCGGCGTGCCGGTCAATACCATTCTGGTCTCCGCCGCCTTTACCGCGCTGTGCGTGCTGATTAACTACCTGGCCCCGCAGGAAGCCTTTGGCCTGCTGATGGCGCTGGTGGTCTCCGCGCTGGTGATTAACTGGGCGATGATTAGCCTTGCCCATATGCGTTTTCGCCGCGCCAAACAGCAACAGGGGGTGACGCCGCGCTTCCCGGCGCTCTTCTACCCGCTCGGCAACTGGTTGTGCCTGCTCTTTATGGCTGCGGTGCTGGTCATTATGCTGATGACGCCGGGTATGGCGATCTCCGTGTGGCTGATCCCGGTATGGCTGCTTATCCTGGCTATCGGTTACTTCATTAAAGAGAAAAAAGCGAAAGCGGCGCACGCCCGCTAAGCTATCAAACCCTCACCCGTCCGGGTGAGGGTTGTTACCTTCCTCACAAATTCCTTCGCACAACACGATTATCCATCTCTGCGACTTATTACTGCTGCGCAGTTTTGCTTAGGCCGAATGATACTTCCGTCCATATCATTCACCGGAGATGTGTCGATGGAAAACAGCAGACTCTCTGTAAAAGAAAAAATCGGCTACGGAATGGGTGACGCCGGTTGCAATATTATCTTTGGCGCCATCATGTTGTTTGTTAATTACTTCTATACCGATATTTTTGGCCTGGCCCCGGCGCTGGTTGGCGTATTGCTTCTGTCGATTCGCGTGATTGACGCAGTGACCGACCCGATTATGGGTGCCATCGCCGACCGCACCCACAGCCGCTTCGGGCGTTTTCGTCCATGGCTGCTGTGGATAGCGTTCCCCTACGCGTTATTCAGCGTGCTGATGTTTACCACGCCGGACTGGAGCTACAGCAGCAAAGTTGTCTATGCCTTTGTGACCTACTTCCTGCTTTCCATTACCTACACCGCCATCAATATTCCCTACTGTTCGCTGGGCAGCGTGATAACCAATGATCCGAAAGAGCGCGTCGCCTGCCAGTCTTATCGCTTTGTGATGGTAGGGATTGCCACGCTGCTCCTCTCCCTGACGCTGCTGCCGATGGTGGATTACTTCGGCGGCGGGGACAAAGCCAAAGGCTATCAAATCGCCATGACCATTCTGGCGCTGATTGGCATGTGCATGTTCCTGTTCAGTTTCGCTACGGTGCGCGAGCGTATCCGCCCGGCGGTACCGACCAATGACGACTTAAAAGCCGATCTGAAAGATGTCTGGAAAAACGACCAGTGGGTGCGCATTCTGCTGCTGACCATCTGCAACGTCTGCCCGGGCTTTATCCGCATGGCGGCGACCATGTATTACGTCACCTGGGTCATGCAGCAGAGCACCAGTTTCGCCACGATGTTTATCAGCCTCGGCGTAATCGGCATGATGATTGGCAGCACGCTTGCCAAAGTGCTGACCGACCGCTGGTGTAAGCTGAAAGTTTTCTTCTGGACCAACATCGTGCTGGCGATTTTCTCCAGCGGCTTCTATTTCCTTAACCCGCACGCCACGGTGCTGATTGTGGTGATGTATTTCCTGCTGAACGTACTGCATCAGATCCCATCGCCGCTGCACTGGTCGTTGATGGCGGACGTGGATGATTATGGCGAATGGAAGACCGGCAAGCGCATTACCGGTATTAGCTTCTCCGGCAACCTCTTTTTCCTGAAATTAGGGCTGGCGATTGCTGGCGCGCTGGTAGGCTTTCTGCTCTCCTGGTATGGCTACGACGCGGGTGCCAAAGCGCAGAGCGCGACAGCGCTTAACGGCATCGTCATGCTCTTTACCGTGATCCCGGGCGTCGGGTATCTGATTACCGCAGGCGTTGTGCGCCTGCTGAAAGTGGACCGTGAACTGATGGCGCGTATTCAGAGCGACCTCGAAAAACGCCGCGAAAACTACCGCGAGCTGTCTGAATACCCGCAGACCAAACCTGTGGAAGCAAAATCGTAAGGAGCGATGATGAATACTTCACCCTGGCCAAACCCGCTGATTGAGCAGCGCGCTGACCCGTTTATTCTGCGCCATCAGGGCCAGTACTACTTTATCGCCTCTGTGCCGGAGTATGACCGGCTGGAAATTCGCCGCGCGCCGTCGATTGAATCACTGCGCCAGGCGCAACCGGTGGTGGTCTGGCGTAAGCCGGATACCGGGCCGATGAGCGAGCTCATCTGGGCGCCGGAGCTGCATTACATCAATGGCAAATGGTATATCTACTTCGCCGCGGCCCCGACACGCGCACTGAAAGACAATATGTTTCAGCACCGGATGTACGTGCTGGAATGTGCAGACAGCGACCCGCTGACCGGCACCTGGACGGATAAAGGCCAGATTCAGACGCCTTACGATACCTTCTCACTGGACGCCACGACCTTCGAACATCAGGGCAAGCTCTGGTATCTGTGGGCGCAAAAAGCGCCGACTATTCCGGGTAACTCTAATTTGTACCTGTGTGAGATGGAAAATCCGTGGACGCTGAAAGGCGAGCCAGTAATGCTGAGCAAGCCTGAGCTGGAGTGGGAGTGCCGAGGCTTTTTGGTCAACGAAGGCCCGGCAGTGGTGAAACACGGCGAACGCCTGTTCGTGACTTACTCTGCGAGCGCCACCGACGAAAACTATTGCATGGGGCTGCTCTGGATAGATCAGGCGGCGGATTTACGTGACTCGCGTAACTGGCATAAATCGCCGCAGCCCGTTTTCACTACCAGTTATGAAAACCGGCAGTACGGACCGGGCCACAACAGCTTCACCACTACACCGGATGGGCAGGACGTGCTGGTCTACCATGCGCGCAACTATACGGAAATCGAAGGCGATCCGCTCTGGGACCCTAACCGCCATACCCGCGTGAAGCTGGTCACCTGGGATGACGACGGCATGCCGCAGTTTGGCACTCCGCCCGCCGATCACCCCTGAGGTATCTTCAGCGGCACGCTCACATGAGCGTGCCGTAAATCGTTAACAACGCCACCACCACCACAATTACCAGCGTCGCTTTCTTCGCCATCGACACCGCCGCCTTCGGCGTTGCTATCTTATCCACGTGTGGCTCACGCGCCAGCGCAAACTGCGCCAGGCCCGTTAATACTTGATACTGTGAGGTATAGCGATCGAGCAGTGAGGCAAACCACGCAGGCAGCGCTTTCTCACCATGCCCTACGAGCGCATACACCACGCCCGCGAGGCGAACTGGTACCCAGTCCAGCACATGCAATATGGCGTCAATGCCCGAAAGCAATCGCTGGTGCGGGGTATGATGACGGGCAACCCAGCTCTGCCAGGCGCGTAAGAAGGCATAGCCCGTCAGCGTCACCGGCCCCCACATCCCCCCCACTACAAACCAGAACATCGGTGCCAGATAAAAACGGTAGTTGATCCACAGCAGGCCGTTTTGCAGTTCGCGCAAATACTCACGCTCATCGCAACCCGGCGGCACGCCGTGAATAAGCGTCAGCTCATACGCCATGTTTTCGCGCGCGTGGCTGTCATCCTGGCTCGCCGCTTTAAGGTAAGCATGATAGTGCCTGCGCACCCCGCCCGCCCCGATACACAGTATGCCGATTAAGATCCAGAAGATCAGTAGCGGCACATTAAAGAACCAGCCTTCCAGCGCGTTCAGGCACAGAAAGACCACCAACATTGCCAGCACTGCCATACCGAGCGTAAAGAACAGCGAAAAGTGGCGCACGCGGCGAAACAGCGGCTCAAGGCGATGATCCAGTTGCCAGTGCTCGCCCAGTTTGAAAAGCCGTTCGGCGATAAGCACCAGCAGCAGGGTGAAAAGCGTCATCTCATCTCCTTATCAGACGGGTCGGCCACCAGCGCGCGAAAGCGCGGCCAGTCAAAAGCCGGACCGGGATCGGTTTTACGTTCAGGCGCGATATCGCTGTGGCCGGTCATATGATTTTTCATCGCCGGGTAAAGGCTTATCAGCGTGCGCGTCACGGCGGCCAGTTGCCGGTACTGCGCATCGGTGTAGGGCTCTGTGTCCGTCCCTTCAACCTCAATGCCAATAGAAAAGTCGTTGCAGCGCTCGCGCCCCTCGTAGCAGGATACGCCAGCGTGCCAGGCACGTTTATTAAAAGGCACATACTGCACAATTTCACCATCGCGACGAATCAGGCAGTGCGCCGAAACGCGCAGGTGGGCGATGTCCGCGAAATAAGGGTGCGCCTGAGGGTCAAGCGTACCGGCGAACAGCGCATCGATCCACGGGCCACCGAACTCGCCCGGCGGCAGGCTGATGTTATGCACCACCAACAACGAAGGCGCTTCATCCTCAGGCCGGCAGTCATGATGCGGCGAGGGCGCGTGCCGGGCATCCACCAGCCAGCCATCTTTCACCTGCATGTGCAATTCTCCTTTCTGTGGTACTCAAACTCGCTTCAGAGTAGCATGTTTCATTCTTTTGATTAGCCACCAATCTGGAGTTATATCATGCCACCTCGCCGTTACAATCCGGACCATCGACGTGACGCGCTACTGGAACGAATCACCCTGGATATCCCCTTTACCGTCGCTCAGGCTCTGCGTGAAGATCTTGGCGGCGAGACCGATGCCAGCCGCGATATTACCGCGCAGTTGTTACCGCCAGACAGTCGCTCGCATGCGGTCGTCATTACGCGCGAGGCGGGCGTATTCTGCGGTAAGCGTTGGGTGGATGAGGTGTTTATCCAGCTTGGCGGCGATGTCCGCGTCATGTGGCACGTAAAGGATGGTGACGACGTGCAGCCCGATCAGCCGCTTTTTGAGCTTGAAGGCACCTCCCGTGTTCTGCTGACGGGCGAACGCACCGCGCTGAATTTCGTCCAGACGCTTTCCGGTGTGGCTACCGAAGTGCGCCGCTATGTGGCGCTGCTGGAAGGTACGCACACACAACTGCTCGACACCCGCAAAACCATTCCGGGCCTGCGCAGCGCGCTGAAATACGCGGTACTGTGCGGCGGCGGCGCCAACCATCGCCTTGGCCTCTCCGATGCGTTTCTTATTAAAGAAAACCATATTATCGCTTCCGGCTCGGTGCGCCAGGCGGTGGAAAAAGCGTTCTGGCTGCACCCTGACGTGCCGGTAGAAGTCGAGGTGGAATCGCTTGATGAGCTGGACGCCGCGCTGAAAGCCGGTGCCGATATCATCATGCTCGACAACTTTACCGTCGATCAGATGCGTGAAGCGGTAAAACGTACTGCGGGCCAGGCACGGCTGGAGGTTTCCGGCAACGTCACGCTGGAAACGCTGCGCGAATTCGCAGAAACCGGTGTGGATTTCATCTCTGTGGGTGCATTGACTAAACATATTCGCGCGCTCGACCTCTCCATGCGTTTTCGCTGACTCATGCCGGGCAGGTTTTCGCCTGCCCTCTCCTTTCCTTGCCGTTATCTTCCTGTGTCCTCTCTTTTTTGTCTCCGTGTTTTTTCAACACTCTGTTGTTTATGAAAGGATTTGCGAGATGTTACGCAACCGCGTTGCAGTTTCATGTAACAACATAATCTTCTTCTGAAGACAGATTCCTGAATCGGTTTCTTTGTCTGGAGCAGCCTTTTACGGCCTGCCAGAGTGGCGTCACCCAAACAAGGAGGAACCATGAACAGACAGGGCGGCTTTACACTCATTGAACTGATGGTGGTGATCGGCATAATCGCCATACTTAGCGCCATTGGCGTACCGGCATATCAGAATTACCTGCGCAAAGCAGCGCTGACGGACATGCTGCAAACCGTTATCCCTTATCGCACCGCTATTGAGCTGTGCGCTATCGATCGCGGTGGGCTTAGCAGCTGTGATGCAGGCGCAAACGGCATTCCGGCCCCCAAAACCACCCGTTATGTGAGCGAAATGACTATCGCACAAGGCGTGATAAGCGCCACCGGGCAGGATAGCCTTAACGGCTTATCGGTGACGCTCACACCGCAGTGGAACACCACTAACGGTATGGAAGGCTGGAAGCGAACCTGTGATACCAGCGATACCGCATTGAAGCAGGCCTGCGAAGACGTCTTTCGCAGCTCGTTACCTTAAGCGAGGACGCTGCAATGCCAATCGATTACCTGCATACGTTATGCCAGCGCTATAACGCTCTGGTACTGGATATCGATGACGCCACGGTGCATATCGCCGTGGCGGGCGAACCCAGTAATGAGCTGATGGATGCGCTACGTTTTTCCACGCACCGGCATATTGATATTGAATGCTGGAGCCCCGAACGGCTGGAAAAAGAACGGCAACTGGCGGCAGAGCCGTTACGCCAGAAAGCTCAGGAGGAAACCGCTTCTGTGGTGGAGCTGGTTAACCAGACGCTGCAACAGGCGCTACAGCGGCGCGCTTCCGATATCCACTTTGAGCCTGCCGAAGCGCACTACCAGGTAAGATTTCGTATCGACGGCGTTTTACATCCATTGCCGCCGCTACCTGCAGCGCTTGCGGATGCGCTGACGGCGCGTCTGAAAGTGCTGGGTAATCTTGACATTGCGGAGCGCAGGCTCCCGCAAGACGGACAATTCAGCATCGAGCTTGGCGGGCGAACAGTCTCTTTTCGCATCTCTACCCTGCTTTGCCGCTGTGGCGAAAAGGTGGTTTTGCGTCTGTTACAGCAAACGGAACAACCACTGGAAGTCCAGGCACTGGGGCTGTCGCAGGCGCAGCAGACACTTTTTTGTCAGGCGTTACAGCGCCCTCAAGGGTTAATCCTGGTGACTGGCCCGACAGGGAGCGGTAAAACCGTCACGTTGTACACTGCGCTCAATACACTTAATGCACCACAGGTAAATATCTGTAGCGTGGAGGACCCCGTCGAAATTCCTGTAACGGGCCTGAACCAGACGCCGGTGCTGCCGAAGGCCGGACTGACTTTTCAGGCGGTGCTACGGGCGTTGCTCAGGCAAGATCCTGACGTAATCATGATTGGTGAGATTCGCGATCTCGAAACTGCTGAAATTGCGGTTAAAGCGGCGCAGACCGGGCATCTGGTGCTCTCCACGCTTCACACTAACTCTACAACCGAAACCCTGGTGCGGCTTGAACAGATGGGTTTGCCGCGCTGGATGCTTGCCTCCGCACTTGAGCTGGTCATCGCACAACGGCTGGTCAGGAAGCTTTGTCCTTACTGCCGCGTCTTTTCACAGGAACCAGTGACGCTCCCGGCTTCGCTCTGGCCGCGCCCGATTCATCCCTATAAGGCCTGTGGGTGTGAGCGCTGTTACGGCGGTTATTACGGGCGTATCGCGCTTTTCGAGCTGCTCAGCATTAATGCCGCGCTGCGCCAGACTATCGCCAGCGGCGCACCGCCTGAAGAGATCGCTTTACAAGCGCGGGCGCAGGGCATGACCACTCTGTTTGAGCATGGGTTACAGGCTGTTGAAGCGGGGCTGACGACGCCTGAAGAGCTTTATCGCGTTTCGGGTATGCCGCATGGATAACTTGTTATGGCGCTGGCGCGGCGTTAATAAAGAAGGCGCAAGCTGCGAAGGCATGGTCTGGGCGTCAGATAAAATCAACGCATCGCTGCAGCTGATGGATGACGAGGTGCAACATTTCATGCTTAAGCGCGCCAGCATAAACCCACGCCACTGGGGCAGCGAACATAAAATTCTGGCAATCCGCCAGTTGGCGGCCCTGCTCCAGGCAGGCGTCAGCCTGACGCAAGGGTTGATGATGCTGGCAAGCCAGCATCCCATCGCACAATGGCGCGCACTTCTTGGGGAGCTTGCGAAACAGCTCGGTCGAGGCGTCGCCTTTTCTGAAACCTTGCGCCAGTGGCCGGCCGTTTTTCCACCACTTTATATCCTGCTTATGCGCACCGGTGAAATGACCGGGAAGCTTGACGTATGCTGCCAGCAGCTGGCGCAACAGCAGGAAGATCAGCAAAAACTGCGTAAACAGGTCATTAAAGCGCTGCGCTATCCGGCCTTTATTTTTAACGTCGCGCTGTTGCTGACACTCGGGATGACCTGCTTTGTTCTCCCGCAATTCACGGCTATCTACCGCTCTTTCAACACGCCGCTGCCGCTGGTGACGCGCGCTGTTATCGCATTGTCTGAAGCTTTGATACAGCACGCCGCCTTGTGGCTCAGTGTTCTGGTGATTACGCCTGTGGTCATTATCAGGCTTCGCCGCAGACCACAATGGCAGCTACGTGAGGCCGCATGGCTGCTGAAGATGCCGCTTTTTGGCGCGCTGATTAGCGGCCAGCAGTTAAGCCAAATCTATACGGTGCTGTCACTCATGCAGCGCGCCGGTATTCCGTTACTGCAAAGCCTGGGAAGTGTAGAAGAGACGCTGGCATCGCCGCTGTGGCAACAGGCTGTCGGGCGTGTTAAAGCAAGCATCGCCGGTGGCCTGTCGTTCTGGAAGGCTCTGGAACAGGAATCCGTTTTTACCGCCCTGTGTATTCAACTGGTTCGCACTGGCGAAGAAACCGGCTCGCTGGATCTGATGCTGGAGAAACTTGCCGAATGGCATCTCGGTCAAACCTCTGAGCGCGCACAAACGCTGGCGGCCACGCTGGAGCCGCTCATGATGATGGTTATCGGATTAATCGTCGGTACGCTGGTGGTGGCGATGTATCTGCCGATTTTCCGGCTCGGGGATGCGATGAGTGGAATGAATTAATGCTGGCGCAAGAAGTGCGCCAGCATAATGTTCAGCCCCTCAGAGACTGTTGAATACGCGGTTTTCCTGCTCCAGCACACGAATAAACGTGGTGCGCTTGGTCAGTTCTTTCAGACGAGAGGCACCGACATAGGTACAGGCAGAACGCAGGCCGCCCAGGATGTCGCGCGCGGTGTTTTCTACCGGCCCACGCAGAGGCAGTTTAACCGTTTTGCCTTCTGCAGCACGATACTGCGCTACACCGCCAACGTGACGATTCATGGCGGACTCAGAGCTCATACCGTAAAAGAGCATGAATTTTTCACCGTTCTGCTCAACGACCGTACCGCCGCTTTCGTCATGACCGGCCAGCATTCCGCCCAGCATGACAAAATCTGCGCCGCCACCGAAGGCCTTGGCCACATCGCCTGGTACAGTGCAGCCACCATCGCTGATGATCTGGCCGCCGAGGCCGTGTGCAGCATCCGCACATTCGATTACCGCAGAAAGCTGCGGATAACCCACACCGGTTTTTACGCGTGTGGTGCAGACAGACCCCGGACCAATACCGACTTTAACGATATCGGCACCCGCGAGGATCAGTTCTTCGCACATTTCACCGGTGACGACGTTACCGGCGATAATCGCTTTATCAGGCCAGGCGGCACGTGCTTTAGCAACGAACTGCACGAAATGCTCTGAATAGCCGTTCGCAACGTCAATACAGATAAACTTTAAGGACGCAGAAAGCGCGAGGATTTCCTTGGTTTTTTCAAAATCAGCGTCGGAAGTGCCCGTAGATACCATGACGTGCTTCAGCACATCCGGAGAAACGGCCTCAATAAACCCTGCCCAGTCCTGAACGCTGTAATGTTTATGCACCGCCGTCAGGATATCGAAACCGGCCAGCGCCTGCGCCATTGCGAAAGTCCCGACGGTATCCATATTGGCAGCGATGATCGGAACACCGGACCATTGAACGCGGGAATGTTTAAAAGTGAACTGGCGCTCAAGTTCAACGTCAGAGCGGCTTTTGAGAGTGGAGCGTTTCGGGCGGATAAGAACGTCTTTAAAACCTAACTTCAAATCTTCTTCAATACGCATGTGCGATTCCTGGTTAATGGCGATGAGCACAGAACATGTGCGGCGGGACAACAGCCAACTCCAGTGACGTTATCATACGCACTAATAATGGCGCCGCAAGACTGCGAAAGCGCGCTTTTTTACGCTACAATCCTATAAATTTACCTTGCGCACGAGGTCGATAAGCGAGCCCGCTAGTGACGTTAATTCGTTCTGCGCAACTATTTGAATAGACTGTTTTTTATATTATCACGCATACTTCAACACTTTGGGATGACGGCTTTATGGTTTATACGGTAGCACTGACGGGCGGTATCGGAAGCGGCAAAAGTACAGTCGCTGACGCCTTTGCCCGTCTCGGTGTTACCGTTGTTGATGCCGACATCATCGCACGCCAGGTGGTGGCGCCTGGTACGCCCGGATTACAGGCCATTATTGCGCGTTTCGGCTCGACCATTTGTCACGCCGACGGCACGCTTAATCGCCGCGCACTTCGCGAAATCATCTTCTCAAGCCCGCAGGAAAAAGCCTGGCTGAATGGCCTCCTGCACCCGCTTATTCATCAACAGACGCAGACTGAAATAGCACGCGCCACGTCGGCCTATGTGCTGTGGGTCGTTCCGCTGCTGATTGAAAACCAATTACACAGCAAAGCTAACCGTGTGCTGGTGGTGGATGTCACCCCCGAAACACAGATACAGCGCACTATGCAGCGCGATGGGGTTTCTCGCGAGCATGCTGAGCTTATCCTCAACGCACAGGCCACACGTGAAGCCCGGTTAGCGGTCGCTGATGACGTCATAGATAATAACGGCTCGCCGGAAACGATAGAGGCTGATGTGGCGCGCCTGCATCAGCGCTATCTGCAACTGGCGGCGCAGGCCGTACCACAGGAAAATAAGTAATGCAGACTCACGTTCTTTTTGAACATCCCCTGAATGAAAAAATGCGCACCTGGCTGCGTATCGAATTTCTCATCCAGCAAATGAAAGCGCTGCTGCCTGTCAGCGATCATGCCTCTGCGCTGCACTTCTTTCGCAACGTCGGCGATTTGCTGGACGTCTTTGAGCGTGGTGATACCCGCACTGAGCTCTTAAAAGAGCTGGAACGTCAGCAGCGTAAACTGCAAAGCTGGGCAGAAGTGCCGGGGGTGGATAACGAGCGCATTGAGTCACTGCGCCACGAACTGAAAGCACGCAGCAGTATGCTGATGGCCGCCCCCCGCCTCGGGCAAACATTGCGTGAAGATCGTCTTATCGCTCTGGTGCGCCAGCGACTGAGCATTCCGGGCGGCTGTTGCAGCTTCGATTTACCACTGCTGCACGTCTGGCTCTGCTCGCCGCAGGAAGAACGTGACGTTCAGGTCAATAGCTGGCTGGCCACGCTACAACCGCTGACGTATACACTGGATATGATCCTCGATCTTATTCGCCAGTCAGCGCCGTTTCGCAAACAAACCAGCCTGAACGGTTTTTATCAGGATAACGGCGATGATGCCGACCTGCTGCGCCTGCAACTTCCGCTTCAGGAAGCGCTTTACCCACAGATTTCCGGCCACAAAAGCCGTTTCGCGATCCGCTTTATGCCGCTCGACAGCGAGCATGGCCGCGTACCGGAACGGTTCGATTTTGAACTGGCCTGCTGTTAAGGAATTATGATGTCAGATGCTACTATTGTTAACTGCCCGACCTGCGGCAAAGAAGTCATCTGGGGCGAAAAGAGTCCGTTTCGTCCTTTCTGTTCAAAACGCTGCCAGCTTATCGATCTGGGTGAATGGGCCGCTGAAGAGAAACGTATTCCCAGCAGCGGCGATCGCTCCGACACCGACGGCTGGAGCGAAGAAGAAAACCAGCCTTAAGACTGCGCGCGAAGCTTAGCAATCACAGGCTCGTTGGCGGGCGGAAATGCCTGCGCATCCAGAGCCTGTTGATGCACCCAATGCCCCGGTTGCCCCTCTTTGCCCCACGGCTCTCCTTCCCAGCTTTCTACCAGGTAAAACCACAGGCTGATGTGGCGGTCCGGGAATTCATAATCCAGCGTTTCAAACAGCGTGGCGGAAGTTACGGTTATGCCGGTCTCTTCCTGAAGCTCGCGGCGAAGCGCCGCTTCAGGCGTTTCGCCCGCTTCAATTTTACCGCCAGGGAATTCCCATTTATTCGCCATATGCGCATCGGCGGCACGTTGCGTAATAAAGATTTCGCCTTTTGCGTTACGCACGATACCTACCGCAATCTGTAATTTTTTCATGCATTTCTTCCTGTAAAAAAGGCGCAGATATCTGCGCCTTTTATGTCGGTTAACAACCGGTTAGCTTAAGCGGCCGTGGCACTGCTTATACTTTTTACCGGAGCCGCACGGGCAAGGATCGTTGCGGCCGACTTTACGCTCGCCGGTCTGCTCAGCGAGTGCTGCAGCGGCAGCGGTTTCGTCGTCCTGATGGCTGAGCTGCTGCATCTGCGCCAGGCGCTCCGCCTCTTCGCGGCGCTGCTGCTCCATCGCTTCCACTTCTTCCGGCATGCGCACCTGCACTTTGCTGATGGTGCTGATTACTTCATATTTCAGCGATTCCAGCATAGCCGCAAACATGGCAAACGATTCGCGCTTATATTCCTGCTTCGGATCTTTCTGTGCATAACCGCGCAGATGAATACCCTGACGCAGGTAGTCCATCGCCGCCAGGTGCTCTTTCCAGAGGGAGTCCAGGGTTTGCAGCATCACGCCTTTTTCGAAGTGACGCATCATCTCTGCGCCTACGACTTCCTCTTTACGCGCATACACTTCTTTCGCGCTTTCCAGAATACGTTCACGCAGCGTTTCTTCGTGCAGCTCTGGCTCTTTATCCAGCCACTGCGCAATCGGCAGTTCCAGATCGAAGTCGTTTTTCAGGCGCTCTTCCAGACCCGGAATATCCCACATCTCTTCCAGCGACTGTGGCGGGATATGGGCATCAATGGTCGCCTTGAAGACATCTTCACGGATGCTGTTGATGGTTTCGCTGATATCCGCCACATCCAGCAGTTCGTTACGCTGGGTGTAGATAGCGCGACGCTGGTCATTGGCCACGTCATCATATTCCAGCAGTTGCTTACGGATATCGAAGTTGCGGCTTTCCACTTTGCGCTGCGCGTTGGCGATGGCCTTGGTCACCCACGGGTGTTCAATCGCTTCGCCCGGCTTCATGCCCAGTTTACGCATCATGTTGGCGACGCGATCCGAGGCGAAAATACGCATCAGCGCATCTTCCATGGAGAGGTAGAAACGGGAAGAACCCGGATCGCCCTGACGGCCAGAACGGCCACGCAGCTGGTTATCGATACGACGCGATTCGTGGCGCTCGGTACCGATGATGTGCAGGCCACCTGAGGCCAGCACCGCGTCGTGGCGTTTCTGCCAGTCGGCTTTGATCTGCGCAATCTGTTCTTCACTCGGCGCTTCCAGCTCGGCGACTTCCGCCTGCCAGCTACCGCCCAGCATGATGTCGGTACCACGGCCTGCCATATTGGTGGCGATGGTAACCGCACCCGGGTAGCCCGCCTGCGCAACGATATCCGCTTCGCGGGCGTGGAATTTGGCGTTCAGGACGTTGTGTTCGATGCCTGCTTTGGTGAGCGCCTGAGAGATAACTTCAGATTTCTCAATAGAGATGGTCCCCACCAGAACCGGCTGGCCTTTGGCGGTGCGCTCTTTGATATCTTCAATGATTGCGTCGATTTTCTCGGCTTCGGTCATGTAGACCAGATCCGGCAGGTCTTTACGAATCATCGGACGGTTGGTCGGTACCACGACGGTATCGAGCTTATAGATAGAGCTGAATTCAAACGCTTCGGTATCTGCCGTACCGGTCATCCCCGCCAGTTTTTCATAGAGACGGAAATAGTTCTGGAAGGTGATAGAAGCCAGCGTCTGGTTTTCATTCTGGATCTCCACGCCCTCTTTGGCTTCCACCGCCTGATGCAGACCATCAGACCAGCGGCGACCCTGCATGGTACGACCGGTGTGTTCATCGACGATAATGACTTCGCCATCTTTAACGATGTAATCAACGTCGCGGGTAAAGAGCACGTGCGCGCGCAGCGCGGCAGTCACGTGGTGCATCAGCATGATGTTGCCCGGCGAGTAGAGCGATTCGCCTTCATCCATGATGCCTTCTTTCACCAGCAGCTCTTCGACTAACACCAGACCGCGCTCGGTCAGGTTAACCTGACGCGCTTTTTCGTCCACAGAGAAGTGGCCTTCGCCCTGGAACGTATCGGAGTCTTCTTTCTCCTGACGTACCAGATGCGGGATGATTTTGTTCACTTTCTTGTAAAGCTCGGAGCTGTCTTCGGCCGGGCCGGAGATAATCAGCGGTGTACGCGCTTCATCGATAAGAATGGAGTCAACTTCATCCACCAGCGCGTAGTGAAGCTTACGCTGCACGCGCTCTTCCGGGCTGAACGCCATGTTATCGCGCAGATAGTCGAAACCATATTCGTTGTTGGTGCCGTAGGTGATATCCGCAGCGTAGGCTTCGCGTTTTGCCGGTGCCGGCATGCCGGACATGTTAACCGCAACGCTCATGCCTAAAAATTCAAACAGCGGGCGGTTGTTTTCGGCGTCACGCTGCGCCAGATAGTCGTTGACGGTCACTACGTGAACGCCTTTGCCGGTCAGCGCGTTCAGATAAGCTGGCAGCGTCGCGGTCAGGGTTTTACCTTCACCGGTACGCATCTCCGCGATGCAGCGATCGTTAAGCACCATGCCGCCCAGCAGCTGAACGTCAAAGTGACGCATGCCGAAGACGCGCTTGCTTGCTTCACGCACCACCGCGAACGCTTCCGGCAGCAGGTTTTCCAGCGTTTCGCCTTTTTCCAGACGCGCGCGGAACTCTGCGGTTTTCGCTTTCAACTCTTCATCGGAGAGTTTCTCCAGCGCTGGTTCCATGCCGTTAATAAGCGCAACGACCTTACGCATACGACGTAAAGTACGATCGTTACGACTCCCAAATACCTTGGTTAACATTTTGATCAACATAATAAATTCTCTGAAGCCTCGCACAGGCAAAAAGTAAATGAATAAGAATGAAAATACTCAGGCGAGGAGACGAGGACCGGCGCGGATACCCTGTACCTGGCGAATCCAGGCAGAGACCGTAAAAGAAAGAGGAGGAAGCAAACGCGGTGCGGGCTGCACCTGCGCGGCGGCAGGCTGTAAATCCTGCGTTAGCATCGCGCTCAGGGTGTCCAGCAGCGCGAGATGCTGTGCATTTAGCGGCAGGCTTTCTTCCATCGCCATCGGCAGCGCCTGAGGCGCCATGGCGAAAGAGAGATGACGGATAACGGTGCGAATGGCGTGCTGCTGCCAGTAATCCACACCGAATGACGCAGAGCGACGCGAGGTTTCACTAATCAGCGCCAGTGAATCAAAACTGCGTAGCGTACCGGTATGGCTGGTGCTGGCCTCGGCAGGCGCGGCGGGTTCAGCGTTGTTATTAAGCGCAGGCAGGCCAAGACTGGCCGCGACCATCCCCAAAAGGAGATGCGGCCAGAAATAGCGTCTTCCAAACTGTCGCCAACGCGTGAATATACCAGGCACTGTAACCCACCGGATAACGCCGGCTTTTGCCCGCGTTATGTTGTCTGTTAATAAGGGGATAAATATTACCATCTTTCCCGCGAGGCGGCAGCAGTATCACTGCGATACCTTACGCAATCCGCACAAGAAACCAGCAGTTAATCATCAAGAGGGAGATGGTAAAGCAGGGTAAAAGGCGAAGAGAAAAATGGCTGTTTAAGAGCAATAAAAAACGACTGGTGAACACAGGCCGGAGAGAGTACCTGGTCTACCAGTCGTCTTTAGTCAGACTATGCTGTTACGCCAGCACCAGCGACGGCGCTTT
The DNA here is from genome assembly GCF_053627815.1 of Cronobacter sp. 153480017-3. Classification (NCBI taxonomy): domain Bacteria; kingdom Pseudomonadati; phylum Pseudomonadota; class Gammaproteobacteria; order Enterobacterales; family Enterobacteriaceae; genus Cronobacter; species Cronobacter sp. 153480017-3. The sequence goes on along the minus strand of NZ_JBSEYN010000005.1, from coordinate 220,024 downwards.
GAAAGCCAGAGGCAGTTCAGCCTCGTCTTCATAGGTGACATATTCCCAGGCTTCTTGTTTCGCAAGAACCGCCTGCAGCAATTTGTTGTTCAGCGCATGACCAGACTTATAGGCGGTAAACGCGCCGATAATGTTGTGGCCACACATGAACAGGTCACCAATCGCATCCAGCATTTTGTGACGAACAAATTCGTCTTCAAAACGCAGGCCGTCTTCGTTCAGTACGCGATAATCGTCAACAACGATGGCACAATCGAAGCTGCCGCCCAGGCACAAACCACGGGACTGCAGATATTCGATATCACGCATGAAACCGAAAGTACGAGCGCGGCTAATCTGGCGCATAAACGCGTCTGCAGAGAAATTCATGCAGTAGCGCTGGTTGCTCGCATCAATCGCCGGGTGGTTGAAGTCGATGGTAAAGTCCAGCGAAAAACCGTTGTACGGTTTAAATTCCGCCCACTTATCGCCATCTTCAACACGCACGGTTTCTTTAATGCGCACGAATTTCTTCGCCACATTCAGCTCATCAATACCTGCGTCAACGAGCAGGTAAACGAACGGTGCAGCACTGCCATCCATAATCGGGATTTCAGGCGCATCCACTTCGACGATGATGTTGTCGATACCGAGGCCAGCCAGCGCGGCGTTCAGGTGCTCAACGGTAGAAATCCGCACATCATGCTCATTCACCAGGCACGTACAGAGCATGGTATCACGCACAGATTTGGCATCGGCCGGGAAGTCTACCGGAGGATTCAAGTCGGTGCGACGATAGATGACCCCGGTATTTGCCGGCGCAGGGCGCAGCGTCAGGGTGACTTTTTTGCCGGTATGTAAACCGACGCCAGTCGCCTGAACGATACGTTTAAGAGTCCTTTGTTTGATCATCGTATAATCTCGCCAAATAATTCACCTTACCGATAGTGTACATCACAACCGGTGGGCCATTTTAGCACAAAGAGCGAATATGCCCAACTTCCGGCTTATTCTTAATCAGCCTGCTTACGCAGAAACGCCGGAATATCCAGATAATCTGGCTCTTTTGCCGTCTGCGGCGTCGGGTCGTTAACCACTTTAGAAGCCGGTTTCTGCTCCTGGGTCAGCGGCGCCATACCGTGTTGCTGATAACGATCCATTGCAGGCTGCTGCGTCTGCTTATTGGTCACCAGCGTGATTTCAGGACGCTTATCCATGCCGATACCGGTCGCAACCACAGTCACGCGCAGTTCGTCGTTCATATCCGGGTCGAGAGACGTACCGATAACCACAGTCGCGTTATCTGATGCGAAGGCACGGATGGTGTTACCCACGGTTTCGAACTCATCAAGACGCAGGTCAAAGCCCGCCGTGATGTTGACCAGAACGCCGCGCGCGCCGGACAGATCGATATCTTCCAGCAGCGGGCTGGAGATCGCCATTTCGGCCGCTTCTTCTGCACGGTCTTCGCCGCTTGCCACACCCGAGCCCATCATGGCGTAGCCCATTTCAGACATCACGGTACGCACGTCCGCGAAGTCGACGTTCATCAGACCCGGACGCGTAATCAGCTCGGCGATACCCTGCACCGCGCCTTTCAGCACGTCGTTCGCAGCACCAAACGCGTCCAGCAGAGAGATCCCACGACCCAGCACTTTCAGCAGCTTGTCGTTAGGAATGGTGATCAGGGAGTCGACATGACGGGAGAGCTCGGCAATACCCTGCTCGGCAAAAGCCATACGCTTCTTGCCTTCAAAGTTAAACGGCTTGGTCACGACAGCCACGGTCAGAATGCCGAGGTCTTTCGCCACTTCAGCGACAACCGGCGCAGCACCGGTGCCCGTACCGCCGCCCATACCGGCTGCGATAAACACCATGTCAGCGCCATCTAACGCGGCACGCAGCGCTTCGCGGTCTTCTTCCGCAGCGTTACGACCGACTTCCGGGTTTGCGCCCGCACCCAGACCTTTAGTGATGCCGCTACCAATCTGGATGGTCTGGCCGACTGCGGTTTTACGCAGTGCCTGGGCATCGGTGTTGACTGCGAAGAACTCAACACCTTCGATGCGCTCGCGCACCATATGTTCTACGGCATTACCGCCGCCGCCACCGACGCCGATGACTTTAATCACCGCGTCGTTGGTCAGTTCCATAGGTTCAAACATAATGTCTCTCCGTTTTGTGCCTTTCGCCTGAGACCGATAATTTTGTCTGGTCTCTGAAAAAAATTAAAACTCTTTTCGCAGCCAGCTGTTGATCCGTTTGATCCACGAGCCGACTGAAGTCCGTTTTTCCACTTCCGCCTCACCGCTTAAATGCGATTCTTTACCATAGTGAAGTAAACCCACCGCCGTGGAGTAGTAAGGCTCCTGGGCGTAATCGGTAAGGCCAGTAATATTTAAGGGTTGTCCGATACGCACCTGCGTATGGAACACCCGCTGCGCACACGCCGCCAGACCTTCAATTTGCGCCGCGCCGCCGGTTAATACAATCCCCGCCGCAAGATGATGTTTCACGCCTTGCTGGCGAAGCTGCTCCTGCAATTGCAAAATTTCTTCGTTGACCAGATTAAGCAGCTCGGTATAACGCGGTTCAATCACTTCTGCCAGCGTCTGGCGCTGCAGGCTGCGCGGCGGACGACCGCCCACGCTCGGCACTTCAACGCTCTCGTCTTTACCGACCAGCGACCCGAGCGCGCAGCCATGGCGCACTTTAATCGCCTCGGCATCGCTCGGCGGTGTGCCGAAAGCATATGCGATATCGCTGGTCACCACGTTACCGGCATACGGAATCACTTTAGTATGACGCAGCGCACCGCCGGTGTAGACCGCGATATCCATTGTACCACCGCCGATATCCACCACGCAGACGCCCAGCTCACGCTCATCTTCCGTTAAGACGGAGTAGCTTGAGGCCAGGCCCGCGAAAATAAGTTGGTCAACTTTCAGGCCGCAACGTTCCACTGCCTTGACGATGTTTTTCGCCATGTCATTGTGGCAGGTGATTAAATGTACTTTCGCCTGCATGCGAACGCCGGATAAGCCAACCGGGTTTTTAATCCCTTCCTGGTAATCAATAGCGTATTCCTGAGGAATCACATGCAATACGCGATGTTCATCGCGTACGCGTACTGATTTTGCGGTATGGACAACATTTTCAACATCTTCCTGCGTCACTTCCTCTTCGGAGATCGGCACCATGCCGATTTCGTTCTGGCAGCTAATATGCTTGCCGGAAAGCGCCAGATAGACGGAAGATATCTGGCAATCCGCCATCAGTTCGGCCTGATCTATCGCGCGCTGAACGCACTTCACCACCGATTCCAGATCGTTAACGCCGCCTTTGTCCATCCCGCGGGACGGACAGCTTCCCACGCCAATGATATTGATCATACCGTCGGGCAGAACTTCCCCTACCAAAGCGGCGACCTTCGCAGTGCCAATCTCCAGTCCAACTACCAGTTTTCTGTCCGTCGCCTTAATCATTGTTGCTCTGCCTGTGCCTGATTCTGTTGCTGATTAGTTTCCTCAGTGGGGGCCGGCTCCCAGCCGACCGCCGCGCCGGAGTCGTAGCGTAAATCGACATAGCTTATCTGCTTATGGTCAGTTTGCGCTTGCTGTTGCAGAACCGGGTACAGCTCTACAAAGCGTTCCAGGCGTTTCATTGTGTCATCCCGGCCAAGATTGAGCTTGATATTATTGCTCAACGTCACCTGCCAGGAGCGACGCGCGGTCATCGCCGCTTCCTTCAGTGTAAATTTATCTTTCGCCAGCACCTGGCCCATGGCGCGAAAACCTTGCAGCACTTCGTTCTCACTACCTTCAGGGCCATAGAGCAGCGGTAAGGTCTGCTTACTGGCGCGATCGGACGGCACGCTGAAGGACGTTCCGTCGGTGTCGATCATGTGCTGGTCATTCCAGCGTGCTATCGGCACATATTCAACCAGATGAATCTTCAATTCGTCCGGCCATTGCTTTCTTACGCTTGCCTGCTTGATCCACGGCAAACGTTCTATCTGATTCTGGATGATATTCACGTCCTGCGTCATAAACGTGCCTGGCGCGCCCAGCGCCAGGATGGACTGGCGAATATCATCATTGCGGGTGTAATGGCGCTCGCCCGTTACCACCAGCTTTGAAAGCGGCAGGCGCTGGGCGTCTTCCATCCACCCCAGCACCATCCAGCCGCCGAATATCACGGTTAACACGACCGCCAGCAGAAAGACGATACCTGCGAGACGGGTCCCATTATTACGGCGCGAAACCGTATTTTCTTCAGGACGATTTTTCGTGTTCAGCGCAGCCTGCGACATATCAGTTCGCCAGCTCCAGAATACGCACCACCAGTTGCGAGAAGCTCATCCCCGCCTGACGCGCCGCCATTGGCACCAGACTATGGCTGGTCATGCCAGGCGCGGTGTTTACCTCAAGCAGATAAAACTCACCGTCGCTGTCCTGCATCACGTCCACGCGGCCCCAGCCCCGGCAGCCCAGCACACGCCAGGCGTTCATCACCAGCGCCTGTAACGCCTGCTCGCGTTCGGCATCAATGCCCGCCGGACAAAAATATTGCGTCTCGTCCGAGAGATACTTCGCCTCGTAGTCGTAAAACACGCCAGCAGGCTGAATGCGGATCGAAGGCAGAATTTCATCGCCGAGGATGGCGACCGTAAATTCCGGGCCGCTCAGCCATTTCTCCACCAGCACTTCGCTGTCGTGTTCAAACGCCAGTTCGAGCGCGGGCAGTAACGCTTCTGCGCTGTCCACTTTCGACATGCCGACGCTTGAGCCTTCACGGCTCGGCTTTACGATAACCGGCAGGCCCAGCGCCGCGATACGCGCGCTTAATGCCTCGCTAAGGCCACCGGTGATATCCCGACGCTCCAGGGCCACCCACGGCGCTACCGGTAAACCCGCGCCCTGCCAGAGCAGTTTGGTGCGCAATTTATCCATGGTGATGGCCGACGCCATCACGCCGCTGCCGGTATAAGGCAGGCCGAGATACTCCAGCATCCCCTGCAGCGTACCGTCTTCACCGCCGCGACCATGCAGCGCGATAAAGACTTTATCGAAACCTTCTTCTTTCAGCGTCGTCACGCACACATCGCGCGGATCGACAGCGTACGCGTCAACGCCCGCCTCTTTCAGGCCCGCAAGCACCGCGCTGCCGGATTGCAGGGAAACGTCACGTTCCGCCGAGTGACCGCCCAGCAGTACAGCGATTTTTTCAGCCATGCGCGTTCTCCTCGGGTTGCAGCTTCGCTTCCGCCAGCTGGCGCGCGATTTTACCGATATTGCCCGCGCCCTGAACCAGAATCAAATCGTTGCCCGACAGTACCGGTGCCAGCATCGCGGCGACCTGCGCCGGATCGGAGACCAGAATCGGGTCCACTTTGCCGCGCGCACGGATAGTACGGCACAGCGAACGGCTGTCGGCGCCCGGAATCGGCGCTTCGCCCGCCGGATAGACATCCAGCATCAGCAGCACATCCACCTGCGACAGAACATTAGCGAAATCGTCATAGAGATCGCGCGTGCGGGTATAACGGTGCGGCTGGAAAATCATCACCAGATTTTTCTCCGGCCAGCCTGCACGGGCGGCGCGCACGGTCGCATCCACTTCTGTCGGATGATGGCCGTAGTCATCGACCAGCATCGCCGTGCCGGATTTACCGTTGACGTTTGCCAGCGGGAACTCGCCCAGGAAGTCAAAACGACGTCCGGTGCCCTGGAAGCTTTCCAGCGCGCGCAGAATGGCATCGTCTTCAATCCCCTCTTCCGTCGCTACGGACACCGCCGCCGCCGCGTTCAGCGCGTTATGGCGGCCTGGCGCGTTCAGCGTTACGTGCAGTTCCGGCTTGTCCTGACGCACCAGCGTGAAGTGCCCCTGCGCGCCGGTCTGGCGATAATTTTCCACACGTACATCGGCATCTTCGCTGAAACCATAAGTGGTAATTTGACGCCCGACGCGCGGCAGCAGCTCGCGGATCACCGGGTCATCAACACACATCACCGCACGGCCATAAAACGGCAGGTTATGCAGGAAGTTAATAAACGTCTGTTTCAGGTTCTCAAAGTCGCCATGATAGGTGTCCATATGGTCGGCTTCGATATTGGTCACAATCGCGACCATCGGCTGCAAATGCAGGAATGACGCGTCACTCTCGTCAGCTTCGGCAATCAGATAACGGCTGTTGCCGAGGCGCGCGTGCGTCCCCGCCGCTTTCACCAGACCGCCGTTAACGAACGTCGGGTCGAGGCCCGCTTCGGCATAAATACTCGATACCATCGCAGTGGTCGTCGTTTTGCCATGCGTACCGGCAACCGCGATACCGTGACGAAAACGCATCAGCTCCGCCAGCATCTCGGCGCGGCGGATAACCGGAATACGCGCCTCATGCGCCGCCACGATCTCCGGGTTATCCGCAGAGATAGCGCTCGACACCACCACCACGCTCGCGTCGAGCACGTTTTCCGGGCGATGGTTGAAATAAATGGTGGCGCCCAGCGCCGTCAACTGCTGCGTGACAGCGTTCGGCGCCAGATCGGACCCGCTGATCTGGTAGCCTTCATTCGCCAGCACTTCCGCAATGCCGCCCATGCCGGCGCCGCCGATGCCAACGAAGTGAATGTGCCGGACGCGACGCATCTCGGGCACGATAGAACGCAGTTTCGCCAGTTGTTGTGTATTCATTCTTTAAAAGCCTTTGGCAAACGCCATAACATCATCAATCACGCGGAACAAACATTATCCGCAATCGTCACGCGCGGGCGACCGCGCGTACTTCATCTGCGACCCTTTCGGTCGCGTCGGGAATGGCGGCCGCTCTTGCCCGCTCAGCCATTTCAAGCAGCGTGGCGCGATCCCACCCTTTCAGCGTCTCGCTTACCGCGTCGACGGTAAACTGCGGCTGCTCCAGAATCTTCGCCGCACCCGCTTTCTCAAGCGGCAGCGCATTCCAGTATTGCTGCCGGTCTTTATGCTGAAACGGCACAAACAGCGCCGGCAGCCCGGCGGCGGCGATTTCGCTCACCGTCAGCGCGCCGGAGCGGCATACCACCACATCCGCCCACGCGTAGGCTGCCGCCATATCATCGATAAATTCGGTCACTTTATGCTGCGGCTGGCTCGCAGCCGCGTACGCCTGCTGAACCTCCGCCTGCGCGCCTTTACCGCTCTGATGCCAGATAGTCACGGCATCGCTCAGACGCGCCGCGACCTGCGGCATCGTCTGGTTCAGGATGCGCGCGCCCTGCGAGCCGCCAACCACCAGCACGCGCACCGGACCTTCACGGCCCGCGAGACGCGCCTGCGGCAGCGGCAGCGCCAGCACGTCGGTGCGCACCGGGTTGCCCACCACTTCCGCCTTCGGGAACGCGCCGGGGAACGCCTGCATCACGCGGCTCGCGATTTTCGCGAGCCATTTGTTGGTCAGCCCCGCGATGCCGTTCTGCTCATGCAGGACGACAGGAATACCGAGCGACCACGCCGCCAGCCCGCCAGGGCCGGATACATAGCCGCCCATGCCCAGCACCACATCGGGCTTAAAACGTTTCATGATCGCCCGCGCCTGCCGCCAGGCGTTAAAAATACGCACCGGGGCCAGCAGCAGCGCTTTCACACCTTTTCCACGCAGGCCGGAGATCCGGATAAAATCGATCTCAATGCCGTGTTTCGGCACCAGGTCTGCTTCCATGCGATCGGCGGTCCCCAGCCAGCGAACCTGCCATCCCTGCGCCATCAGATGGTGCGCTACGGCAAGGCCTGGAAAGACGTGTCCGCCCGTTCCGCCCGCCATCACCATCAGCCGCTTTGGTTGACCACTCATCGTGAACCTCGTGTAAACGCCTGCGCTTTCTCCAGACGCGTTTCATAATCTATGCGTAACAACAACATAATCGCCGTCGACATAATCAACAGGCTCGAACCGCCGTAACTGATAAGCGGCAGCGTCAGGCCTTTGGTCGGCAGCATACCCGCCGCCGCGCCGACGTTAACCAGCGCCTGGAAACTAAACCAGATACCGATAGAACAGGCCAAAAAGCCCGCGAAACGCTGATCGGTTTCCAGCGCGCGACGCCCTATCGACATGGCGCGAAAAGCCACGAAGAATACCATCAAAAGCGCCAGTACCACACCGATATATCCCAGTTCTTCCCCAATAATGGAGAAGATGAAGTCGGTATGCGCTTCGGGTAAATACTCCAGTTTCTGCACCGAATTCCCAAGCCCCTGCCCCCACAACTCGCCGCGGCCAAACGCCATCAGCGACTGGGTCAGCTGGTAGCCGCTACCGAAGGGATCTTCCCACGGGTTCCAGAACGACGTTACGCGGCGAATACGGTAAGGCTCGGCAAGGATCAGCAGCACGACCGCTGAAATGCCCATGCCGATAATCGCGATGAACTGCCAGAGCTTGGCGCCTGCGAGAAAGAGCATCGCAAGCGTCGTCACAAATAGCACTACCACCGTACCGAGGTCAGGCTGTGCCAGCAGCAGTACCGCCATCACCAGAATGACGCCCATCGGTTTTAAGAAGCCGCGCAGGTTGTTGCGCACTTCATCGACCTTACGCACCAGGTAGTTCGACAGATAACAAAAGAGCGATAGCTTGGAGAATTCCGCCGGCTGAATACGCAGCGGGCCGAGCGCAATCCAGCGCGACGCACCGTTCACCGAACTGCCCACCACGAGCACGATAAGCAGCATCACAATTGAGGCGATAAGCATCGCCGCGCTGTGGCGCTGCCAGAACTCCATCGGCAGGCGCAGCGTAATCAGCGCCAGGCCAAACGCCAGCAGCAGATAGATACCGTCACGCTTGGCGAACAGGAACGGATCGTTCGCCAGACGCTGACCAACCGGCATCGACGCTGACGTCACCATGATGAAGCCAATCGCCGCCAGCCCCAGCGTCAGCCAGAGCAGCGTACGGTCGTACATCACAAGGCTGGTGGTGTCTTTCTCGCGAGAGCCCATCACCCAGCCGCGAAGCGCCCGGAAAATCCAGGCAAGAATGCCCATTCCGGGGAACCGCGGCAGGCGAAGGCGTGGGAGCGATAAGCGCATCAGCCAAGCTCCTTCGCAAGACGCGTAAACACGTCGCCGCGCTGTTCGAAGTTTTTAAACTGATCGAGGCTCGCGCAGGCGGGCGAGAGCAGGACCATGTCGCCTGGCTGAACGCGTCCGGCGATGACTTTCATCGCCTCTTCCATGGTGTCCATGCGCTCGGAGATTTCAGGGCGCAGCGCCGCCAGCGCGTCGCCGTCACGGCCAAAGCAATACAGACGCACACGATCGCCCGTCAGGTAATGCGCGAGCGGCGAGAAATCGGCGGATTTGCCGTCGCCGCCCAGCAGCAAATGCAGCGTGCCGTCGAGATGCAGGCCGTTGAGCGCCGCCTCGGTGCTGCCGACATTGGTGGCTTTGGAATCGTTAATCCAGCGCACGCCGTTATGCTCATAAGCGAGCTGGAAACGGTGCGCCAGGCCGCCAAACGTCGTCAGCGCTTTCAGGCTACTGGCGCGCGGCAGGCCTGCGGCATCCGCCAGCGCCAGCGCCGCCAGGGCGTTGGTGTAGTTATGCTGGCCAACGAGCTTCATCTCTTTCACGTTAAGGACTTTCTCGCCCCGCACGCGCAGCCAGATTTCGCCCTGCTGACGGTTAAGGTGATAATCCCCGACATCAATGCCGAAGCTCACGCAGCGCTCGTCCGCGCCGCGTACCGGCATGGTCAACGCGTCGTCGGCGTTTACCACGCACACCGTCGCGTTTTCATATATCCGTAACTTCGCCGCACGATACTGCTGCAACCCGAGCGGATAACGATCCATATGATCTTCGGTGACGTTAAGAATGGTCGCGGCGGCGGCCTTCAGGCTAAAGGTGGTTTCGAGCTGGAAGCTGGAAAGCTCAAGCACATACAGCTCGCGGCCCTCTTCCAGCAGCATCAGCGCGGGCAGGCCAATATTGCCACCCACGCCCACGTTAACACCCGCCGCTTTCGCCATTTCGCCCACCAGCGTCGTTACGGTGCTTTTGCCGTTCGAGCCGGTAATGGCGATGACAGGTGCCTGCGCTTCGCGACAGAACAGTTCGATATCGCCAACAATCTCAACGCCTGCTTCTGCCGCCGCGCTCAGCGCCGGATGCGCGAGAGCGATGCCAGGGCTTGCGACGATCAGATCGGCGTTCATCAGCCAGTTTTCATTGAGCGAGCCGAGATGGCGCTCCACCTCTTCCGGCAGCTTATCCAGCCCCGGCGGGGAGATTCGGGTATCCATCACGCGCGGCGTCACGCCGCGCGCCAGGAAAAAGTCCACGCAGGAAAGGCCGGTTAACCCAAGCCCGATGATGACGACTTTTTTACCCTGATAATCTGCCATGTTTAACGTACCTTAAGCGTAGCCAGGCCAATCAGCACCAGCATCAGCGAAATCACCCAGAAGCGCACGATCACGCGCGGCTCCGGCCAGCCTTTTAGTTCATAGTGGTGATGAATCGGCGCCATGCGGAAAATGCGCTGTCCGCGCAGCTTAAAGGAGCCCACCTGCAGGATGACCGACAGGGTTTCCACCACGAAAACGCCGCCCATAATCACCAGCAGGAACTCCTGACGCAGCAGCACGGCGATTATGCCGAGCGCGCCGCCTAAGGCCAGCGAGCCGACATCACCCATAAAGACCTGCGCCGGATAGGTGTTAAACCACAGAAAGCCCAGACCCGCGCCGACAATCGCGGTGCAGACAATCACCAGCTCACCCGCGTGACGCAGATACGGAATATGCAGGTAGCTTGCGAAATTCATGTTACCTGTCGCCCACGCCACCAGCGCGAAACCGCCTGCCACCAGTACGGTAGGCATAATGGCGAGGCCGTCCAGACCGTCCGTCAGGTTTACCGCGTTGCCGGTCCCGACAATCACGAAATAAGCGAGCAGCACATAGAAAATGCCGAGCTGCGGCATCACGTCTTTAAAGAACGGCACCACCAGTTCTGTTGCAGGCGTACCTTTACCGGTGATGTAGAGCGCAAACGCCACCGTCAGGGCAATCAGCGACATCCAGAAATATTTCCAGCGGGCGATCAGGCCTTTGGTGTCTTTACGCACCACCTTGCGGTAATCATCAACGAAGCCCACCGCGCCGTAACCGACCAGCACAAACAGCACGCACCAGACATACGGATTCGACGGATAAGCCCACAGCAGCACCGACACCACAATAGAGGTGAGGATCATGATGCCGCCCATGGTCGGCGTGCCGCGTTTGCTGAAATGCGACTCCGGGCCGTCGTTACGCACAACCTGCCCGAAGGAAAGCTTCTGTAAATGCGCGATCAGGCGCGGTCCCATCCATAACGAAATAAACAGCGCGGTCAGCAGGCTGACGATGGCGCGAAACGTCAGATACGAAAAGACGTTAAAGCCGGAATAATATTTGACCAGATGCTCGGCCAGCCACACTAACATGTCCTGTTCTCCTGTAATGCGCGCACCACCTCTTCCATGGCAGCACTACGTGAACCTTTCACTAAAAGGGTAATAATGGAATGCTCGTTGATAAGCGTCTTCAGGCGTGCAATCACGGCCTGCTTATCGCGGAAATGTTCGCCTACGCCGCTGGCGCGGCTGATGCCTTCGCTGAGGGTGCCGACGCTCAGGACTTTATCGATGCCTGCGGCTTTCGCCGCTTCGCCCACCTGCTGATGGCAGGCTTCGGCTTCATCGCCAAGCTCCGCCATGTCGCCCACCACCATCACGCGATAGCCGGGCATTTCAGAGAGCACCTGCGCGGCCGCGGTCATAGAGCCGACGTTGGCGTTGTAGCTGTCATCCAGCAGTAACTGGTTTTCAGCGAGATGCACCGGGAACAGACGCCCTGGCACTGCTTTGAGCTTCGCAAGACCGGCTTTAATCGCCTCAAGCGGCGCGCCGACGGCCATCGCCAGTGCCGAGGCGGCGAGCGCGTTAGCGATGTTGTGACGCCCTGGCAGCGGCAGCAGAACGTCCACGTCGCCCGTTGGCGTACGCAGCGTAAACTCCGTGCCGTGGCTGGTGATATGAATATTGGTGGCGCTGAAATCGCTGGTATCGAGATTTGGCGAGAAGCGCCAGACCTTGCGATCGCCAATGACGCTCTGCCAGTTCAGCCAGTCGTTATTATCAGCGTTCAGAATCGCGATGCCGTTTGCCGGCAAGCCAGTGAAGATTTCACCCTTGGCTTTAGCCACGCCCGCGAGCGAGCCGAAACCTTCCAGATGCGCCGCCGCCAGGTTATTGACCAGCGCGGCTTCCGGGCGCGTCAGGCTTACGGTCCAGGCGATTTCGCCCTGATGGTTCGCACCAAGCTCAATCACCGCGTATTCGTGCTCCGGCGTGAGACGCAGCAGCGTCATCGGTACGCCGATGTCATTATTCAGATTGCCTGCGGTGTAGAGCGTGTTGCCGCACTCGCCAAGAATAGCGGCGGTCATCTCTTTCACCGAGGTTTTACCGGAAGAGCCCGTCAGCGCGACCACGCGCGCGGGCACCTGTTGTCTGACCCACGCCGCCAGTTCGCCAAACGCCAGACGCGTGTCGGCGACCACCAGCTGCGGCAGGTCGATATCCAGCTTGCGGCTCACCAGCAGCGCGCCCGCGCCGCCCGCCTGCGCCTGGTCGGCAAAATCGTGCGCGTCGAAACGCTCGCCTTTCAGCGCCACAAACAGGCAGCCTGGCGTCAGTTTGCGGGTGTCGGTCGTAACCGCGTCGATATCAGCATTGGCGCCGTGCAGCTCGCCATTCAGAATGGCGGCAAGCTGGCTCAGAGATACGCGAATCATGCCACTGCTCCCAGCAGACGCGCCGCAGTGACGCGATCGGAATAATCAAGTCGGCGGGTGCCGACAATCTGGTAATCCTCGTGGCCTTTACCCGCCAGCAGCACGACGTCGTTTTCCGCCGCCTGCATAATGGCGTTGGTCACGGCTTCGGCGCGGCCTTCAACGACCCGCGCGCGGCCCGCATCCAGCATGCCGGTCAGGATATCGGCGATGATCGCCTTCGGATCTTCGGTGCGTGGGTTGTCATCAGTGACCACCACGACATCGGCGAATTGCTCGGCAATCGCGCCCATCAGCGGACGTTTGCCTTTATCACGATCGCCGCCGCAACCGAACACGCACCAGAGCTTGCCGGCGCAGTGCAGACGCGCGGCCTGCAGCGCTTTTTCGAGCGCGTCTGGCGTGTGCGCGTAATCGACCACCACGGTCGGTTTGCCCGGCGCGCTGAAGACTTCCATGCGCCCGTTAACCGGCTGGAGGCGCGGCGCGCTTTCGAGCAGCGCGGCGAGCGGGTAACCGAGCGCCAGCAGCGTGCCGAGCGCCAGCAATAGATTGCTGACGTTAAACGCGCCCATCAGGCGGCTTTCGATTTCGCCATCTCCCCATGAGGAGCTAAAGCGCAGCGTCGCGCCGCGGTCGTGATACTCCACCGCATCCGCGCGCAGCCAGCGGCCATGACAGCCCGGATTAATGTTGTTTTCCATTGATACCGCGACGGCATCCGGCAGCTTCGCCAGCCACCGGCGGCCCACTTCATCATCGGCGTTGATCACCGCCTGTCCGTAATGGTGTGCGGAAAACAGTAGCCATTTTGCCGCTTCGTAATGTTCCATATCGCCGTGATAGTCGAGATGATCGCGGCTTAAATTGGTAAATACCGTGGCGGCGAATTTCAGTGCCGCCACGCGATGCTGTACCAGACCGTGGGACGAGACTTCCATCGCGGCCACGGTCGCGCCCTGAGAGGCGAGCCCTGACAGCACATGCTGAACGTCCACCGCAGAGCCGGTGGTATTTTCCGTCGGGATCACTTTGCCAAGCAGCCCGTTGCCCACGGTACCCATGACGGCGCTGGTTTCGCCCAGCCGTTGGCACCACTGCGCGATAAGCTGCGTGGTGGTGGTTTTACCGTTGGTGCCCGTCACGCCAATCAGGCGCAGACGCTCGGATGGCTCATCATAAAAACGCCCCGCCAGCGCCGAGAGACGCTCGTTCAGCTGGCTTAAATAGATAACCGGCACGCCGTGGATCTCACGGACTTCGCCGTCCGTCGCCTCGCCTTTCGCTTCGGCGACGATGGCAGCTACACCTTGCGCTATCGCCTGCGGGATATACCGACGCCCGTCCGCCTGATGACCGACCACCGCCACAAAGAGATCCCCCGCCGCCGCCACGCGGCTGTCCAGGGTCATCTCCCGCAGAGCTCGCGCAGGCAGACCAGCTACCCACGGAGCGAGAAGGTCGCGCAAATTACGATCTGCCACCTGTTCCCTCTTCTCGATTAATTACGAATTCACTTTTTTCGCCCGTTGTCAGCGCATCCGGCTCGATGTTCATGGTGCGCAACACGCCGCCCATGATGGCACCGAAGACCGGCGCGGAAACGGCGCCGCCGTAGTATTTGCCCGCCTGCGGATCGTTAATCACCACCACCAGCGCGAAACGCGGATTGCTGGCAGGTGCAACGCCTGCGGTGTAAGCAATGTATTTGTTGATATAACGCCCGTCCGGCCCGACTTTTTTCGCCGTACCGGTTTTAATCGCAATGCGGTAGCCCTTGATCGCCGCCTTCACCCCGCCGCCGCCAGGCAGCGCCACGCTTTCCATCATATGCACCACGGTGCGCACGATAGATTCCGGGAAAATGCGCTCGCCCGGCACGGGCGGATCGACTTTAGTAATCGACAGCGGGCGGTAGACGCCGTAGCTGCCGATGGTCGCGTAGACTCGCGCTAACTGTAACGGGGTTACCATTAGCCCGTAGCCGAATGAGAAGGTGGCCCTCTCTATGTCAGACCACCGTTGTTTTTGTGGGAATAAGCCACTGCGTTCTCCGACCAGCCCCAGATTGGTCGACTTTCCAAGTCCAAAGCGTGAGTAAGTATCCACTAACGCTGAGGAGGGCATCGCTAACGCCAGTTTAGAAACCCCGACGTTACTCGACTTCTGTAACACCCCGGTAAGGGTCAGCTCGCTGTAGCGGGCGACGTCTTTAATCTCGTGACCGTTAATGCGGTACGGAACGGTGTTGAGCACCGTATTTTCCTGAACCACGCCGCGTTGCAGCGCCGTCATGACCACCATCGGTTTCACCGTAGAACCTGGCTCGAAAACGTCCGTAATGGTGCGGTTACGCATTACGTCTTTCGGCGTGCCGGTGATGTTGTTCGGGTTATAAGAGGGGCTGTTGGCCATCGCCAGCACTTCGCCGGTGTTTACATCCACCAGCACGGCGCTGCCGGATTCCGCCTTGTTGAACGCGACGGCGTTGTTTAGCTCACGGTAAACCAGCGCCTGGAGGCGTTCGTCAATGCTGAGCGCCAGGTTGTGCGCCGCCTGGCTGTCGGTCGAGGAGATATCCTCAATGACGCGGCCATAGCGGTCTTTACGCACGATACGCTCGCCGGGCTGGCCGGTGAGCCATTTATCGAAGCTTTTTTCGACGCCCTCGATCCCCTGGCTGTCGACGTTGGTAAAGCCGATGAGGTGAGCGGTCACTGCGCCGGAAGGATAGTAACGGCGCGACTCTTCGCGCAGGTGAATACCAGGGAGCTTAAGCTTTTTGATGTAATCGCCAATGTCCGGGTTGACCTGGCGCGCGAGATAGATAAAGCGGCCTTTCGGGTTGGCGTTTACGCGCGCGGCCAGTTGATCGAGCGGAATTTTCAGCGCGTCGGAGAGCGCCTTCCAGCGGTTGTCGAGCGTAATGCCGCCTGCGTCGTGCAGCTCTTTCGGGTCAGCCCAGATAGCTTTTACCGGCACGCTGACCGCGAGCGGTCGGCCGGAGCGGTCGGTTATCATGCCTCGCGCGGTAGAAACCTCCTGCACGCGCAGCGAGCGCATATCCCCCTGACGCACCAGCATATCCGGGTCAATAATCTGCAACCAGGCGACGCGCGCCAGCAGAAACGCCAGAGCCAGCAAAATGCAGCCGCAAAGCAACGCAAAACGCCAACTGATAAAGTTGGCCTGTTCTTCCTGACGTTTTGGTTTAAGCGTCTTTGCTGCTGCTTTCATTCGCCTGGTCAGTCCTTATTTCTGCACCACAATATTTTCCTGCGAGGGATCGACATGCTGCATTTGCAGCTTTTCCGTTGCGATCCGTTCTACCCGGCTGTGATCGCCGAGCGCGTTTTCTTCAAGGATCAGGTTGCGCCATTCGATATCCAGCGCATCGCGTTCCAGCACCAGTTGCTCACGCTGCGCGGTCAGCAGGCGAGTGTGGTGCGCGGTGGTGACCACGAAAATCGCAGTCACGATAATGGCAATAAACAGAAAGAGCGGCAGTTTCCCGTAGCGCAGAAGATCGCCGCCGATCACGGCAGGCAGCGCATGACGTTCCGTGCTGCTAAGCGATCCGGTTACTTTGCTTAAGGTCTCTGTCACCCGGCTTATCATGCGCCCGTCCTCTCGGCGACGCGCAGTACGGAGCTGCGCGCGCGCGGGTTCTCAGCCACTTCCGCCTCGCCCGGCATCAGCTTGCCGAGCGCACGCAGTTCGCGACCACCGAGCTTTTGCAGTTGCGCTTCGGTCATCGGCAAGCCTGCCGGCACCTGCGGGCCGCGGCTCTGCTCGCGCATAAAGCGTTTCACCAGGCGATCTTCCAGCGAGTGGAAGCTGATAACCGAAAGCCGTCCGCCCGGCGCCAGCACCTCGACCGCGCCTTTCAGCGCCTGCTCAATCTCTTCAAGTTCGCTGTTCACCCAGATGCGCACCGCCTGGAAAGTGCGGGTGGCGGGGTGTTTGAACTTATCTTTCACCGGCGTCGCGGCTGCCACGACTTCTGCCAGCTCTTTGGTACGTGTCATGGGCAGTTCGCGGTTGCGCTCGACAATGGCGCGCGCGATACGTTTAGCAAAGCGCTCTTCGCCGAAGGTTTTCAGCACCCAGGCGATATCCGCTTCTTCCGCGTTGCGCAGCCATTCGGCGGCAGATTGCCCACGGGTAGGATCCATGCGCATATCGAGCGGGCCATCGCGCATAAAAGAAAAACCGCGCTCAGGGTCGTCAAGTTGCGGCGATGAAACGCCGAGATCGAGAAGGATGCCGTCGATTTTGCCCTGTAACTCGCGTTCGCGAACGTAATCGCCGAGCGCTGAGAAAGGGCCATGAATGATGGAGAAACGCGGATCGTCAATGGCAGCGGCCGCCGCGATCGCCTGCGGATCGCGATCGATCGCCAGTAATCGGCCCTGTTCGCCCAGCTGTGAAAGGATAAGGCGCGAGTGTCCGCCGCGGCCAAAAGTGCCGTCAATGTAAATGCCGTCCGGACGTATATTCAGGCCATTGACGGCCTCGTCCAGGAGCACCGTCGTATGTTTATAATTTTCCATCATATTTTATAAAGACAAATCCTGCAGCCGTTCCGACAACACTTCAGAAGATGACTGCTCAGCGTCGATATCTTCCCTGACCTGTTGATGCCAGGTCGCTTCGTCCCACAGCTCAAACTTATTGAACTGCCCGACCAGCATCACTTGTTTGGTCAATCCGGCGTGTTGCCGTAAAACGGGTGCTAATAAAAGACGGCCCGCACTGTCCATCTGGCATTCGCTGGCATGGCCCAGCAGCAGGCGCTGCACGCGACGTTCTGCGGGGTTCATGCTCGACAGACGCGACAATTTTTGTTCAATAATGACCCATTCGGGCAGGGTATAAAGCAACAGGCAGGGATGGTGAATATCAATGGTGCAAACCATCTGGCCGGACGAGGCGTCGTTCAATAAATCGCGATAGCGCGTCGGAACGGATAACCGCCCTTTGCTGTCGAGATTCACCAACGTTGCGCCACGAAACATTAAAGCCTCACTGAGCTCTGCCCTTTTTCACCACTTTATCCCACAAAATCCCACCCACCGGAGTTTACGGAGCGGAGGAAAAGCTTGTCAAGCCAGCACCGGGGCAGCCTTCAACAAAAGATTCGGCGCTGACAAAGAGAAAGCGGCAAATAAAATCCCTGCCATGCTAACGAGGCAAAATTAACGCTATGAATATTTGTAAGAAAAAAGACGAATACACACAGGACCGTTAAAAACCACTTAATACGATCGGTGAAGAGGACTAAGTGTTGAGTTTGCGACGCGAGCGGCATTTTAAGGGAAAAGCCCTGGAGTTAACAGCGTCTGCTGTGGTTTAGCGCGCTTTTCTCAACCGTTCGGGAAACGCCTGAAAATAAAAACCATACGCCTGCGGCTTAAGACATCTGGCCGGTTACAAATTTACACACAAGAAATGATTGGTTACCACTTATACGGTAGCTCGCACCGTTTCTTCATCTTCAGGAGAGGGAGTGTCAGAATGTGTAAAAAGGTGCCGGAATTATCTGAATCCAAAGAAAAGGCAGCCGAAGCTGCCTTTTTGTCTTTTTGTACTTAGCTTTAACGACGGCTTAAACTGCCGCGCCGGTATAGATTACGGCGAATACGGGTGAGACCAGGCCGTGGTTTGCGTGGCTCATCGAGGCTTGCCAGCACCAGCTCCAGCACGCGCTCCGCGACATCGCGATGGCGCTGCGCCACGGCAAGAACCGGGCATTGCAGGAAATCGAGCAGTTCGTTATCGCCAAACGTCGCGATAGCGAGCTCTGACGGCAAGCGCCCTTCGCGCTTCAGCGTCACGTCCATTACGCCCTGCAATAAAGCGAAAGAGGTGGTGAACAGCGCCTGTGGCATCGGGTGCGTTTCCAGCCATTTTTCAAACAGCGCGGCGGCGGCTTCACGCTCGTAGCTGTTGGCATAAAGGAAATGCACTTCGCGCGGGTCATCTTTCCACGCGGTGCGGAAGCCTTGCTCGCGCAGAAAACTTACCGAGAGCTCCGGCAGCGCGCCCAGATAGAGGACGGTTTCAGCCGGGAACGTGCGCAGCTCGCTTGCCAGCATTTCCGCATCGTCCTGATCGGCACCGACGACGCTGGTGAAGTGTTCGCGATCCAGCGCCCGGTCCAGCGCCACGATCGGAAATGCGTCGTTCGCCCAGCGCTGATAAAACGGATGTTCAGGCGGTAAAGAAGTGGAAACGATGATAGCGTCAACCTGGCGTTGCAGCAGATGCTCAATGCAGCGCATTTCGTTATCGGGCTGATCTTCAGAACAGGCGATAAGCAGCTGATATCCGCGCTGGCGCGCCTGGCGCTCAAGATAGTTGGCGATGCGGGTATAGCTGGTGTTTTCAAGATCGGGGATAACAAGGCCAATCGAGCGTGTTCTTCCTGCGCGCAGGCCTGCGGCGACGGCGTTCGGGTGGTAATTATGCTCACGCACCACCGCCATCACTTTCTCAACGGTTTTATCACTCACACGGTACTGCCGGGCTTTTCCATTAATGACGTAGCTCGCCGTGGTGCGCGACACGCCAGCCAGCCGCGCGATTTCATCCAGTTTCACGTTTACCCCTTAACAAGAGTGTTACTCCATAACCTTTCAAGGGTTATAAGTTAAAATCCTTAACATCTAAGCGCAGAATAGTACCCTGAGCAACTGCTTTTGCGCGCGCCTGTCGCGCCCGCTGCAAAAAAAAAGCCCGGCAGGTGCCGGGCGGATGCATAACAAGGCAATAACAGGACTAACGCATGATCTTTTCGCCGCGGGAGAGGCCCACTACGCCAGAGCGCGCCACTTCCACAATTTTCGCCACATCGCGAATGCTTGCGAGAAACGCGTCGAGCTTTTCGCTGGTACCCGCCAGCTGCACGGTATAAAGCGACGGCGTGACGTCGATAATCTGCCCCCGGAAAATCTCCGCGCTGCGTTTCACTTCTTCACGCCCGTAACCGCTTGCCTGAATTTTCACCAGCATGATTTCGCGCTCGACATGCGCGCCCTGCCCCAGCTCGCTGACGCGCAGCACGTCCACCAGTTTATGCAGCTGCTTTTCGATCTGCTCAAGGACTTTTTCGTCACCGACCGTCTGGATGGTCATCCTGGAGAGTGTCGGATCGTCGGTCGGTGCTACGGTCAGGCTTTCGATGTTATAGCCGCGCTGTGCGAAAAGCCCAATCACACGAGACAACGAGCCCGATTCGTTTTCCAGCAATACTGATAATATCCGGCGCATAATCAGGTTCTCTCCGTTTTGCTTAACCACATTTCATCCATTCCACCGCCGCGAACCTGCATCGGATAAACGTGCTCGGTGCCGTCCACGGTGACATCGACAAACACCAGCCGGTTATTGCGCACATGTTCCAGCGCCTCGCTGAGTTTGCTTTCCAGCTCTTCCGGGCGGGTGATGGAAATCCCGATATGGCCGTAAGCCTCCGCCAGTTTGACGAAATCCGGCAGCGATTCCATATAGGACTGCGAGTGGCGTCCAGAGTAAATCATGTCCTGCCACTGCTTCACCATGCCCAGATAGCGGTTGTTGAGGTTAAGGACCAGTACCGGCAACTCATATTGCAGCGCGGTGGAAAGCTCCTGAATATTCATCTGGATACTGCCGTCGCCGGTCACACACACGACGGTCTCTTCCGGTAACGCGAGCTTCACGCCGAGCGCCGCCGGCAAGCCGAAGCCCATCGTCCCAAGCCCACCAGAGTTTATCCAGCGGCGCGGTTTATCAAAGGTGTAATGGAGCGCCGCAAACATCTGATGCTGGCCTACATCGGACGTCACGTAGGCATCGCCTTTGGTCAGACGATACAGCGTTTCGATAGCCGCCTGCGGTTTAATGCTGCCGCTTTCGCGGTCGTAATTCAGGCACTGACGGGCGCGCCACTGTTCAATCTGCTGCCACCAGTCGCGAATATCGTCCAGCGGCTGCTGGCTCTCTTCCTGGCCCAGCAGTTCCAGCATCTGGCTCAGCACCTGGCGCGCATCGCCGACAATCGGTACATCCGCCGCCACGGTTTTAGAGATAGACGTCGGGTCGATATCGATATGCAGCACGGTGGCGTTCGGGCAGTACTTCGCGAGGTTATTGGTCGTGCGATCGTCAAAGCGCACACCGACTGCGAAAATAACGTCCGCATTATGCATCGTCATGTTCGCTTCAAAAGTGCCGTGCATTCCGAGCATCCCCAGCGCTTGACGGTGCGTGCCCGGAAAGGCGCCCAGCCCCATTAATGAAGAGACCACCGGCACGTTGAGTTTTTCCGCCACGGCGCGCAGTTCATTTTCACAGGCGGCGGTAATCGCGCCGCCGCCCACGTACATGACCGGCTTTTTCGCGGCGATAAGCGTCTGCAGGGCGCGTTTGATCTGCCCTTTATGGCCCTGCGTTGTCGGGTTGTAAGAGCGCATGCTGACGGTTTCCGGCCAGACATACGGCAGCTTTTTCGCCGGGTTGAGGATATCTTTCGGCAAATCGACCACCACCGGGCCTGGTCTGCCGCTGGCGGCGAGCCAGAACGCCTTTTTCAGCACCGTCGGGATATCTTCGGTTTGCTTCACCAGGAAACTGTGTTTAACCACCGGGCGGGAGATCCCCACCATGTCGCATTCCTGAAATGCATCGTAGCCAATCAACGAGGTTGCGACCTGGCCTGACAGCACCACCAGCGGAATGGAGTCCATATAAGCCGTAGCGATACCGGTAATCGCGTTGGTGGCGCCAGGGCCGGAAGTCACCAGCACCACGCCCACCTCACCGGTCGCGCGCGCCAGACCATCCGCCATATGCACCGCGGCTTGCTCATGGCGCACCAGCACATGATCAATTCCGCCAACGGTATGTAGCGCGTCATAAATATCAAGTACCGCGCCACCGGGGTAACCGAATACTTGCTTTACGCCCTGATCGATAAGCGATCGGACGACCATCTCGGCTCCAGACAACATCTCCATGGTTTGCCTCCAGGCTTTTGTTTACGGACTGACGGCAGAAGTCATTTTCCGCACGGTCACTGGTACAGGTGTGATGCCCTGTCGTTAATTATCGTTATGGGTTTCCCCTAACATAACCGCTGAAAATGAGGCAGGCAATTAGCAATCAGGCGTCGCCGGGCGCGCCAAATGGCGTCGCGACGCTGAAGAAAAGCGATTAAACGGAGAGATATGCTGAATATAAGCGGCGCTTATGACCGTTAATTTCGCAACGCCCATTTCTGACAGTGATAAATCAAAAAAAACGGCGGGAAGGGAATGCGCCACGAAGCAGGGATTAATAACAGAATAAAATATCACGAAAGAGAGCATCTACAGAAAAACGGGCGGCTACTGCCACCCGTTTTTTTCAGCGTCGGTTATCGCCGACAGACATTCGATAACAGCTCTTCCATCCACTGATGGCCCTTATCGCGCCCGGCCGCTTCATGCCAGGAGAGATAACAGGTACGGCTGTTTAATTTAAACGGCAGCGGCATAATTTGCAGTTGCAGCGACTGCTCATAATCCTGCGCCAGCCAGCGCGGCGCGATGGTAATAAGATTCGTGCGCGATACGACATTTAATACGCTGGTCAGTGCCATACCCTGATAAGCGATGGCGGCCTGTTTTTCTGCGGTGTCATACCACGGCAAACTAAAAGAGCTAAAACGATCTAACGCCACCACCGCATGCTGCTCTTTAAATACTTCACTTTCACGTAACAAATTATCTTTACGCGGATGGCTCTTACTGCTTACCAGCACCATTTCATCTTTAAATAGCGGTACGCAGGTAAACTCCGGGCGACGGAATTCATCGTAACCAATGACAAATTCTGTCTCCTGGTATCGCAGTTGATGTTCGATATTCTGATTTAAAGAAGATTTAAAGACTAAATGAATATTAGGCGCGATATTCATTACGCTGTTGTAAATAATAGACGTCAGGAGATTATCCAGCGGACTGCACACGCAAAGATTAAACAGTCTTTCGCTGCTGAGCGGTTCAAAACCAGAGCCAGGCAGCTCATTTTGCACCAGCTGAAGCGCCTGACGAATCGATCCGAACAGCTGACACGCCCTGACCGTGGGCTGAATACCGCGCCCGTAGCGTACAAAGAGTTCGTCATTAAACATCACTTTAAGGCGCGCGACCGCATTACTGACAGCGGGTTGAGACATTCCCAGCATATGCGCGGCGCGGGTGATGTTTTGCTCCTGCATGACCGCATCAAAAACCGTCAATAAATTCAGATCGACCGTGCGTAATTGCGGTTTCAGCCCTTCAGACGCGGGCAAGTGTTCAATATGCTCACCAGACATAATCTACTCCACTGATACATTATTCCCTTTGCATGCATTACCCAGAACATTCCGTTTATCATGTAGCAATTTCAGGCAAAAGAGGAGGTTCAAAAACTCATAAAAAGTTGCTGTTTTGAATTAAAAGTTCATTAATAGACAATAAAAATAAATCTCCTGATATTTTAGGACTTTGTTTATCATGGTACTTTTCTTACAGCCCGATCAAATCATAAAAAAGACGAATAAACAATAATTCACTTAATGAATTATCAATTAAGTTTTCGTAAATACTTCACTTTTTTAATAAATGCGAC
Organism: Cronobacter sp. 153480017-3; assembly: GCF_053627815.1. Lineage (NCBI taxonomy): Bacteria > Pseudomonadati > Pseudomonadota > Gammaproteobacteria > Enterobacterales > Enterobacteriaceae > Cronobacter > Cronobacter sp. 153480017-3. The sequence continues at coordinate 196,585 of NZ_JBSEYN010000005.1, read as the reverse complement.
GGCGTGCTTTGAATTATTCACGCTCAAATGTCATCACATCCTCACTCGCGCTTTTAATTCATTGATATGATAAATAATCTAACGCAATTAAACCGATAAAAAGGAACTAAAAATGCGCATCCAAAGGGCTTCAACACTTACGCCTCGCTTAACGTATACATATATTTTATATAACTGCGATTACTCAGCATAATCCACTAAATCCGCATCTGGCGTCGCCCGTTTGGGTTAACTGTAGAATTACGGACAGGGGGTTGACATGGTCTGTGGTATCAAGTACCACTAAAAGCCTGTTAACGCATTTATTCGGGACATGATTCATGATTCGCATCGTTCGTTTCGCTGGTCTACTACTACTAAACGCATCCTCAGTGCGCGGTAGACTGGTGCGCGACGTTCAGCGGTAACGCTTGAGTCAGGTCATCAGAAATAAAAAAACCCGCGCCGCTGCGCGGGTTTTTTTATGCTCACGCAAGGCGCCCCAGGACAAAAAAGGACACCAACCATGAGCCAGCAAGTCATTATTTTTGATACCACATTGCGTGACGGTGAGCAGGCGCTCCAGGCGAGCCTGAGCGTAAAGGAAAAACTGCAAATCGCGCTGGCGCTTGAGCGCATGGGTGTCGATGTCATGGAGGTCGGTTTTCCGGTCTCTTCGCCGGGCGATTTCGAGTCGGTCCAGACCATTGCCCGTCAGGTAAAAAACAGCCGCGTCTGCGCCCTGGCGCGCTGCGTGGAAAAAGATATCGATGTGGCCGCCGAATCCCTGAAAGTTGCCGAGGCGTTTCGTATTCACACTTTCATCGCCACCTCGCCGATGCACATCGCGACCAAACTGCGCAGCACCCTGGATGAAGTGATTGAGCGCGCCGTTTATATGGTAAAGCGCGCCCGCAACTATACCGACGACGTCGAATTCTCCTGCGAAGACGCAGGCCGCACGCCGATTGCCGATCTGGCGCGCGTGGTGGAAGCCGCCATCAACGCGGGTGCCACCACCATTAATATCCCGGACACCGTCGGCTACACCCTGCCGTTCGAATTCAGCAATATCATCAGCGGCCTGTACGAGCGCGTACCGAACATCGATAAAGCGGTTATTTCCGTTCATACCCATGACGATCTGGGCATGGCCGTCGGCAACGCCCTGGCCGCCGTGCAGGCGGGCGCGCGCCAGGTGGAGGGCACGTTAAACGGTATCGGCGAACGCGCGGGCAACTGCGCGCTGGAAGAAGTCATTATGGCTATCAAGCTGCGCCAGAACCTGATGAACGTCCACACCCGCATTAATCACCAGGAGATCTGGCGCACCAGCCAGACGGTGAGCCAGATCTGCAACATGCCGATCCCGGCGAACAAAGCGGTGGTCGGCTCTGGTGCCTTCGCCCACTCGTCCGGCATCCACCAGGACGGCGTCCTGAAAAACCGCGAAAACTACGAAATCATGACGCCGGAATCCATCGGCCTGAATCAGGTGCAACTGAACCTGACGTCCCGCTCCGGCCGCGCCGCCGTGAAGCATCGCATGGAGGAGATGGGCTACCACGAAAACGACTACAACCTGGATGACCTGTACGATGCCTTCCTGAAACTGGCCGACAAAAAAGGCCAGGTGTTTGATTACGATCTGGAAGCGCTGGCCTTTATCAATAAACAGCAGGAAGAGCCGGAGCATTTCCGTCTGGAATATTTCAGTGTGCAGTCCGGCTCAAACGCCATGGCGACCGCCTCTGTGAAGCTCGCCTGCGGCGAGGAGATCAAAGCCGAAGCCGCCAACGGCAACGGCCCGGTCGATGCCGTCTATCAGGCTATCAACCGCATTACCGATTACGACATTGAGCTGGTGAAATATCAGTTAGGCGCAAAAGGCCACGGCAAAAACGCGCTGGGCCAGGTGGATATTGTGGTCAGCTACAACGGCCGCCACTTCCACGGCGTAGGTCTGACGACCGATATCGTCGAATCCTCCGCCCGCGCGATGATCAACGTGCTGAACAACATCTGGCGCGCCGGTGAAGTCGAGAAAGAATTGCAACGCAAAGCACAGAATAAAGAACACAATCAGGAAACCGTGTGATGTCTAAAAATTATCATATTGCAGTTTTGCCGGGCGACGGTATTGGCCCGGAAGTGATGGCGCAAGCCCTGAAAGTACTGGATGCTGTTCGTGGTCGTTTTGATATGCGTATTACCACCAGCCATTACGACGTTGGCGGCATCGCCATCGATCGCCACGGCAACCCGCTGCCGCAGGCAACCGTGGAAGGCTGCGAGCAGGCCGATGCTATTCTCTTTGGCTCGGTCGGCGGCCCGAAGTGGGAAAATCTGCCGCCAGCGCAGCAGCCGGAGCGCGGCGCGCTGCTGCCGCTGCGTAAACACTTCAAACTGTTCAGCAACCTGCGCCCGGCGAAGCTCTACCCGGGGCTGGAAGAATTTTGCCCGCTGCGCGCCGATATCGCCGCCAACGGCTTTGACATCCTCTGCGTGCGCGAGCTGACCGGCGGTATTTATTTCGGCCAGCCGAAGGGCCGTGAAGGCAGCGGCATGCATGAAAAAGCGTTCGACACCGAGGTCTACCACCGTTTTGAAATCGAACGCATCGCCCGCATCGCGTTTGAGTCGGCGCGCAAACGCCGTAATAAAGTCACCTCGATTGATAAAGCGAACGTGCTGCAAACCTCGCTGCTGTGGCGTGAAATCGTCAATGAAATTGGTAAAGAGTACCCGGACGTCGAGCTGGCGCACATGTACATCGACAACGCCACCATGCAGCTGATTAAAGATCCATCGCAGTTCGACGTGCTGCTCTGCTCCAACCTTTTCGGCGATATTCTCTCTGACGAATGCGCCATGATCACCGGCTCTATGGGGATGCTGCCTTCCGCGAGCCTCAACGAGCAGGGCTTCGGCCTGTACGAGCCGGCAGGCGGCTCCGCGCCGGATATCGCCGGGAAAAACATCGCCAACCCGATAGCTCAGATCCTCTCGCTGTCGCTGCTGCTGCGCTACAGCCTGGAAGCCGACGACGCGGCGACGGCGATTGAAAACGCGATTAACCGCGCGCTCGCAGAAGGCGTGCGTACCGGCGACCTGGCCCGCGGCGGCCAGGCTGTCAGCACCGATGAAATGGGCGATATCATCGCCCGCTATGTGGCCGAAGGGGTGTAACCATGGCAAAGACCTTATACCAGAAGCTGTTTGACGCTCACGTGGTTCATGAAGCCCCGAACGAAACGCCGCTGCTCTACATCGACCGTCATCTGGTGCATGAAGTCACCTCGCCGCAGGCGTTTGACGGCCTGCGCGCCCATGGCCGTCCGGTGCGCCAGCCGCGTAAAACCTTCGCCACGATGGATCACAACGTCTCCACCCAGACCAAAGACATCAACGCGTCCGGCGAAATGGCCCGTATTCAGATGCAGGAGCTGATTAAAAACTGCAACGAGTTCGGCGTTGAGCTGTACGATTTGAACCATCCGTATCAGGGCATCGTACATGTGATGGGCCCGGAACAGGGTATCACCCTGCCGGGCATGACCATCGTCTGCGGCGATTCCCACACCGCGACCCACGGCGCGTTCGGCGCGCTGGCGTTCGGCATCGGCACTTCGGAAGTGGAGCATGTGCTGGCAACCCAGACGCTCAAACAGGGCCGCGCGAAGACCATGAAAATCGAGGTCAATGGCCGCGCCGCGCCGGGTATCACCGCGAAAGATATCGTGCTGGCGATTATCGGTAAAACCGGCAGCGCCGGCGGCACCGGCTATGTGGTGGAATTCTGCGGCGACGCTATCCGCGCGCTCAGCATGGAAGGCCGCATGACGCTGTGCAACATGGCGATCGAAATGGGTGCCAAAGCGGGCCTGGTGGCACCGGATGAAACGACCTTCAGCTATGTTAAAGGCCGTCTGCATGCACCGAAAGGCCAGGATTTCGACGAGGCCGTGGCGTACTGGAAAACCCTGAAAACCGACGACGGCGCGCAGTTTGACGCGGTTGTCACGCTCAATGCCGAAGAGATAGCCCCACAGGTCACCTGGGGCACCAACCCAGGCCAGGTGATCGCCGTAAGCGACGCCATTCCCGATCCGGCCTCGTTCGCCGATCCGGTTGAGCGCGCCTCCGCCGAGAAAGCGCTGGCCTATATGGGCCTCAAGCCCGGCGTGCCGCTGACCGATGTGGCTATCGATAAAGTGTTTATCGGCTCCTGCACCAACTCGCGCATTGAAGATCTGCGCGCCGCGGCTGAAATTGCCCGTGGTCGTAAAGTGGCACCCGGCGTTCAGGCGCTGGTGGTGCCAGGCTCAGGCCCGGTGAAAGCGCAGGCGGAAGCCGAAGGGCTGGATAAGATTTTCATTGAGGCTGGTTTTGAATGGCGTCTGCCTGGCTGCTCGATGTGTCTTGCGATGAATAACGACCGCCTGAACCCGGGCGAGCGCTGTGCGTCCACCAGCAACCGTAACTTTGAAGGCCGTCAGGGCCGCGGTGGGCGCACGCACCTGGTCAGCCCGGCGATGGCCGCCGCCGCCGCTGTAACCGGCCGTTTCGCCGATATCCGTAGTCTGAAATAAGGGGAACACCATGGCAGAGAAATTTACCCAACACACCGGTCTGGTGGTTCCGCTGGATGCGGCGAACGTGGATACCGACGCGATTATCCCGAAGCAATTCCTGCAAAAGGTGACGCGCACCGGCTTCGGCGCGCATCTGTTTAACGACTGGCGTTTTCTGGATGATAAAGGCCAGCAGCCGAACCCGGAATTTGTGCTGAATTTCCCGGAGTATCAGGGTGCGTCTATCCTGCTGGCGCGTGAAAACTTCGGCTGCGGCTCGTCGCGCGAGCACGCGCCGTGGGCACTGACCGATTACGGTTTCAAAGTGGTGATTGCGCCGAGTTTCGCCGATATTTTCTACGGCAATAGCTTTAACAACCAGCTGCTGCCGGTGACGCTTAGCGATGAAGAAGTGGATGAGATGTTTGCGCTGGTGAAGGCCAACCCCGGCATTCGCTTTGAAGTGGATTTAGAAGCGCAAGTGGTGAAAGCGGGCGACAAGTCTTACAGCTTCAGCATCGACGCGTTTCGTCGCCACTGCATGCTGAACGGACTGGACAGTATCGGCCTGACGTTGCAGCACGAGGACGCCATCGCGGCGTATGAGAAAAAACAGCCCGCGTTTATGGGGTGATTTTTTACGGTTTACCTGGTGTTTACGGCGGGAGCGCGTGGCTTACCCGCCCTACGAAAATACATTTAAGAGTTTGTAGGGCGGGCAAGCACAGCGCACCCGCCACACCCTTCCCTCGCCCGGTTTACCGTAGGGCGGGCAAGCACAGCGCACCCGCCATCAGACAATGACTTACACGTCTTTCACCCGACTCGTCAGCCACAATGCCACCAGCGCAACCCCGGTCATCACCGGGTATACCGCGTAATGCCCGAAACTCTCCACCAGCGCGCCTTGCACCACACCCGCCAGGATCACACCCGTCGAAATACTGTTGCTGAAAAGCGTGGTAGCGGAACCCGCGCGCCCCGGCATCAGATCCTGAAACCAGATCATCCCAAGCCCGGCGACAATCCCGATAAACAGCGCGTTAAAGAGCTGCAACCCAAGCAGCGCCTCGCGACTGTGAAAGAGATTTAGCCCGGCGTAGAACAGCACGCCCGCAGCCACCGCCAGCAGCATCATTGGCTTTTTACCGAACCGCTTCACGTAAAACCCGGCCAGCAACATCGCCGGGATCTCAAGCCCCGCCGCGGTGCCCATCAGCACGCCCGCGAGGCTCTCCGGCAACCCTAACTCCTGGCTCACCCACAGCGGCATATCGATGATATACATCGTATTGCAGGTCCACATCAGCACAGAGGCGATAAACAGCATCCGTACGTTCTTGTCCTTCCAGCCGCTGACCTGCGTGATGGCCACATCGGCAGGCTGCTCAATGCGCGCCACTGAAGGCAGCGCGAAAAAGATAATCGCCAGGCTCAGGATAAAAATCCCGGCGGCGATTAAAAACATGGTGGTAAAGCCGAAACTCAGCGCCAGCATAAACGACAGCGGCGGCCCGATAACCCACGCGAGCGAGAGCTGCGCGCGCATGACCGAACTGAACATCACCGCCTCGCGGGCAGAGTTATCGGCATACTCACGCGCCAGCGCGAAAAGCTGCGGCATGGCGGTATTCGCGAGCGACGCCAGCAGCACGCCTGCGGTAATCAGCGTCAGGTAGTGACGGTTAAAGGCGAACAGCACACAATTGCCGACCGCCATCAGGCAGCAAAAAAGGATCAGCTTGCGTCGGTCGCCCCGGCTGTCGGAGCGCTTCGCCAGTAGCAGGCTGACGGCAATCCCGGCAATCGCGTTCACCGTATAAAACAGCCCGACCCAGAACGGCGGCGCGCCGACTTCGCGGCTTAAAAACAGGCTCAGCGTCGGCGCCTGCAACGCGCCTGCCACGCCCATCATGAACGCGACGACCATAAAAGCGAGATAGACGACATTAAGCCGTCGGACAAACGTAAGAAACCACAGCATCGGGCGCATCCTTTCAGTTGAGGCGGGCGAAATCGTGCTCATAATAGACGAAAAAAGCCAGCAGTAGCACACTGCTGGCAGGTGAAAAGCACCAATACTCAGTTACACGTGATGTCCGCTTAGCGGCGCTTAAACGTCACCGGGAATGTCACATCCCACTGCATGATCTCATCCAGCATTCGTTGCGGCGTTTTACCGTTCAGGCGGGCCAGCCATGAGCCGGAAAGACGTTGCGTTGCGCTGAAATACTGCTGATAAAACCTGCATGTTGACGACGTTTTCATAAGCCCCTCCGCTTTCATCGAAGAGAAGTATTGCCGTAATATAGGGAATATTAAATTGATGAGTTTCGAGCGGGAGTTCCCCTTTTATGCCTTCAGGTCGTCTGCAACAGCAATTCATCCGTTTGTGGCAATGCTGTGATGGCAAGCCGCAGGAAACGACGCTCAACGAACTGGCCGAGCTGCTGAGTTGCTCGCGCCGCCACATGCGCACGCTGCTGAACGCCATGCAAGCGCGCGGCTGGCTGACATGGGAAGCCGAGGCCGGACGCGGCAAACGCTCCAGGCTCCAGTTCCTCTATACCGGACTCGCGCTTCAGCAGCAGCGGGCGGAAGATCTGCTGGAGCAGGACAGGATCGATCAGCTGGTGCAGATCGTCGGCGACAAATCCACGGTGCGTCAGATGTTACTTTCACACCTGGGCCGCAGTTTCCGCCAGGGACGCCATATTTTGCGCGTGCTCTATTACCGCCCGCTGCAAAATCTGCTGCCCGGCAGCGCCTTGCGCCGTTCAGAAACCCATATCGCCCGGCAGATTTTCAACGGTCTGACGCGCATAAACGAGGAAAACGGGGAACTGGAAGCTGACATCGCGCACCACTGGCAGCGTATTTCCGCTTTCCACTGGCGCTTTTTCTTACGCCCCGGCATCCATTTTCATCATGGCCGCGAGCTGGACATGCTTGATGTCATCAGCTCGCTCCAGCGCATCTGCGCCCTGCCGCTCTACGCGCATATCCGTGAAGTGGTCTCTCCCACCGCCTGGACGCTGGATATTCATCTGAGCGAGCCCGACGACTGGCTGCCGTGGCTGATGGGCAGCGTGCCGGCGATGATCCTGCCGCGGGAGTGGCCGGAGCTGCCGAAATTCGCGAGCCAGCCCGTCGGCACTGGCCCTTACGCGGTGGTACGCAATAACAGCAACCAGCTTAAGATCCGCGCTTTTGATGACTACTTTGGCTATCGCGCGCTGATTGATGAGGTGAACTTCTGGGTGCTGCCGGAGATAGGCGAAGAACTGAGCTGCGCCGTTCAGCTTGAAGGCCCGACGCGCGACGCCGACGAAAAAGCCGTAGAAAGCCGCCTCGAAGAAGGCTGCTACTACCTGCTGTTTGATTCCCGCTCGCGCGTGGGCGCGATGCCGGAGGTGCGCCGCTGGATAAGCTCGCGCTTTACGCCTGCCCGCCTGCTGCACCGTGCCGCGCCGCACTATCAGCGCCTCTGGTTTCCGGCTTACGGCCTGCTGCCGCGCTGGCACCACGCGCCGCAAATTCCTGAGGCGCAGAAACCCGCCGGGCTGGAGCGTCTGACGCTCACCTTCTATGGCGACCACAATGAAAACCGCATTATCGGCGCGTTGTTGCGCGACATTCTGGCGCAGGAGCAGGTGGAGCTGGAATTGCGGGAAGTGAGCTATGAGGAGTGGTATCAGGGCGATATCACCAGCGATCTGTGGCTTAACAGCGCCAACTTTACGCTGCCGCTCGATTTCTCGCTGTTCGCGCACCTGTGCGAAGTGCCGCTCATTCAGCGCTGCATCCCGCTCGACTGGCAGGGCGACGCGCAGCGCTGGCGCACCGGTGCGCTGAACCTGCCGCAGTGGTGCCGCACGATGCTGGAGCGCCAGGATATTCTGCCGCTGATCCATCACTGGCTGATGCTCCAGGGCCAGCGCAGTATGCGCGGCGTGCGCATGAACACGCTCGGCTGGTTTGATTTTAAATCCGCCTGGTTTGCGCCGCCGGAGCCGTAACCCTTTCGCAACATTACGCAAATCATTACAATGGGCCGTTCTCAACGGGGTGCTGCCGGCTGACCGGTGCGCTGAGATAATACCCGTCGAACCTGATCCGGATAACGCCGGCGAAGGGATTTGAGGCTACCGCTCAAAATCCTTTGCCCCCATTTGATAAAGGTGCAAAGTGTTAAAAAAACTGCTTCCTCTGCTGGCGCTCGCCGCCGCTCCGGCTTTCGCCAAACCTGTCCTGACCGTCTACACCTATGACTCCTTCTCCTCGGAGTGGGGCCCTGGCCCGAAAATTAAAACCGCCTTTGAAGCCGACTGCGGCTGCGAGCTGAAATTCGTGGCGCTGGAAGATGGCGTCTCGCTGCTTAACCGTCTGCGCATGGAAGGCAAAAACAGCAAAGCCGATGTGGTGCTGGGCCTGGATAACAACCTGCTTCAGGCCGCGACCACGACCGGGCTGTTCGCCAAAAGCGGCGTTCCGGCGGGTGAGGTTAACGTGCCGGGCGGCTGGAACAACGACACCTTTGTGCCGTTCGACTACGGCTGGTTCGCCTTCGTTTATGACAAAAACAAACTGAAAAATCCGCCGAAAAGCCTCAAAGAGCTGGTTGAGAGCGATCAGAAATGGCGCGTCATCTATGAAGATCCGCGCACCAGCACGCCGGGGCTGGGCCTGCTGCTGTGGATGCAGAAAGTTTACGGCGATAAAGCGCCGGACGCCTGGCAGAAGCTCGCTGCAAAAACCGTTACCGTCACCAAAGGCTGGAGCGAAGCCTACGGCCTGTTCCTGAAAGGCGAAGGCGATCTGGTGCTGAGCTACACCACCTCGCCCGCCTACCACATTATTGAAGAGAAAAAAGAGAACTACGCCGCCGCGAATTTCAGCGAAGGCCACTACCTGCAGGTGGAAGTCGCGGCACGCACCGCCGCCAGCAAACAACCGGCGCTGGCGGAGAAATTCCTGAAGTTCATGGTTTCGCCTGCGTTCCAGAATGCAATTCCTGCCGGCAACTGGATGTACCCGGTGACCAACGTCGCGCTGCCGGAAGGCTTTAACGCGCTGACCCGGCCGCAGACCACCCTGCAATTCACCTCACAGGAAGTGGCCGCACAGCGCGCGCAATGGACGAGTGAATGGCAACGCGCCGTGAGCCGCTGATCCCCGGCTGGCTCTGGCCCGGCCTCACCGCCGCCCTGCTGATGGCGGCGGTGGCGCTGGCGGCGTTCGCAGCACTCTGGACACACGCGCCGCACACCGATGCACGCGCGCTGCTGCACGACAGCTATCTGTGGCACGTGGTGCGCTTCTCATTCTGGCAGGCGTTTCTCTCCGCGCTGATTTCCGTCGTGCCTGCGATCCCACTCGCCCGCGCGCTCTACCGCCGCCGCTTTCCGGGGCGGCGAATGCTGCTGCGACTGTGCGCCATGACGCTTATCCTGCCGGTGCTGGTGGCGATTTTCGGCCTGCTTAGCGTCTACGGGCGCAGCGGCTGGCTCGCCGCGCTCTGCTCGACGCTCGGCATCGAATGGACGTTCTCGCCTTATGGATTACAGGGCATCCTGCTGGCGCATCTCTTTTTTAATATGCCGATGGCGACCCGTCTGCTCTACCAGACGCTGACGCAGATCCCCGGCGAACAGCGCCAGCTCGCGGCGCAGCTCGGTATGCGCGGCTGGGACTTCTTCCGGCTGGTGGAGTGGCCCTGGCTGCGCCGCCAGATCCCGCCGGTGGCGGCGCTCATTTTTATGCTCTGCTTCGCCAGTTTCGCCACGGTGCTGGCGCTCGGCGGCGGGCCGCAGGCGACAACCATTGAGCTCGCCATCTACCAGGCGCTGAGCTATGACTACGATCCGGGCCGCGCGGCGCTGCTGGCGCTTATCCAGATGGGCTGCTGCCTGTCGCTTATCCTGTTAAGCCAGCGGCTCAGCAAGGCGATCCCGGTCGGCGCGACGCTGGCACGCGGCTGGCGCAACCCGGAGGATTCGTGGCGCAGCAAGCTTACCGATTCAGCGCTGATTGGTGCCGCGCTGCTGCTTCTCCTGCCGCCGCTGCTGGCGGTGCTGGTGGATGGCCTGGGCGGCGATATAAGCCATGCGCTGGCCGACCCGGCGCTGTGGCGCGCGCTCTGGACGTCGCTGCGTATCGCGCTCTGCGCGGGGGGGCTGTGCGTTATCCTGACCATGATGCTGCTCTGGAGCACGCGCGAGCTGTACCTGCGCCAGCGTCGTCTTGCCGGGCAAAGCCTTGAGCTCTGCGGCGTGCTGATCCTCGCGATGCCGGGCATCGTGCTGGCGACCGGGTTTTTCCTGCTGCTGAACGCCACCCTCGGCCTGCCGGAACGCGCCGATGCGATTGTGATTTTCACCAATGCCCTGATGGCGATTCCTTACGCGCTGAAAGTGCTCGATAACCCGATGCGCGATATCGCCGCGCGTTACGGCGCGCTCTGCGCGTCCCTTGAGATACGCGGCCTGAACCGGCTGCGGCTGGTGGAAACTCGCGCGCTGCGGGTGCCGCTCGCCCAGGCGATGGCGTTCGCCTGCGTATTGTCGATTGGCGACTTCGGCGTCGTGGCGCTGTTTGGTAATGAGGATTTCCGCACGCTGCCCTTTTATCTCTACCAGCAGATCGGCGCGTATCGCAGCGACGCTGGCGCGGTCACGGCGCTGCTGCTGCTGCTGCTCTGTTTCCTGCTGTTCACCTTGATTGAAAAACTTCCGGGGCGCCATGCTGACACTGACTGATCTCACCTGGCTGTATCACCACCTGCCGATGCGCTTTACGCTGGACGTGCGCGAGGGCGAACGCGTGGCGGTGCTGGGGCCAAGCGGCGCGGGCAAAAGCACGCTGCTCAATCTGATTGCCGGTTTTCTCGCGCCCGCCAGCGGCACGCTCACTATCAACGGCGCGGATCACACCCGCACGCCGCCGTCAAAACGCCCGGTGTCGATGCTGTTTCAGGAAAATAATCTCTTTAACCATCTGACGGTGCGCCAGAACATTGCGCTCGGGCTGTCGCCCGGCCTGCGGCTGAACGCGCAGCAGAAGCGTCAGGTCGAGGCGATAGCCGACAACATGGCGATTGGCGATCTGCTGGAGCGGCTGCCGGGCGCGCTCTCCGGCGGCCAGCGTCAGCGGGCGGCGCTGGCGCGCTGTCTGGTGCGAAAGCGCCCCGTTCTGCTGCTGGATGAGCCGTTTTCCGCGCTCGATCCGGCGCTGCGTCAGGAGATGCTGACGCTGCTGGAAACCTTATGCGAGGAGGAAGGCACGACGCTGCTCATGGTGTCGCACAGCGTCGAGGATGCGGCGCGTATCGCCGCGCGCAGTCTGGTGGTCGTTGAAGGACGCATCGTCTGGGACGGCCCCACCGCGCAGTTGCTGAGCGGCGAGGCCAGCGCGTCGGCGCTGCTCGGCATTACGCCTCACTGAGCGCCGGTCACCACTTTCCACAGAATGCTGCGATACACCGGCATCAGCGGGTGGCTCTGAATGGCGAACAGCGCCACGGCCGCCGCCACCGCCACGCCGGGAGCCAGCCAGTGCAGACGCGGGCGCGGCAGATAGCGCGTGAGGCGATCCTGCGTTTTACCGCTGCGCCACCAGCGCCAGAGCAGCCACGCCGCCAGCCAGACCAGCAGCGCCACGCCGCCGAGCAGCCATTTAAACGCACCGCTTTTCATCTCCGGCGGAATGTCGATAGCGGCACCCGCGAGAATGCCCGGCAGAAAGTAAAACGGCGGCCAGAGCAGGCAGCCGACGATATTCGGCGGAAGGAATTTACGCACCGGCAGATCGAGCATTCCCGCCACCATCGGCACCAGCGGACGCGTCGGCCCGACAAAGCGCCCGACGAGAATGGTAAACATGCTGTGCTGATGCAGCGCGTGTTCGGTTTTATCGAGCAGCGCCTTGTGCTTTTTCAGGAAGGACCAGCGGTGCAGCGGTTTCTTAAAGCGCCAGCCGAGCCAGAATGAGATCCAGTCGCCAAGCAGGCAGCCAATAATCCCCACGGCCCAGGCCTCATAGAAATTGACCTCGCCGCTGCCGATGAGCGCGCCCAGGGCTGCCATCAGTACGGTGCCGGGCAGCAGTAACCCGACCAGCGCCAGGGATTCGAGGAACGCTACCAGCGCAATAGCAATCAGCGAATAGGCGACTGACTGAGTGATAAAGTGTTCCAGAAAGGCTTCCATAACGCATCCGGTAAAGTGTGGAACAGAGGATTCTCCTGAGCGCTATGCCCTGCGTCAAGCCATCCTTCTTTAACCATACTTTACTTTACCGGGCATGACACGAAACCCACGTTGCGTTATTCGCATCCGGCGCGGAATTCACTCGGGCTCGCCCCGGTGCATTTCTTAAACACACGCGAGAAATAGAGCTGATCTTCAAAGCCCACGTTGCGCCCGACGCTCGCTATCGGCATGCGTGTGGTGCTGAGCAAAAGCTTCGCCTGGCTGATGCGCTGATCTTCGCGCCAGCTCAGCACGCTGACGCCCAACTGCTGACGGAAGAGATGCGACAGGCGCGACGGCGACAGGCAGACATGCTGGGCGACGCTTGCGATATCAAAATGGCTGTCGGCCAGGTGATCGCTGATGTACTGGCAGGCGTCGCGCACGCGGCTGTCGAGCGGCGCTTTCAGCGATTCGCTAATCGCCTCGACGCGGCGCAGCAGCAACTGTTCCAGCAAGTTTATCGCGAGCAGCTCGGCATAGCGCCCCGGCCCCTGCGCGGCGTCGATAATCGCCTGAAACAGCGAAGAAAACTGTTCGTGATGCGCCTCATCCGGGCGGTAAAAACCGGTATTGGCGAAAATAGCGGGCCAGTTCAGCCACTCGTGCCAGTAGGCGCGCGGGCGGAAATAGACCCACTGGTGATACCACTCTTTCGCCTCCGGGTTGCGGCCATAGTGGTGCACTTCGCCCGGCGGGAACAGCAGCATATCGCCGGGGCGGCAGAGATATTCCTTACCCTGATTTTTCACCACCCCTTCGCCGCGCACCGTCAGGTTGAGAATATAACCTTTCATGCCGAGCGGCCGGTCAATGAAAAAATCGAGCCAGCCGTCGGCCTCAATCGGCGTCAGTCCGGCCACGAGATGGGCGTTAAACGAGTAACCAGGCAGCAGAGGATCGTTTTGCGTTTCAGCCATTTTCACGGCGCTCCGAAGCGAGAGTGAAGAAACCATTTGTCCATATCGTTATTTTCGCCAGCGGCGGCAGGCACCTGAGTGCCTGGCACAACAGCGGCGGCGGCTTAAGCCCGCTTTATTACAGAAAATAACCTGTATTGCCTTCGCTGTCAGGCTTTTTAATCCATAACCGAAGTGTCTATAAGCGCGGCAGAAATGTCCACATCGAATATTTGCGTGGCGTCACAAATTCTCGCTTCACAGCATTTTCGTCCATAAGTTCAGCGGATCCACCCTGACCCTTTTGGCGGGGTAAAACTAATGTTCTCTCCATGTTTGTTTATCGCATGGAGTATGAAGATGGCTATTGCGCTGGGACTCGATTTTGGCAGCGACTCGGTGAGAGCTTTGGCGGTGGACTGCACCACCGGTGCCGAGCTTGCCACCAGCGTGGAGTGGTATCCACGCTGGCAGGAAGGGCGCTATTGCGACGCGGCCCGTAACCAGTTCCGCCATCATCCGCGGGATTACATTGAATCAATGGAAGCGGCGTTAAAAACCGTGCTGGCGGCACTCTCGCCAGAGCAGCGCGCCGCCGTGGTTGGCATCGGCGTTGACAGCACCGGCTCCACGCCCGCCCCGATTGACGCCGACGGTAACGTGCTGGCGCTTAATCCGGAGTTTGCCGACAACCCCAACGCGATGTTCGTGCTGTGGAAAGATCACACCTCGGTGGAGGAAGCGGAAGCAATCACCCGCCTGTGCCATACGCCCGGCAAAACGGACTATTCGCGCTACATCGGCGGGATTTACTCCAGCGAATGGTTCTGGGCCAAGATCCTGCATGTGACGCGCCAGGACAGCGCCGTCGCGCAGGCCGCCGCCTCGTGGATTGAGCTGTGCGACTGGGTACCTGCCCTGCTCTCCGGCACCACCCGCCCGGCGGATATTCGCCGCGGCCGTTGCAGCGCCGGTCATAAATCGCTGTGGCATGAAAGCTGGGGCGGCCTGCCGCCGGCAAGCTTCTTCGATGAGCTTGATCCGCTGATTAACCAGCATCTCGACTACCCGATGTTCACCGACACCTTCACCGCCGACATCCCGGTGGGCAACCTGTGCGCCGACTGGGCGCAGCGCCTCGGCCTGTCGGAAAGCGTGGTGATTTCCGGCGGCGCGTTTGACTGCCATATGGGCGCGGTCGGCGCGGGCGCACAGCCGAATACGCTGGTGAAAGTGATCGGCACCTCCACCTGCGACATCCTGGTGGCGGAGAAAGCGGACGTCGGCGAGCGCGCCGTGAAAGGTATTTGTGGTCAGGTGGATGGCAGCGTGGTGCCGGATTTCATCGGCCTCGAAGCCGGGCAATCCGCCTTCGGCGATATCTACGCCTGGTTTGGCCGCCTGCTCGGCTGGCCGCTGGATACGCTCGCGAAGCAGCATCCGGAACTGAAACCCCAGATTGAAGCCAGCAAAAAACAGCTGCTGCCTGCGCTTACGGAAGCCTGGGCGAAAAACCCGTCGCTCGATCATCTGCCGGTGATCCTCGACTGGTTTAACGGCCGCCGCACGCCGTTCGCCAACCAGCGCCTGAAAGGCGTCATTACCGATCTTAACCTCGCCACCGACGCGCCGCTGCTCTTCGGCGGGCTTATCGCCGCCACCGCCTTTGGTGCGCGCGCCATTCAGGAGTGCTTTGTCGATCAGGGCATCGCGGTGAATAACGTGAT
The DNA here is from genome assembly GCF_053627815.1 of Cronobacter sp. 153480017-3. Classification (NCBI taxonomy): domain Bacteria; kingdom Pseudomonadati; phylum Pseudomonadota; class Gammaproteobacteria; order Enterobacterales; family Enterobacteriaceae; genus Cronobacter; species Cronobacter sp. 153480017-3. The sequence continues at coordinate 181,157 of NZ_JBSEYN010000005.1, read as the reverse complement.
GGCGCTCGGCGGCATCGCCCGTAAAAACCCGGTGATTATGCAGGTCTGTTGCGACGTACTAAACCGCCCGCTGCAAATCGTCGCCTCCGATCAGTGCTGTGCGCTGGGCGCGGCCATTTTCGCCGCCGTCGCCGCAGGCGCTCATGCCGATATCCCGCAGGCGCAGCAGGCGATGGCAAGCCAGATTGAAAGCACGCTACAGCCGCAGCCGGAGAGCGCCGCGCGCTTCGAACAACTCTACCGCCGCTTCCAGCAATGGTCGCAAAGCGCGGAACAACACTATCTCCCTTCAGCCGCTACCCCGCAGTCTGCCGAGCGCGCAGGCCAGGCGGCCCTGACACATTAAGGACACGATGATGACAATTTTCGATCAGTATGAAGTGTGGTTTGTGATTGGCAGCCAGCACCTTTACGGCCCTGAAACGCTGCGTCAGGTCAACCAGCACGCCGAACAGGTGGTGAACGCGCTGAACGCTGAAGCGAAGCTGCCGTGCAAACTGGTGTTGAAGCCGCTCGGCACCACACCGGACGAGATCACCGCCATTTGCCGCGACGCCAACTATGACGACAAATGCGCGGGTCTGGTGGTCTGGCTGCATACGTTCTCGCCGGCGAAGATGTGGATCAACGGTCTTTCCATCCTTAATAAACCGCTGCTGCAATTCCACACCCAGTTCAATGCGCAGATCCCGTGGGGCAGCATCGACATGGACTTTATGAACCTGAACCAGACCGCGCACGGCGGCCGCGAGTTCGGCTTCATCGGCGCGCGGATGCGTCTGCAACATAGCGTGGTGACCGGCCACTGGCAGGACAAACAGTCTCAGGGGCGTCTTGGCGCGTGGATGCGCCAGGCGGTATCGAAACAGGATACCCGTCACCTGAAAGTGGCGCGCTTTGGCGACAACATGCGTGAAGTCGCCGTGACCGAAGGGGATAAAGTTGCCGCGCAGATCAAGTTCGGCTTCTCGGTGAACACCTGGGGCGTGGGCGATCTGGTAGCCGTGGTTAACGACGTCAGCGAAGGCGATATCAACGCGCTGGTGGATGAATATGAAAGCAGCTACCGCCTGACGCCCGCCGCGCAAATTAACGGCGATAAACGCCAGAACGTTCTTGATGCGGCGCGCATTGAGCTTGGCATGAAGCGCTTCCTGGAGGACGGCGGTTTCCACGCCTTCACCACGACGTTTGAAGACTTGCACGGACTGAAACAGCTGCCGGGCCTCGCGGTACAGCGCCTGATGCAGCAGGGTTACGGCTTTGCGGGCGAAGGCGACTGGAAAACCGCCGCGCTGCTGCGCATCATGAAAGTGATGTCGACTGGCCTTGAAGGCGGCACCTCCTTTATGGAGGACTACACCTATAACTTCGAGAACGGCAACGACATGGTGCTCGGCTCCCATATGCTGGAAGTCTGCCCGACCATCGCCACGCCGGAAAAACCGATCCTCGACGTGCAATATCTCGGCATTGGCGGTAAAGCCGACCCGGCGCGCCTGATCTTCTCCACCTCCACCGGTCCGGCCGTCAACGCCAGCCTTATCGATCTGGGCGATCGTTTCCGCCTGCTGGTGAACTGCGTCGACGCGGTAAAAACCCCGCACGACCTGCCGAAGCTGCCGGTGGCCAACGCGCTGTGGAAAGCGCAGCCGGATCTGCCGACCGCGTCTGAAGCCTGGATCCTCGCCGGTGGCGCGCACCACACCGTCTTCAGCCAGGCGCTGACGCTCGACGATATGCGCCTGTTCGCGGAGATGCATGACCTTGAACTCGCCGTGATCGACAACGAGACCCGCCTGCCCGCGTTTAAAGACGCGCTGCGCTGGAACGAAGTCTATTACGGCTTCAAACGTTAACCCCCAGTGCCCGGTGACGCGTCGTGCGCCGGGCCTGTGACTTCGCAGGCTCGCTCGCGACACGTCATCCGGCGTGGAGAGAGGTATGTTAGAAGAACTCAAGCGTCAGGTGCTGGAAGCCAATCTGGCGCTGCCAAAGCATAATCTGGTGACGCTCACGTGGGGCAACGTGAGCGCCGTTGACCGCGAGCGCGGCCTGTTTGTTATCAAGCCCTCGGGCGTCGATTACAGCGTGATGACCGCAGAAGATATGGTGGTGGTCAGCATCGAGACCGGCGAAGTCGTCGAAGGCACGAAAAAGCCATCGTCCGATACGCCCACCCATCGCCTGCTCTATCAGCAGTTCCCGACGATCGGCGGCATTGTGCATACCCATTCGCGCCACGCGACGATCTGGGCGCAGGCGGGGCTGCCGATCCCGGCGACCGGCACCACGCATGCCGATTACTTTTACGGGGAGATCCCCTGCACCCGTAAAATGACGGATGACGAGATCAACGGCGCGTATGAGTGGGAAACCGGCGTAGTGATCGCCGAAACCTTCCGCCAGCGCGATATCGATCCGGCTCAGATGCCCGGCGTGCTGGTGCATTCCCACGGCCCGTTCGCCTGGGGTAAAGATGCGGTCGACGCGGTACATAACGCGATCGTGCTGGAAGAGATCGCCTATATGGGGATCTTCTGCCGCCAGCTCGCCCCGGAACTGCCGCCAATGCAGCAGACGCTGCTGGATAAACACTATCTGCGCAAACACGGCGCGAAAGCGTATTACGGGCAGTAAACCGCGCCCGGTGGCGCGACGCTTACCGGGCTTGCGGTCAACCTGTAATACCACCGCGTACCTGTATAAAACCCCAGCAAAACAGACGCAACCAGGCTATAATCACGCCTGGTTTTTTATGTGAGTACGCCGCGTGTCTGAAGCGTATCAGGGGTTTATTTTAAGCCGTCACTGGCGGGATACACCGCAGGGAACGGAGATCGAATTCTGGCTTGCGACAGATGCCGGGCCGCTGCGCGTCTGCCTGCCGCCGCAGGAGTCCGTCGCGTTTATTCCCGAAGCCGAACGCGCGCGCGCCGAAAGCCTGCTTGCGCAGGAGAACGACGCGCGCTTCGCGGCACTTTCACTGAAAGATTTTCAGCGTCAGCCTGTGTGCGGCCTTTATTGCCGCTCGCACCGCCAGCTGATGCGGCTTGAAAAGCTGCTGCGCGAAAACGGCGTCACGGTCTATGAGGCGGATATTCGCCCGCCGGAGCGCTTTCTGATGGAGCGGTTTATCACGGCACCCGTGTGGGTCAGCGGCGAGCGTCAGGGCGAGCGGCTGATTAACGCACGCCTGAAGCCGAGCCCGCACTATCGCCCGCCGCTCGAATGGGTGTCGCTGGATATCGAAACCAACCGCCACGGCGAGCTTTACTGCATTGGTCTTGAAGGCTGCGGCTCGCGCGTGGTCTACATGCTCGGGCCGGAAAACGGCAATTCCCGCGGCCTTGATTTCGAGCTGGAATATGTCGCAAGCCGCCCGCAACTGATTGAAAAACTCAACGCCTGGTTTGCAAGGCATGACCCGGACGTGCTGGTCGGCTGGAACGTTATCCAGTTCGATCTGCGGATGCTGCAAAAACATGCTGAGCGCTACGGCGTGCCCTTACGGCTTGGGCGCGGTAACAGCGAGCTGGAGTGGCGCGAGCACGGCTTTAAAAATGGCGTTTTTTTCGCGCAGGCCGCGGGGCGGTTAATCATCGACGGCATTGAAGCGCTAAAATCCGCCTTCTGGAATTTTTCATCGTTTTCGCTGGAGGCGGTGTCTCAGGAGCTGCTCGGCGAAGGCAAAGCCATCGACAACCCGTGGCAGCGCATGGATGAGATCGACCGGCGCTTCGCGGAGGATAAACCCGCGCTCGCCACCTACAACCTGAAAGACTGCGAGCTGGTAACGCGCATCTTCCATAAAACGGAGATCATGCCGTTTCTGCTGGAACGCGCCACGGTGAACGGCCTGCCGGTGGACCGCCACGGCGGCTCGGTCGCGGCATTCAGCCACCTCTATTTTCCACGCATGCACCGCGCGGGTTTTGTCGCGCCCAATCTCGGCGCGGTGCCGCCGCAGGCCAGTCCCGGCGGCTATGTGATGGATTCACAGCCCGGCTTGTATGACTCGGTGCTGGTGCTGGATTACAAAAGCCTTTATCCGTCGATCATCCGCACCTTTTTAATTGATCCGGTGGGGCTGGTGGAAGGGCTGGGCGCGCCGGAACCCGCGGCAAGCGTGGAAGGCTTTATCGGCGCCTGGTTTTCGCGCGAGACGCACTGCCTGCCGGAGATCGTCACGCAGATCTGGCAGGGGCGCGAAGAGGCTAAACGCCTCGGCAACAAGCCGCTCTCTCAGGCGCTGAAAATCATCATGAACGCGTTTTACGGCGTGCTCGGCACCAGCGCGTGCCGGTTCTACGATCCGCGCCTCGCCTCCTCGATCACCATGCGCGGCCACGAGATCATGCGTCAGACCAAAGCGCTGATCGAAGCGCAGGGCTATACGGTGATTTACGGCGATACCGACTCCACGTTCGTCTGGCTTAAACGGGCGCATAGAGAAGACGAGGCCGCAGAGATAGGCCAGCGGCTGATTGCACACGTTAACGCCTGGTGGCAGCGTCACCTTAAAGAGAGTATGGGCCTTGAGAGTGCGCTGGAGCTGGAGTACGAAACTCACTTCAGCCGTTTTCTGATGCCGACCATTCGTGGCGCGGAGATGGGCAGCAAAAAACGCTACGCCGGGCTGATTCAGGAAGGGGACAGCCAGCGCATGGTTTTTAAAGGGCTGGAAACGGTGCGCACCGACTGGACGCCGCTCGCGCAGCAGTTCCAGCAAAATCTCTACCTGCGTATTTTTCGCCGCGAGCCGTACCAGGACTACATTCGCGACACTATCGCGCGGCTGATGGCGGGCGAACTGGACGATCAACTGGTCTACCGCAAACGCCTGCGCCGCCCGCTCAGCGAATACCAGCGCAACGTGCCGCCGCACGTGCGCGCCGCACGGCTTGCCGATGAGCATAACGCGCGCCTCGGGCGTCCGGCGCAGTACCAGAACCGCGGCACGATTAAATATGTCTGGACAATGAACGGCCCGGAACCGGTGGATTATCAGCAGGGCGCGCCCGACTACGATCACTATTTAACGAAGCAGTTACAGCCCGTCGCGGACGGCATCCTGCCTTTTATGGAGGATGACTTTGCTACACTCATGACAGGGCAGATGGGGCTTTTTTGACACGTGACGAACGTCCTGCCATCCAGTACCATAGCGCCCTTTTCACATCATCCTGATTGCGACCCCCCGCCTGTACGCAGGCGGGAGTCATACTATTGCCTGCAAATCTGATAAGAGAATAGAGCCGATATATATGCCTTTTACACTTGGTCAACGCTGGATCAGCGATACGGAAAGCGAACTGGGACTGGGCACCGTGGTGGCTATCGACGCCCGCATGGTGACTCTGCTTTTCCCGGCTACCGGTGAAAATCGTCTGTATGCCCGAAATGACTCCCCGGTCACCCGCGTAATGTTCAACCCGGGCGATACCGTGACCAGCCACGAAGGCTGGCAGTTGAAAGTGGATGAAGTAAAGGAAGAAAACGGCTTACTTATTTATATCGGCACCCGTCTGGATACGCTTGAGGAAAATGTCGCGCTGCGTGAAGTGTTCCTCGACAGCAAACTGGTGTTCAGCAAACCGCAGGACCGCCTGTTCGCCGGTCAGATTGACCGAATGGACCGCTTTGCCCTGCGCTATCGCGCCCGCAAATACCAGAGCGAACAGTACCGGATGCCGTGGAGCGGCCTGCGCGGCCAGCGCACGAACCTTATCCCGCACCAGCTCAATATCGCCAATGACGTGGGCCGCCGCCACGCGCCGCGCGTGCTGCTGGCCGATGAAGTGGGTCTCGGCAAAACCATCGAGGCCGGGATGATCATTCATCAGCAGCTGCTTGCAGGCGCAGCCGAGCGCGTGCTGATTGTCGTGCCGGAAACGTTGCAACACCAGTGGCTGGTGGAGATGCTGCGCCGCTTCAACCTGCGCTTCTCGCTGTTTGATGACGAACGTTACGCCGAAGCCCAGCATGAATCCGACAACCCGTTCGACACCGAACAACTGGTTATCTGCTCGCTGGATTTCGTGCGCCGCAACAAGCAGCGCCTTGAGCATCTGTGCGATGCCGAGTGGGATCTGCTGGTGGTGGATGAAGCTCATCACCTGGTCTGGAGCGAAGACGCCCCGAGCCGTGAATATCAGGCGATTGAACAGCTGGCCGAACGCGTGCCAGGCGTACTGCTGCTGACCGCGACGCCGGAACAGCTCGGTATGGAGAGCCACTTCGCGCGTCTGCGCCTGCTGGACCCAAACCGTTTCCACGATTTCGCGCAGTTTGTCGAAGAACAGCAGAACTATCGCCCGGTGGCGGACGCCGTGGCGCTGCTGCTGGCGGGCACGCATCTGAGCGATGAACAGCTCAACACCTTAAGCGAACTGATTGGCGAACAGGATATTGAGCCGCTCCTGCAAACCGCGAACAGCGACCGCGACGGCGCTGAAAGCGCGCGCCAGGAGCTGGTCTCCATGCTGATGGATCGCCACGGCACCAGCCGCGTACTGTTCCGTAATACCCGCAACGGCGTGAAAGGCTTCCCGCAGCGCGAACTGCACACCATTAAGCTGCCGCTGCCGACGCAGTACCAGACCGCGATTAAAGTCTCCGGCATCATGGGCGCGCGTAAATCTGCCGAAGAGCGCGCGCGCGATATGCTCTACCCGGAGCAGATTTATCAGGAATTTGAAGGCGACAGCGGCACATGGTGGAACTTTGACCCGCGCGTGGAGTGGCTGATGGGCTATCTGACCAGCCACCGCTCGCAGAAAGTGCTGGTGATTTGCGCCAAAGCCGCCACCGCCCTGCAACTGGAGCAGGTGCTGCGCGAGCGAGAAGGCATCCGCGCCGCCGTGTTCCATGAAGGCATGTCGATTATCGAGCGCGACCGCGCGGCGGCCTGGTTTGCTGAAGAAGATACCGGCGCGCAGGTGCTGCTGTGCTCGGAAATCGGCTCCGAGGGCCGCAACTTCCAGTTCGCCAGCCAGCTGGTGATGTTCGATCTGCCGTTCAACCCCGATCTGCTGGAACAGCGTATCGGCCGTCTGGACCGTATCGGCCAGGCGCATGATATCCAGATCCATGTGCCGTACCTTGAGAAAACCGCGCAATCCGTGCTGGTGCGCTGGTATCACGAAGGCCTGGACGCGTTCGAACACACCTGCCCTACCGGACGCGCCATTTATGACAGCGTCTGTGAGCAATTGATTGGTTATCTGGCCGCCCCGGAGAACACCGAAGGCTTTGACGCGTTGATTCAGGCGTGCCGCAAACAGCACGATGAGCTGAAAGCGCAGCTTGAGCAGGGCCGCGACCGCCTGCTGGAGATCCACTCCAACGGCGGCGAAAAAGCCCAGCAGCTGGCTGATGCCATCGCTGAACAGGATGACGATACGGGACTGGTGAATTTCGCCATGAACCTGTTCGACATCGTCGGCATTAATCAGGACGATCGCGGCGAACATATGATTGTGCTGACGCCCTCCGATCACATGCTGGTGCCGGATTTCCCCGGCCTGCCGGAAGATGGCTGCACCATTACGTTTAACCGCGACGTGGCGCTCTCGCGCGAAGACGCGCAGTTCATCACCTGGGAGCACCCGCTTATCCGCAACGGTCTGGATCTGATCCTCTCCGGCGATACCGGCAGCTGCACCATTTCGCTGCTGAAAAACAAAGCGTTACCGGTCGGCACGCTGCTGCTGGAACTGATTTACGTAGTCGAAGCCAAAGCGCCGAAGCAGTTGCAGCTTAACCGCTTCCTGCCGCCGACGCCGGTCCGCATGCTGCTTGATAAAAATGGCAATAACCTGGCAGGCCAGGTGGAATTTGAAAGCTTCAACCGCCAGCTCAGCGCCGTGAACCGCCATACCGGCAGCAAGCTGGTGAACGCGGTGCAGCAGGAAGTGCATGCGATTCTGCAGGGCGGCGAAGCGCAGGTGGAGAAAGCGGCGCGCGAGCTTATCGACGCGGCGCGTCAGGAAGCCGATGACAAACTCTCCGCCGAGCTGTCGCGTCTCGAAGCGCTGCGCGCCGTGAACCCGAACATTCGCGACGACGAACTGGCGGCGATTGAGCATAACCGTCAGCAGGTGCTGGAGAATCTTAACCAGGCGAGCTGGCGACTGGATGCGCTGCGTCTTATCGTAGTGACTCATCAGTAACCGGAGCGAAACATGCTGGATGCCTATAACCCGCCGCAAGACCCGTGGCTGCTCATTCTTTATCAGGATGAGCATATTATGGTGGTCAACAAACCCAGCGGTCTGCTCTCCGTGCCAGGACGGCTTGAGGAGCACAAAGACAGCGTGATGACCCGCATTCAGCGTGATTTCCCGAAGGCAGAGTCGGTGCACCGGCTGGATATGGCCACCAGCGGGGTGATTGCGGTGGCGCTCACCAAAGCCGCGGAGCGCGAGCTTAAGCGGCAGTTCCGCGAACGCGAGCCGAAGAAGCACTATGTGGCGCGCGTCTGGGGGCACCCGGAAAACGCGCAGGGGGTGGTGGATTTACCGCTGATTTGCGACTGGCCGAACCGGCCAAAGCAGAAGGTCTGCTATGAAACGGGCAAGGCGGCGCAAACCGAGTATGAGGTGCTGGAGTACGCGAACGATAACACCGCCCGCGTGCTGCTCAGGCCGATTACCGGGCGTTCGCATCAGTTGCGCGTGCATATGATGGCGCTTGGCCACCCGATTCTGGGCGATAAGTTTTACGCGACACCCGAGGCGTTTGCCCGCGCGCCGCGTCTGCTGCTGCACGCCGAGCAGCTGACGATTACGCATCCGGCCTACGGCACGCCGATGACGTTCCGGGCACCAGCGGATTTCTGAGCCGCTCCCGGTAACCCATACGTAGTCACCCATAAATGAAAAGAGACGCAGATGCGTCTCTTTTTGTTTGGCTCAGGCTTTGCTTAACGAAACCCTTTCGCCGACTTGATCATGTCGTAGGCTTTCTGAATTTCCTGCGCCTTCTGCTGCGCCATTTGCATCATCTGCGGCGGCAGCCCTTTGGCGACCAGTTTGTCAGGATGATGCTCGCTCATCAGCTTGCGGTACGCGCGTTTGATGGTCGTGGCGTCATCGGTCGTTTTGACACCCAGCACGTTGCAGGCGTCTTCCAGCGTCGGCCCGCGCGGTGCCTGCTGCGCATCGCCGTTGTGCCAGGATTGCTGACCGGAGCCAAACTGCGCGCCGCCCTGCATCATGCGCAGGAACTGATCGAACTGCATGCGGGAAATCCCCAGCTCTTCGCCAATCACATACAGCACGTCGCGCTCTTTCGGGTGCAGCGAGCCGTCCGCAAACGCGGTCTGGATCTGAATTTCCAGAAACATCCGAATCAGATCAAAGCGGCCAAAGCAGACGCTGCGAAGCTGGCGCATTTTATCGCGCAACGGATAGCCATTTTCCTTGCCCACGCGAAACGCGTTGCGGGCCGCGTCTCGCGACGCGCCGTGCAGGTTCATGCGATCCATAAACTGCGTCGCCACCTGAATATCGGCTTCCGTGACACGACCTTTCGATTTGGTCAGGTGTCCCATCACCTCAAACGTAGTGGCGAAGAAGAGCGACTGACGTTCCTGCTGGCTGGTGAACCAGACGGTACGACGGCTGCGCGCTTTGTCTATCATATGGCCTATTACGAGGCCTAAGATGACGCCCCAGACTCCACCGCCGACCAGCAGCCCGGTGAGCCCTCCAACCAGTTTTCCCCAATACTGCATATACTCCCCAAATGGTCATGCCGTCAGCCAGAAATTCCTTTATCATACCTGCCATTCAAAGCGGTGCCTAACCGGCAGGCAGAAAAGCAGACAGGATAACACTGGCGCTGTAGTGATGAGTAAGTTAGTCTCTGACCGTTTGCCGACGCGAAGCCATTGATGATGGAACCACGAATAACTCGTATGAAAAAACGTATTCCCACCTTGCTGGCCACCATGATTGGCGCAGCCCTTTACAGCCAACAAGGCATGGCTGCCGATCTTGCTTCTCAATGTAAGCTTGGCATACCCACCTATAATCGTCCTCTGGTACAGGGCGACCCTAACCAGTTGCCGGTGACCATTAACGCCGATCACGCGAAAGGTAACTACCCGGACAACGCGGTATTTACTGGTAATGTCGATATTCAGCAAGGTAATGGTCGCCTGCAGGCCGATGAAGTACAGCTTCATCAAAAGCAGGTGGAAGGCCAGCCAACGCCTGTGCGCACGGTCGATGCCCTGGGTAATGTGCACTATGACGACAATCAGGTCATCCTGAAAGGTCCTAAAGCGTGGGCAAATTTAAATACTAAAGATACCAACGTCTGGGAAGGCGATTACCAGATGGTAGGGCGTCAGGGCCGCGGTAAAGCGGATCTGATGAAACAGCGCGGCGAAAACCGCTATACGATTCTGGAAAACGGTTCATTTACTTCCTGTCTGCCGGGTTCCGATACCTGGAGCGTGGTCGGTAGTGAAGTTATCCACGACCGCGAAGAGCAGGTCGCTGAAATCTGGAACGCCCGTTTTAAACTCGGCCCGGTGCCGGTGTTCTACAGCCCCTATTTGCAGCTGCCGGTTGGCGATAAACGTCGTTCCGGCTTCCTTATCCCGAACGCGCAATACAGTAAGAACAACTACTTCGAGTTCTCCTTACCGTATTACTGGAATATCGCACCGAACTTCGATGCCACCATTACCCCGCACTACATGCATAAGCGCGGTAACGTGCAGTGGCAGAATGAATTCCGCTATCTGACGCACGCAGGCGCGGGCCTGATGGAATTCGACTATCTGCCGTCGGATAACGTCTATCAGGATGAGCATCCGGAGATGGATTCTAAGCACCGCTGGCTGTACTACTGGCAGCACGTTGGTGTAATGGATCAGGTGTGGCGCTTTAACGTTAACTACACCAAGGTTAGCGACACCGATTACTTTAACGATTTCAACTCGAAATACGGCTCGAGTACCGACGGCTACGCGACGCAGTTCTTCAGCGTGGGTTATGCGGTCCAGGACTTCGACGCGACGGTTTCCGCACGCCAGTTCCAGGTGTTCGATGCCAGCCGAGGGAGCTCCTATCGTGCCGAGCCGCAGCTTGACGTCAATTTCTACCAGAACGACGTCGGGCCGTTCGATACGCATCTTTACGCTCAGGCCGTCCATTTCACTAACGTGAACGAGAACTACCCGGAAGCGACGCGTCTGCACCTTGAGCCGACCATCAATCTGCCGATGTCTAACGACTGGGGCAGCCTGAATGCCGAGGCAAAACTGCTGGCAACACACTATCAGCAGGACAATCTCGAACGTTACCGGAACTATCTTGGCGGCAATAACGAAGCGGCTAACAATCTGGAAGATTCCGTTAACCGCGTTCTGCCGCAGTTTAAGCTCGACGGTAAAGTGGTCTTCGAGCGTGACGCCAATCTTTTCGGCGATGGTTTTACCCAGACCCTGGAGCCGCGCGCGCAGTATCTCTATGTGCCGTACCGCGATCAGAGCACGATCAACAACTACGACTCCTCACTGCTGCAGTCCGACTACTCCGGCCTGTTCCGTGACCGTACTTACGGCGGCCTTGACCGTATCGCGTCTGCAAATCAGGTCACAACGGGCGTGACGTCACGTATTTATGATGACGCCGCGGTTGAACGTTTTAACGTTTCTGTAGGTCAAATCTACTACTTCACCCAGTCCCGTACCGGCGATGACAACATCAACTGGGAGAAGAATAAAGATACGGGCTCGATGGTCTGGGCAGGTGATACTTACTGGCGCATCAGCGATCGCTGGGGCCTGCGCGGCGGCGTGCAGTATGACGCGCGCCTTGCTAACGTTGCCACCGGCAATGGCGTCATCGAGTACCGTCGTGATGAAGATCGCGTGGTGCAGCTGAACTACCGTTACGCAAGCCCGGAGTATATCCAGGCGACGCTGCCGACTTTTGCGCGATCAGAACAGTATAAAGACGGTATTAATCAGGTGGGCATGACGGCGAGCTGGCCGGTTGTGGATCGCTGGTCGGTCGTGGGCGCGTATTACTACGACACCAATACCAACGAAGCGGCCGATCAGATGCTCGGCGTGCAGTACAACTCCTGCTGTTATGCCATCCGCGTCGGTTATGAGCGGAAACTCAACGGCTGGGATATTGATAAGAGCAAATACGATGAAGTCATTGGCTTCAACATTGAGCTGCGCGGCCTGAGCTCCAACTACGGTCTCGGCACTCAGCAGATGCTGCGCTCGAATATTCTGCCGTATCAGCGCTCCATGTAATGCTCAGATTTTGAAACATCCTCCGCTTTGCGGTTAAACGAAATGGAAAAGGTATGAAGAACTGGAAAACGCTGCTTCTCGGTATCACCCTGGTGGTGAATACCAGCTTCGCTGCTCCGCAGGTTGTCGATAAAGTTGCAGCCGTCGTGAACAACGGCGTGGTACTGGAAAGTGACGTTGATGGCCTCATGCAGTCGGTAAAGCTTAACGCCAACCAGGCAGGCCAGCAGCTCCCGGATGACAGCACGCTGCGTCATCAGATTCTGGAACGTCTGATCATGGATCAGATTATGTTGCAGATGGGCCAGAAAATGGGCGTGAAAATCAGCGATGAACAGCTTGACCAGGCTATCGCTAATATCGCCAAACAAAACAACATGACGCTCGATCAGATGCGTAGCCGTCTGGCCTATGACGGCCTGAACTACAACACCTATCGCGCCCAGATCCGCAAAGAGATGATCATCTCTGAAGTGCGTAATAACGAAGTGCGTCGTCGCGTTACTATCCTGCCGCAGGAAGTGGAAACCCTGGCCGAGCAGGTCGGCAACCAGAACGACGCCAGCACCGAACTGAACCTGAGCCACATTCTGATCCCGCTGCCGGAAAACCCGACCGCCGATCAGGTGAGCGAAGCCGAAGCGCAGGCGCGTTCGATTATCGATCAGGCGCGTAACGGCGGCGATTTCGGTAAGCTTGCGATTACCTATTCCGCAGATCAGCAGGCGCTGAAAGGCGGCCAGATGGGCTGGGGCCGTATTCAGGAGCTGCCATCGGTATTCGCCCAGGCGCTGAGCACGGCGAAGAAAGGCGACGTGATTGGCCCGATCCGCTCAGGCGTCGGCTTCCATATCATTAAAGTGAACGATCTGCGTGGCCAGTCTCAGACCGTGTCGGTCACTGAAGTCCATGCGCGTCACATTCTGCTCAAGCCGTCGCCGATCATGACCGATCAGCAGGCGCGTCAGAAACTTGAAGAGATCGCCGCTGATATCAAGAGTGGTAAAACCACCTTTGCTCAGGCCGCGCGTGAATTCTCTCAGGATCCGGGCTCTGCTAACCAGGGCGGGGATCTCGGCTGGGCGGCAGCGGACGTTTACGATCCGGCTTTCCGCGATGCGCTGATGAGCCTCAGCAAAGGCCAGATGAGCACGCCGGTACACTCGTCTTTCGGCTGGCATCTGATCGAACTGCTGGATACCCGCAAGTCTGACCGCACCGACGCGGCCCAGAAAGATCGCGCCTACCGCATGCTGTTTAACCGCAAATTCTCCGAAGAAGCTGCGACCTGGATGCAGGAACAACGCGCCAGCGCCTACGTGAAAATTCTGAGCAACTGATGGTAAAAACCCCTCGCGTGGTCATTACACCCGGCGAACCCGCCGGGATTGGCCCCGACCTGGTTGTCGCGCTGGCCCAGAATAGCTGGCCTGCGCAACTGGTCGTCTGCGCCGACCCGTCGCTCCTTACCGCGCGGGCGGCGCAGCTCGGTTTACCGCTCACGCTATTGCCCTTCTCGTCTGATAAACCCGCCGCTCCCCAGGCGGCAGGCACGCTCACGCTCCTGCCCGTTACGCTAAAAGCGCCTGTCCTTCCCGGTACGCTCGATGCGGCGAACGGCAGTTACGTGGTGGAAACCCTGGCGCGCGCCTGCGATGGCTGCCTGAGCGGCGAATTCGACGCGCTGGTCACAGGCCCGGTGCACAAAGGGATTATCAACGACGCGGGCATTCCGTTTACCGGCCATACCGAGTTCTTTGAAGCGCGCAGTCATAGCGAAAAAGTCGTGATGATGCTCGCCACCGAAGCGCTGCGCGTCGCCCTGGTCACGACACATCTGCCGCTGAAAGCGGTGGCGGATGCCATTACGCCGGATCTCCTGCGCCATATCCTCACGACGCTGCATCACGACCTGCAAAGCAAATTTGGTATCGCGAACCCGCACGTGCTGGTCTGCGGTCTGAACCCGCACGCGGGCGAAAGCGGTCATATGGGCACCGAGGAGATCGATACGATTATCCCTGTGCTGGAAGCGATGCGCGCGAAAGGGATGCGTCTCACCGGCCCGCTGCCCGCTGATACCCTTTTTCAGCCCAAATACCTCGAAAACGCCGATGCGGTGCTGGCGATGTACCACGATCAGGGCCTGCCCGTGCTAAAATACCAGGGATTTGGCCGCGCGGTGAACATTACGCTCGGCCTGCCCTTTATCCGCATGTCGGTCGATCACGGCACCGCGCTGGAGCTGGCAGGTTCCGGAAACGCCAGCGTCGGCAGTTTTATTACGGCGCTTAATCTCGCCATCAGCATGATTGTGAACAGTAAGAATCAATGAATAATCGAGTCCATCAGGGCCATTTAGCCCGCAAACGCTTCGGGCAAAACTTTCTTAACGATCAATTCGTTATAGACAGCATCGTCTCTGCAATTAACCCACAAAAAGGCCAGGCGATGGTAGAAATCGGCCCGGGCCTTGCCGCATTAACCGAGCCGGTGGGCGAACGCCTTGACCAGCTTACCGTTATTGAGCTTGACCGCGATCTGGCAGCGCGCCTGCAAACGCATCCGTTCCTTGGCCCGAAACTGACCATTTATCAGCAGGACGCCATGACCATGGATTTCGGCGAACTGTCGCAGAAGATGGGCCAGCCGCTGCGCGTGTTCGGTAACCTGCCGTACAATATCTCGACCCCACTGATGTTCCACCTCTTTAGCTATACTGATGCGATTGCCGACATGCACTTCATGCTGCAAAAAGAGGTGGTCAACCGTCTGGTTGCCGGGCCGAACAGCAAGGCGTACGGTCGCTTAAGCGTGATGGCGCAATACTTCTGCCAGGTTATTCCTGTGCTTGAAGTACCGCCGACCGCCTTTACGCCGCCGCCTAAAGTGGATTCCGCCGTGGTGCGCCTTGTGCCGCACGCCACGCCGCCGCATCCGGTGAAAGAGCTGCGTCTGTTAAGCCGTCTCACCACCGAAGCGTTTAACCAGCGCCGTAAAACGATTCGCAACAGCCTTGGCAATGTGTTCAGCCCTGAGGTTCTGACGTCGCTCGGCATCGACCCGGCTATGCGCGCCGAGAATATTTCTGTTGCGCAGTATTGCCAGATGGCGAATTATTTAGCTGATAATCCGCCCTCGAAGGAGAGCTAAACATGGCTGATTCACCCCGCGTTTGCGTACAGGTACAAAGCGTTTATATCGAAGCCCAGTCTTCACCGGAGGATGAGCGTTTCGTCTTTGCCTATACCGTCACCGTCCGCAATCTGGGGCGAACGCCTGTTCAGCTGCTGGGCCGCTACTGGCTTATCACCAACGGCAACGGTAAAGAGACCGAAGTCCAGGGTGAAGGCGTGGTAGGGGTTCAGCCCCATATCCAGCCCGGCGGCGAATACCAGTACACCAGCGGCGCGGTCATTGAAACGCCGTTCGGCACAATGCAGGGCCACTACGAAATGGTGGACGATCAGGGCAACGGTTTTCACCTTGATATCCCGGTTTTCCGCCTCGCCGTTCCCACACTGATCCATTAATACCATGTCTACTTATCTGATTGGCGACGTTCATGGTTGCTACGATGAACTTGTCGCGCTGTTACAGCAGGTCGAATTTACACCAGGCCAGGATACGCTCTGGCTGACCGGCGATCTGGTGGCCCGCGGCCCCGGCTCGCTTGAAGTGCTGCGCTATGTCCGTTCACTCGGCGATTCCGTTCGCATGGTGCTGGGCAACCACGATCTGCATCTGCTGGCGGTTTTCGCGGGCATCAGCCGTAATAAACCGAAAGATCGCGTGACGCCGCTGCTGGAAGCGCCGGACGCCGACGAGCTTATCAACTGGCTGCGCCGCCAGCCGCTGTTGCAGGTGGACGAAGAGAAAAAGCTGGTGATGGCCCACGCGGGTATTACGCCACAGTGGGATCTCGCTACCGCTCAGGCGTGTGCGCGCGATGTCGAGGCGGTGCTGGCGAGCGACAGCTATCCGCTATTCCTCGACGCCATGTACGGCGATATGCCTAACAACTGGTCGCCGGAGCTGACGGGCCTTGCGCGCCTGCGCTTTATTTCCAACGCCTTTACGCGCATGCGTTATTGCTTCCCGAACGGCCAGCTCGATATGTATTGCAAAGAGAGCCCGGAAAGCGCGCCCGCGCCGCTGAAACCGTGGTTCGCCATTCCTGGGCCGGTGGCGCAGGAGTACGCGATCGTCTTTGGACACTGGGCGTCGCTGGAAGGAAAAGGCACGCCGGAGAATATCTACGCGCTCGATACCGGCTGCTGCTGGGGCGGTACCCTGACCTGTTTGCGCTGGGAAGATAAAGCGGTGTTCACGCAGCATTCCAATCGTCAGGCCGACATCGACGACGACAAAGCCGCGATCGCATCCTGATCGTTTTTTGCAAAAGGTGGATGCGCTGCGCTTATCCACCCTACAAACCATGCACCACTTCCCCAGGGCGGGTAAGCCACGCGCACCCGCCATAAACAAAAGGTGGATGCGCTACGCTTATCCATCCTACAAACCATGCCCCGCTCCCCGTAGGGCGGGTAAGCCACGCGCACCCGCCGTAAAACAAAAGGTGGATGCGCTACGCTTATCCACCCTACAAACCATGCCCCGCTCCCCGTAGGGCGGGTAAGCCACGCGCACCCGCCGTAAACCGCACCCGCAGCCCCATAAAAAAAGCGGACGCGCCATGCGCATCCGCTTTTTCAACACAACCGTCAACCCAGACGCGGCTTAACGGCGCTCCAGAATCTCGAAACAATAGCTGTGTGAGTTCTTCTCATCGGCGTCATGGAATTCGCTAAACACCGACTGCCACTCGTCCGGCTCGTAATCCGGGAAATGGGTATCGCCTTCCACTTCCGCATCGATATGGGTGAGATAAAGACGCTGCGCGCGCGGCAGAAACTGCTCGTAAACGCGACCGCCGCCAATCACCATCACTTCTTCGGCATCGCCGCAGGCCTGTAGCGCTTCCTCAACGGAGCGCACCCACACCACGCGGTCATCGTCGCCCGGACGGCTGCTGAGCACAATATTTTTACGGCCCGGCAGCGGGCGACCGATCGATTCCCAGGTCAGACGCCCCATGATAACCGGTTTGTTAAGCGTGTTACGTTTAAACCAGGCGAGATCGGCAGGGAGGTCCCACGGCATGGCGTTTTCCATACCAATCACGCGATCCACCGCTAAAGCCGCAATCAGACTGATCATTGATAATTTCCCAGGTGTAAAAAATTGCCGCCACTATACGGAAAGCGCAATCTTTAGTCGACTGGCGACCGGAACCAGGCAGAGAATTTTTTTTGTTCTGCTGTGCAGGGCACGATGCAGCGTTTTTCGCCGCAGATGTATGCCTATGAAACCAAACGCGTTTCGACTTTACACCCGCGTAAAGCCGCTGTGTCGCCAGAAAGCGCCAGATGTCAAAATGTACTGAATGCTTTATAGTGCGCGCTTGCTGAAGTGAGGATTGACCATGCTGGAAACCACCCTTTTTGTTGCCACTATTGCGGCGCTGGGCATGCTGTCGCCGGGCCCCGATTTCTTTCTGGTTATCAAAAACGCCGCGCGCTATCCGCGCAGCGCCGCGATGATGACGGCCGCAGGCGTCATCGCAGGCGTTGTGACGCATATGACCTACTGCGTGGCGGGCATCGCAGTAGTCATCACCACCACGCCCTGGCTTTTCGGCGCGCTGAAATATGTCGGCGCGGCGTATCTCGTCTGGCTTGGCGTGAATGCGCTGCTGGCGCGCGGCACCACCAGTCTGGCGCTTGATGGCGTGGCGCAGGAGAGCACTTCGCTTAAAAAAGCGTTTATTCAGGGCTACCTCTGCAATCTGCTGAACCCCAAAGCCACGCTGTTTTTTCTGGCGATGTTCACTCAGGTGCTGAACGTAAACTCCGGCCTGATGGAAAAACTCTGGTATGCGGGCATTATCGTCGCGCTGACGCTTGTCTGGTGGCCGCTGCTTGTCCTGTTGATTCAGAGCCAGCCGGTGCGCCGCGGCCTGACCAAAGCGCAGAAGGTGATCGACAAACTGCTGGGCGGCATGCTGTTGGCGCTCGGCATTAAAGTGGCGCTGAGCTAACGCCGCGCTCTGCCTTCGCGCAAAAGAAAACGCCCCGACAGGGGCGTTTTTTTATGGCTGCGGTTTCACTTCCGGCTCGTCGGCCTCATTGCCGGTGTGTTTGCCTTCCTGTGTCCCCTGCCAGCCGTGACGCTGGATCAGCGACAAGTGCGCGCGGTCTTCGCTAATGATCTCCGTCAGCATCGCGCTGGTGCGCCTGAAGGTGGCGGCGCGCGCCGACGTGTCGTTATCGCCTTCGGCCATTTCATCCACCATTTGCTGGTTATAACAGCGAAACAGATCGGCGCGCTCGCGCGCTTCGTAACTGCCGATGCCCAGCTCCTCCAGCGCCATGCGCCCTACCCGCAGCGCGCCTTCGAACGTTTCACGCTCCGGCTGCGCGACACCCGCCTGACGCAGGCGAATGTAATGATCGACATCGCGGGCGCGGGCGATAATCCGCACCTGCGGAAAGTGCGTCTGCACCAGCTCCGTCAGCTGTAAATTCGCCTGCGGATCGTCAATGGCGTTAATCAGCACTTCGGCTTTCGCCACGCCCGCCGATTCCAGCAGGTCGACGCGGGTGGCGTCGCCATAAAACACTTTCATGCCAAATTTGCGCAGCGTTTCGATATGGTCCGGATCGTGATCGAGAACCACCATCTTCACGCCGCTGGAGAGCAGCAAACGGCCGGCTATCTGACCAAATCGCCCGAAGCCCGCGATAATCACCCGCGGCTGCTCTTCATCAATCTCATCAGCTTCACGCGCCTGCTGCTGCCCCGATTTCTCAAGGCGGGTTAACAGCACCAGCAGCAGCGGCGTCGCGGCCATAGAGAGCGCCACCGCGAGCGTCAGCGCCTTCGCCCATTCGGCATCCAGCACCTCGGCACTGCGCGCCGCGCCGAAAATCACGAACGCGAACTCACTCCCCTGCCCTAACAGCACGGCAAACCAGCGCCCCTGACGCCCCGGCACCTTCAGCGGTTTCGCGACAAGCCACAGCGTGACGATTTTGATAATCAGAAAGCCGAACAGGAGCGTAAGCACGCGCAGCGGATGCGCCACCAGCGTGCCGAAATCAATCGACATCCCGACGCCGATAAAAAATAACCCCAGCAGCAGCCCTTTGAACGGCTCGATATCGCTCTCCAGCGCGTGGCGGTATTCTGAGCTTGCCAGCAACACGCCCGCGAGAAACGCGCCCATCGCCATCGACAGCCCGGCTTCTTCCAGCAGCAGCCCGAAGCCGAACACCAGAAACAGCGCTACGGCGCTGAACACCTCGCGAAGCCCGGAGCGCGCCACAAAACGCAGCGCCGGTCGCGCGACAAAACGCCCGAGCAACACCACCAGCGCCAGCGCGCCCACCACTTTCAGCGCCGAAAGGAAAAACGCGCTGGCGGTTGTCGCCTCGCCGGTTGCGGCCAGCAGCGGGATCATCGCCACCAGCGGGATCGCGGCGATATCCTGGAACAGCAGCACGGCAAAGGCGCTGCGTCCCATTTGTGACGCCGTCAGGTTACGTTCGTTCATCGCCTGCATGGCGATGGCCGTTGAAGAGAGCGCGAGCGTCAGGCCAATCAGCAGCGCCACCTGCCAGCGCAGCCCGAGCACCACGCAAAAGCCGCCGAGCAGCAGGCCGCACGCGCCCATCTGCAACGCGCCGCCGCCAAAGACCGAGGCGCGCAGTTTCCACAGGCGCTGCGGATCGAGCTCCAGCCCGATGACAAACAGCATCAGCACCACGCCGATTTCCGCGAAATGCAAAATCGCCTGCGCGTCCGTCACCAGTCGTAATCCCCACGGGCCAATCAGCCCGCCGGCAATCAGATATCCCAGCACTGAGCCAAGCCCAAGACGCACCGCGACAGGCACAATCAGCGCGGCTGACCCGAGGTAGATCAGCGCCTGTATCAACGTATGACTATCCATGATGGCGCTCCTGCCAGTCGGTTAAGCGTTTCAGGTATTCCCGCGCTTTGCCTTCGAGCGTTTCGTCGTCGCAGACAAAGGTGCGGTGCATCGCATAGGGTGTTAGCCAGTTCAGGCCGCAATAGAGCGCGGTGGCCTGTAACGGCTGCGCGAGCACATCGAAGCCCGGATGGTCGCCAAGATCAAAATGGTGTTTATCGCCGCCGGTCGTCACGGCCCATAGCACGCTTTTGCCCCTGAGCGCCGTTCCGCCTTTGCCATAGGCCCAGCCGTGCGACAACACTTTGTCTATCCAGAGTTTGAACAGCGGCGGCACGCTGTACCATTGCATCGGATGCTGCCAGACGATGAGATCGGCACGCGCCAGCGCCTCCTGCTCGGCGGGCACGTTGATGTTGAAATCGGGATAAAGCTGATAAAGCGAGCGCACCTCGATATCGTCCAGCCCCTGCACATGCTCCAGCATTCGCCGGTTGGCGTGGGAGTGATGCGGATAGGGGTGCGCATAAATAATTAAAATCATAACCTTGCCTGTGTCCTGCCCACCGTGGGAATGCAATGAGTGTAGCCAGTTAACGGGCGCGCTTACAGGGGCAATCCGCAGGGGTATTAGGCGGGGATGAAGCAGAAAGGGTTTGCTGCGATTTACCAGTCGGCATAACGCGTCTTGCGGTAAAAACAAAAACGGATGCATCAGCATCCGTTTTTTCAGGCGTGAGAATAAAAAACGCCGTAATTAGTTATCCAGCTCGCTCATGGATTTTACCTGGTCGCGATTGATCTGCTCGGTCTGGCCGGTCTGGGCGTTTTTATAAGAGACCAGCCCGGTATCGCTGTCGACTTCCGGCTTACCGTCGGTGACCACGGTTTTACCGTCGGTCGTCTTAACGGCCTGGTTGGATGAACAGCCCGCCACGGTAAACAGCGTAGCGGCGGCAAAAATGGACGTAATCAGTAGTTTCGATCGCATGGTGTTCTCCCCTGCTTTCAGTGTGTTTTAATGACTTACTTTATTATTTTAGATTAACTTACTGATAACAGATGGAAATACAGACGGTTCTGAGGCCGGGCATCCTGAATGCCGATGCCCGGCGGTCAGATATTACTGCTTCAGCTCCAGAATGGAGCTCATCATGGTGTGATTCAGGTTGGTCATGACTTCATAATAACGGGTCAATTCTTCACCGCCTGCTTTAGGGTTACGCCATTTCTCACGGTTCTGTTTGTCGAACGCTTTAAGCAGATCTTTCTGGTCACCTGCCGATTCGGCATGAATAAAGTCATTATAAATTTTGGTGGCTTCATTCAGGTTTTGCTGAAGTTCAGGCGAAGTAAACTGCGCGGTGATTTCAGGCGGCTGATAACGCGACTCTGTGATACGCATGTTTTCAGTGTATTCCACGGATGGCGAAAACTGATTGCTGTAATAATCCTTAAACTCTTCGAGACGGAAAAGTTTCGTTTTGTAGTTATCCGCAGACGTCGATGACATCGACTCCGGGAAAGGCTCTGTCGGGTTCAGCTCCCACTCTTTCGTAAAATTATCGATAAACAGCCCGCTGCCCATATCTTCGAACGGGCCGGTCACGGTCTGCCCGTCAATGGTCAGGGTGTGAACATCGCCGTTTTCACTGGACGGCGTTACGCCTTCCGCCAGATATTTTTGGATCACGTAGATGTAACGGGTACGGGTCGGGTTGATAAGACCGCTCACGCCCGAGCGAGGCATCGCGCTAAAGACGCTGAATTTCACCTTGTCGCCATTCTCAAGCGTCAGCGTATGCTGGCCCGCGTCCAGTTTAATCGTTTGTGATTGCTCTGCCGCAAGCGTGATTTTTTGATCGTCTACCGAAATCGCGAGCGGTTTCCCGGTCGGGTTATCAATCAGGAACTCTTTGCTGTCACCACCGCCAAAGCAGGCGGTTAATGCCAGACAGGTACCCAGAAGCAGGACTTTTTTTAACACGTGTTTCTCCTTAAACGTAAACCGGGAAGTCGGCAAACGAGACAGCCTGAAGGGTAACGGATGGCCGTGCAGGAGTGAAAAACTAATTGGCTATCAAATTTAGGGGGGCGCATATGAAAAAAGCCAGCTTACGCTGGCTTTTGTGTGGTTCACGGCGTCTTACTTCGTGATTTGCGCGTGCATCTCCTGAACGGAAATCACCTTCTCGGTGGCGTCAGCGTTCAGCGCCATCGCGGTGGCGAAGCCGCCGTTCAGCGTGGTGTCGTAATGCACTTTGTACTGCAGCGCGCTGCGGCGAATCAGTTTGGAATCTTCAATCGCCTGGCGGCCTGCGGTGGTGTTGATGATGTAGGTGTATTCGCCATTCTTAATGCGATCCTGAATGTGCGGACGACCTTCATGCACCTTGTTCACCAGACGCGGGTTGATGCCCGCCTCGCCCAGCACAATCGCGGTGCCGTGGGTGGCGTCCAGCTCGAAGCCGAATTTCAGCAGTTTGGCGGCGAGATCCACCACGCGCTCTTTATCGCCTTCACGCACCGAGAGCAGCGCGCGGCCCTGTTTCTTCATGGTGGAGTTGCTGCCGAGCTGCGCTTTGGCGAACGCTTCCGCGAAGGTGCGGCCCACGCCCATGACTTCGCCGGTGGAGCGCATTTCCGGCCCCAGCAGCGGGTCGACGCCCGGGAATTTGTTGAACGGCAGCACCACTTCTTTCACCGAGTAGTACGGCGGGATGATCTCTTTGGTCACACCCTGCTCGCTCAGCGTCTTGCCCGCCATGACGCGCGCCGCCACTTTCGCCAGCGGCACGCCGGTGGCTTTGGAGACGAACGGCACGGTACGCGCGGCGCGCGGGTTCACTTCAATCAGATAGACTTCGTTATCTTTCACGGCGAACTGCACGTTCATCAGGCCGCGCACCTGGAGTTCAAAGGCCAGTTTCTGCACCTGCTGACGCATCACGTCCTGGATCTCCTGGCTTAAGGTGTAAGCCGGCAGAGAGCACGCAGAGTCGCCGGAGTGTACGCCCGCCTGTTCGATATGCTCCATGATGCCGCCAATCAGTACTATTTCGCCGTCACAGATAGCATCGACATCCACTTCCACCGCGTCATCCAGGAAGCGATCCAGCAGCACCGGCGCGTCGTTGGAAACGCTGACCGCCGTCTGGAAGTAGCGACGCAGGTCGGCTTCGTCGTAGACGATTTCCATCGCGCGACCGCCCAGTACGTAAGACGGACGCACCACCAGCGGGTAACCAATCTCTTTCGCCTTCTCAACGGCCTGTTCGATGGCCGTCACGGTGGCGTTCGCCGGTTGCTTGAGCTTCAGGCGATCCACTGCCTGCTGGAAGCGCTCGCGGTCTTCCGCGCGGTCAATCGCGTCCGGGCTGGTGCCGATAACCGGCACGCCTGCCGCTTCCAGCGCGCGCGCCAGTTTCAGCGGGGTCTGACCGCCGTACTGCACGATAACGCCTTTCGGTTTCTCGATACGCACGATTTCCAGCACATCTTCCAGCGTTACCGGCTCGAAGTAGAGACGGTCTGAGGTGTCGTAGTCGGTGGAGACCGTTTCCGGGTTACAGTTAACCATAATGGTTTCGTAACCGTCTTCACGCAGCGCGAGCGCGGCGTGGACGCAGCAGTAGTCAAACTCAATGCCCTGGCCGATACGGTTCGGCCCGCCGCCCAGCACCATGATTTTTTCGCGATCCTGGTTCGGGTTGGCTTCGCACTCTTCTTCATAGGTGGAGTACATGTAGGCGGTATCGGTTGAGAACTCCGCCGCGCAGGTATCCACACGTTTGTAGACCGGGTGCAGGTTGTACTGCTCGCGAAGCTTGCGGATTTCCGATTCGCTGACGCCCGCGAGTTTCGCAAGACGCGCATCGGCGAAGCCTTTACGCTTGAGCATACGCAGGAAATCGGCGCTGAGACCGTTAATGCCCTGCTCGGCCACCTGTTCTTCGAGGCGCACCAGCTCTTCAATCTGCACCAGGAACCAGCGGTCGATATTGGTCAGGTTGAACACGCCGTCAACTGACAGACCAGCGCGGAACGCGTCGGCGATGTACCAGATACGCTCGGCACCCGCGTCTTTCAGCTCGCGTCGAATTTTCGTCAGCGCTTCCGGGTCATCAAGGCTCACTTTCGGGTCAAAACCGGTCGCGCCCACTTCGAGGCCGCGCAGCGCTTTCTGCATCGACTCCTGCTGGGTGCGGCCAATCGCCATCACTTCGCCCACCGATTTCATCTGCGTGGTCAGACGGTCATTGGCACCGGCGAATTTCTCGAAGTTAAAGCGCGGGATTTTGGTGACAACGTAGTCGATAGACGGCTCGAACGACGCCGGGGTACGGCCGCCGGTAATGTCGTTCATCAGCTCATCAAGGGTGTAACCCACCGCCAGTTTCGCCGCCACTTTGGCAATCGGGAAACCGGTCGCTTTAGAGGCCAGCGCCGAAGAGCGCGACACGCGCGGGTTCATTTCAATCACAATCAGACGGCCGTTTTTCGGGTTCACCGCAAACTGCACGTTGGAGCCGCCGGTTTCGACGCCGATTTCACGCAGTACCGCCATCGAGGCGTTACGCATGATTTGATACTCTTTATCGGTCAGCGTCTGGGCTGGCGCCACAGTGATGGAGTCGCCGGTGTGGATACCCATGGCGTCGAAGTTTTCAATCGAGCAGACGATGATGCAATTGTCGTTTTTATCACGCACCACTTCCATCTCGTACTCTTTCCAGCCGATCAGCGATTCATCAATCAGCAGCTCTTTGGTCGGCGAGAGATCCAGGCCGCGGGCGCAAATCTCTTCGAACTCTTCGCGGTTGTACGCGATGCCGCCGCCGGTGCCGCCCATCGTGAACGACGGGCGAATAATGCACGGATAACCCACATCCGCCGCCACCGCCAGAGCTTCTTCCATATTGTGGGCGATGCCGGAGCGCGCGGTGTCGAGGCCGATTTTCTTCATCGCGACGTCAAAACGGCGACGGTCTTCGGCTTTATCAATCGCATCGGCGGTCGCGCCAATCATGGTCACGCCGAACTCTTCCAGCACGCCCTGACGCTCCAGCTCCAGTGCGCAGTTGAGCGCCGTCTGGCCGCCCATGGTCGGCAGCACCGCGTCTGGACGCTCTTTTTCGATGATTTTACGCACCACTTCCCAGTGGATCGGCTCAATGTAGGTCGCATCGGCCATCTCCGGGTCGGTCATGATGGTCGCCGGGTTGGAGTTCACCAGAATGACGCGGTAGCCCTCTTCGCGCAGCGCCTTACACGCCTGGGCACCGGAGTAGTCGAATTCACACGCCTGGCCGATGACAATCGGGCCTGCGCCAAGAATCAGGATGCTTTTAATATCTGTACGTTTTGGCATTGTTCTCTTTCTCCCGATTATTTGGCGGTCTTACGGTACTGCTCAATTAATTCGATAAAGTGGTCAAACAGCGGCGCGGCATCGTGCGGGCCGGGGCTCGCTTCAGGGTGTCCCTGGAAGCTGAAGGCCGGTTTATCGGTGCGGTGAATCCCCTGGAGCGTATTATCGAACAGGGATTTATGGGTCACGCGCAGCGTAGACGGCATGGAGGCTTCATCCACCGCAAAACCGTGGTTCTGGGCGGTGATCATCACGCGGTTGTTGTCGATATCTTTCACCGGATGGTTGCCGCCGTGGTGGCCGAACTTCATCTTCACGGTTTTCGCGCCGCTCGCGAGAGCCAGCAGCTGATGGCCGAGGCAGATGCCGAAGACCGGTACGTCGGTTTCGAGGAATTTCTGGATGGCTTCGATGGCGTAGTCACACGGTGCCGGGTCGCCAGGGCCGTTGGAGAGGAACACGCCGTCCGGGTTCATTTTCAGGACGTCTTCGGCGGAGGTTTGCGCCGGAACGACCGTCAGGCGGCAGCCTCTGTCCACCAGCATGCGCAGGATGTTGCGCTTCACGCCGTAGTCATACGCCACCACGTGATACGGCAGCTCTTCTTCTTTTTTGGCTTCCGGCAGTTCGCCTGCGAGCGTCCAGCTGCCCTGCGTCCAGCTATAAGCTTCCGCCGTAGTCACTTCTTTCGCCAGATCCATGCCGTTCAGGCCAGGGAAGGCTTTCGCTTTTTCCAGCGCCAGCGCGGCATCGACATTATCCCCTGCGATGATGCAACCGTTCTGGGCACCCTTCTCACGCAGCAGACGCGTCAGCTTGCGGGTATCGATATCGGCAATCGCCACGATGTTATGGCGCTTCAGGTAAGAAGAGAGATCCTCGGTGTTGCGGTAGTTGCTCGCAATCAGCGGTAAATCACGGATTACAAGGCCCTGCGCGTGTACCTGGGAGGATTCAGCGTCAGCATCGTTAGTGCCGACATTACCAATATGAGGATAAGTGAGAGTGACAATCTGGCGGGAGTAGGAAGGATCAGTGAGGATTTCTTGATAACCGGTCATTGAAGTATTGAAAACGACTTCCCCTACTGCCGTACCTGTTGCCCCGATGGCCCGACCGTAGAATTGGGTTCCGTCTTCCAGAACCAACAGCGCTGACTTAATCAAAACGTCCTCCAGGGAATAAACAGTCAATTTATTTGCATATTAATTCAACCGGTATGGCTAAATCAACGCAAAAACGCCTGAACAGCGAATTTTTGGCAAACGGCGGCATTCTAGAGATAACTCAGGGGGAAGTCTACCTGAAAACGCACTTTTCATTGTTTTTTTGAAGGCTTTGAGGAAAACACAGGAAATGAAGGGCAAAAAACAAAGAAAACGAAGCGCAGAAAACGGTTGCCCGGCAAGAAAAGTAAAAACTAAGCATAACACAGCTTTTAAAATGGACCAAACGGTCAAAATTCACAATCCGTTAACGAAAAAACAGTTAAAAACACTCTGTTTTAAGCAGCTAAGATTAAATTAACAACTAACGTCGCAAAAATAAATAAAACAAAAAAGGGCAATAAATTATTGCCCTTCCAATCAGAAACTTATGATTGTAATAACTACATCACGATGGGTAATAATAATCACAAATCATTCAGATTAAGCACATCCCGCATATCAAAAAAACCCTTTTTCTGCGCTTTAAGCCACAGCGCCGCCCGGACGGCACCATTAGCAAATGTCATCCGGCTGGAGGCTTTATGGGTGATTTCGATGCGTTCGCCAATGTCGGCGAACATCGCGGTGTGCTCACCGACAATATCGCCCGCGCGTACGGTCGCAAAACCAATGGTGCCGGGCACGCGCTCGCCGGTGTAGC
The DNA here is from genome assembly GCF_053627815.1 of Cronobacter sp. 153480017-3. Lineage (NCBI taxonomy): Bacteria > Pseudomonadati > Pseudomonadota > Gammaproteobacteria > Enterobacterales > Enterobacteriaceae > Cronobacter > Cronobacter sp. 153480017-3. The sequence continues at coordinate 153,638 of NZ_JBSEYN010000005.1, read as the reverse complement.
CTTCACGCGCATAGACCGCGCAGCTTTTCAGATCTTTATTCAGCGCGCCGGCAATGGCCTCGCCCATCGCGAGCGCCGTACCGGAAGGCGCATCCACTTTATGGCGGTGATGCGCTTCAATAATTTCGATATCGGTGTAGTCGCCCATCACCTGAGCGGCTTTTTCAAGCAACTTCAGCATCACGTTAACCCCAACGCTGAAGTTAGCGGCGAACACCACAGGGATCGCCGTGCCGGCTTCATGAATGGCCGCTTTACCGGCATCGTCAAATCCGGTAGTGCCGATCACCATGCCTTTATTATGCGCGCGGCAGAACGCCAGGTACGCCAGCGTGCCTTCCGGACGCGTAAAATCGATAAGCACATCGAAATCGTCTTTCACCGCCTCAAGACTGCTCTTGAGAGTGACGCCGGTTGCGCCTGCGCCCGCCAGTTCACCCGCATCAGCGCCGAGCAGCGTTGAGCCTTCACGCACCAGCGCGGCACCGAGCGCCACGCCATCCATCGCAAGTGCTGCCTGGATTAACTGCCGTCCCATACGGCCATTCGCCCCCGCGATCGCGACGCGGACCTGTGCTTCTTGCATAGTTATACTCTTTATATGTTAAAAAATTGCTTATAAAACGTTCTCAGGTTAACCAGCGCTTCGTCGTGCTGCCAGCCCAAAACATCGATAATTAGAATTTAATGATAAACAGGGAGGGATATCAGTAAAAGGCATAATGGGCAGGAAAAACAGCAGGCCACTGCCTATGTGTGAACGGAGGAAAAATAGTGACAGCCTTTTCAGGGTTACGTGTTAATCCCTGTCTCTCTGTTTGCGGTTTTCTCGCGCCAGGTTTCATATTAACGCGAGCTGGCTCCAGAATTTTTAACTTCCGCAGAGATAAACTCATTTATTATTTTACAAAAATACGTCTGCGCGATTAATATTGCTTTCCAAAAGAAGGGATGTTTTTTCCGATTACTAATTTCAAATTGATAACATACACAGGGTTTACACGGATCACTATAAATGTAAAACGGGATCATGTAATGAATAACCTCTCAAGGACAGAGCGCATTGTCTATGAATATATACTGTGCAATATTCACAGATTATCAGGAATCTCTGCAAAGATGATCGCCAGCCAGACGTTTACCACGACAACGTCGGTTAATCGGGTCTGTAAAAAAATGGGATATTCGGGATATACCGAATTACGATATAAATGCGGACTCCCGTTACAAACGAAACCGCACGTGTCTGACAAAATGTCAAACGGGCAGGAGAAAGATATTGCGGAACTCTGCCAGCAGTTACATCAAGCGCAGCATATCTATTTATATGCCAGGGGCGGAACACTGACCAGCCTGAGCTATTTATCTCGTTTCTTATCTATTGCTGGCATTCCTCATTTAATGTTAACGGATGTGCATCAACTGGCGTTAATAAATAAAGGCACGCTCTTACTGGTCAGCAAATCGGGAGAAACGAAAGCCATTGTTGAAATGGCGCGCAACGCGAAGCGTAAAAATATCCGGGTCATGGCAATTACCCGTAATAATTCTTCTTTATCTCAGGTCGCATCCCGCACATGGGCTGTTGAAGATGCTGACGAGGCGTCATCGCTCTATCAAAGGGAGTCGCAAATAAAAATACTGGATTTTATTGATAGCATCGGATGCAAATTACTGACGACACCCGATGCATAATACACAGAAAAATTATAACTTTTTAGTAATCCCTAAGCGGCCGACGAACTCATTTTTATGCGTTCCGTGGTCATCCACATAGGTTTTGTCAAGAGAACCAAGCTCGATATAAGGCGTCCAGTCATCATCCATTTTATAGCTAAATGCCAGCGTGTGCTCCCAGTACGTGTCTCTCCCGGTTCCCTGATCGACGCCATCCTGGTAACGGAAGCGAGGGTTCCAGGACATACCGAAGCGCCCGATATTATAGGCGATCCAGATATCAAACTGATGCGATTTACGACGGGTATACTCATCGCTGTCGAGCTTTCTGTCGCTATGAGCATCATTCACCGTATTATAGCGATAACGAGCAGCGAGATTAATCCCGTTGTCAAAGGCCTTCCATCCCTGGATAAAAGGACGATAGTGCGTATTGGTTTTAGTGAAAACGGTCGTCAGACCGGGAGCTATGGAATAACCATTACCGAGCGGAAATTGCCACCGCGTTTCTATTTCCTGCGAGACACCGGTCACGCCATCTTCTTTACCATCCCGGCTATCTTCATCACCAAAAAAAGATTCATTATGGCTCTGCGTCGCTTCAGCAGAAAAATAGAAGCCATTCGTTGCCTGATGCATAAATTTAATACGCGTTTCATTCGTATCCGCGCGTATATTATGCGCGCCACGCACATCTACCCAGGTTGTGCCTGTCCACCCCGACACACTATATATAACAGGAATACACAGGCATACCTTTAACAGATTATTCATATACTCTCCCCAAAAGTTACACAAAAAAATCCGTAATCAGATTGCTCTGGCAACCACAAGGTGAACACTATTTTCTGATACATTTGTTGTATCACCATACAAATGACAGCGGTGTTGTATCTGCGCTCTAATTATCGTGATTGCTTAATGATGGCTGGCAGTTTGAATCGGAAGCACTTTACTCCGATTTATCGTAGTGCGCGCCGTTACAGCATTCATTAAAACCATTAGCGGTTGTTTTAAGAAGAATCGCTAAACGTAGACCACATTTTTCAGCCTCATACTTGTGTCGCACACTGTTATTTATTAGCTCAGTGAACGCACTGCGCCGATATATGAGCAATCCGTCGCATTTATAAGGCCTGATCTCGATTAACCTGTCGACAACTCTGATTTTCAGGGAGGATTTATGGTGTTAAGCGGCGTGACTTCCCCTAATTTGATTCTCCTCGATAAGGAATGGAATACCCGTAAATCCATTCTGGAGAATCTCTCCATGCTTTTATACCAGGAAGGGAAAGTCTCCGATCAAGCAGCGTTTCTCCGTGCTGTATGGGAGCGGGAAAACATTTCTGAAACAGGCTTTGAACAAGGTATCGCCATCCCGCACGGCAAATCGCCCGTCGTAAAGCAGCCTGCCTTTGCCGCCGTCCGGCTCACACAGCCTGTTGATGACTGGCCCACCATTGAGGGCGAGGAAAAGGTCTCTCTGGTCTTTTTACTTGCGGTGCCGCTTGGCGATGATGACGGGCACCTGCGCCTGCTTTCGACATTAAGCCTGGCACTGATGGATGAAGATAATGTCAGCGCGCTTAAAGCAGCACCTACCGTGGACGCCTTTCTCGCCCTGCTGGATGCGCATGAATCTGCTGGCGAAAAAACGCTCATTAACGCCAGCGGGCAAAGTTTGATTGTCATCACCTCATGCTCTACCGGTATCGCGCATACCTACATGGCCGCAGAGGCGCTGGAAAAAGCAGGCGCCGCGCACGGTATCCGGGTTTATAGCGAAAAACAGGGCGCGAACGGTATTGAAGATGAGGTAAATGAAACGCAAATCCGCGAGGCAAGCGGCGTCATTTTTGCCGCTGCGCTGCCCCCTAAAGGCAAAGCACGCTTCAACGGCAAGCCATTCATCGCAACCTCCGTTTCTGAGCCGCTGAAAGACGCGGCGGGGTTAATTGAGCGCGTACTCATCAACCCTGACGGTATCGTCAATGAATCAAACGCCACGGAAAGCCCAACCCCAGCGCATAAACGATCTTTTGGCAGTCAGCTCTATCAGGGCATCTCCAGCGGTATTTCCTATATGATCCCGGTTATCGTCGCGGCAGGGTTGATGATGGGCTTCGGCCAGTTAGCCGCCAGCATGCTGGGCGTCACCGATATCGGCAACGCGCGTTACGCGACCGAACACAACACAATGCTGGTCATGTGCCATTACCTGACGCTCTACGGCAACATGATCATGAAGTTTATGTACCCGATCTTTGCCGCCTATATGGCATGGAGCATTGCCGACCGACCAGGCCTGGTGCCCGGTTTCGTTGGCGGTGCCTTTGCCGGCGGGCTGCATTACACCTTCTGGGCGGTTAACGGCGGCATTCCTTCCGGCTTTCTCGGCGCTCTTATTCTGGGCGCGCTTGCCGGGTTCATCGCCAACTTTCTGAATCAACATATCCGCCTGCATAAGCACTTACAGGCCATGAAGCCGATGTTGATCGTGCCGGGTTTATCGGTCCTCGCGATCTTCTTTATCAACTTCTATTTTGTCGATCCGGTTTTTGGCGGCATCAATAAATTTCTTCAGCAGTTTATTACCGAGCACGGTGCCTCCAGCGCGTTAATGCTGGCTGTCATTATCGCCGCGCTGACCGCCTTTGATTTAGGTGGGCCTGTGAATAAATCCGCAGGTGCCATCGCCATCGGGCTGGCGGCTGACCATATTTTCCCGCTGACAGCGCGCGTGCTGGGAATCGTTATTCCCCCTATTGGCCTGGGCCTTGCAACGGTTATCGATCGTTTCCTCGTCAGGCGGCGGGTGTTTGACGAAAACCAACGTGTCACCGGCACTACCTCGCTAATCCTCGGGTTCCTGGCGATCGGCGAAGGCGCTATCCCTTTTATGCTCAGAAATCCGGTGATTACCATCTCGATTAACATTACAGGCGCCATTATCGGTGCAGTGACGGCCATTACCTTAGGCTCAGTGCAGTGGTTCCCGCTGCCTGCCATCTGGGGTTGGCCACTGGTGCAAAATCTTCCCGCTTATCTCTTTGGGATGTTTCTCGGCGTTGCGTTTATCGCTTTTGCTAACGTTTTTGTCCGCTATTACCTGATAACCACAGGCAAGCTTAAGCTGAACTGACAGGGAGGTTGTTTCTAATGGTCAAAAAAAAGGTGTATGTCGTTCCCCACTGCCATTGGGACGCTGAATGGTATTTTACCTGCGAGGACTCACATATTCTGCTGGTCGAGAATATAGATTATTTGCTGGATCTGCTGGAAAAAGATGCGGATTTTCCAAGCTATACGTTTGACGGCCTGGCGATCGTGCTCGATGACTACCTCAAAGAACGCCCGGAAAATGCATCGCGCATTCATGCGTTAATACGTCAGCGGCGGCTTTTTGTGGGCCCCTGGTATACACAATGCGACTCGTTGCTGATACGCACGGAATCACTGATCCGTAATTTGCAGTACGGCATTCGCACCGCGACACAGTTTGGCCATTCAATGAATGTTGGTTATTTACCGGATATTTTCGGCCAGCATGCCTGGTTGCCCGCCTTTTTTACGGACGCCGGTATCGATTTCTGCGTTCTGCAAAGAGGGATTTATACGGATCAGCTTCGTGGCGATCTCAATTTTTACTGGCGGGCACCAAACCAGAAATCAATCGCCACCAACTATCTCTATTATGGTTACGGGCCTGGTAAGTTTTTGTCCGCTGAACCTGATTATTTACAGCACCGCCTCCTGCCTATTCTTGAACAGTTGAGCGTGATGAACCGCCATACCGATAAGCTGCTCTTACCCTGTGGCGGCGATCAGGTGTTGCCTAACGCCCAGTATCCGCAAACGGTAAACGCCTTAAACCTGCGCGGATTGTCTTATCAGTTCGTTATGTCTGACTATGAGAGCTATATGCGTGAAACCTGGCGTGACGGTGAATTTACCCACGTGATTGAGGGGGAGCTGTTCGCCTGTCAGAAATCCCGCATTCACCGAACCTGCCACTCAACGCGTTATGACATTAAACGCCAGACCTGGGAAACCGAGCATCTGCTGATCGATAAGCTTGAACCGCTCACCGTTATGGCTTCATTACTGGGTATTCACTGGCCGCAACCGTTAATGGCCTCGCTCTGGAAAACCCTGTTTTGCGCACATGCTCATAACGGTATTGAGGCGACCAATGCCGACCCGGTCAATCAGAACATTAAACAGCGGCTCATCAGCGTGGAGCGCTCTGCGCTGAGCCTGATTAATCTGCTGAAAAAGAAAATCAGCCACGCCATTAGTCTGCAGTCCGAGCAACGCAATATTCTGGTGGTTTTTAACAGTGATATCAGCCCGCTGGATAGCCTGGTTCAGGCTGTTGTGTTCACGAAAGATAAACAGGTTTCGCTGCGACGTGGTGGCAAACCCGTCGCCTGTACGGTACTGGAACAACGAAGACTGGATGGCGGCCAGCAGGTCATTGTGACCGCGCAGGGCGAAAAGCTGGAAACGGTGGAAGGCTATTATCGCAGCGTTATTCTTTTCAGGGCTGATGGCCTTCACGGGCTGGGTTATCAGACATGGCTCATTGATGAACAAACGGCGAGCCCGTCACTGACCCTGAGCCACGACGAGACCATCGAAAATGCACGCTTGCGAATCTCACTTCAGCAGGGCGTACTCTCGCTGGAAAACCGCGGTACCGGCCAACGTATCGACAATCTTCTGACCTTCGTTGACTGCGGAGATGATGGCGATGAATTCGATTTTGCGCCTGTGGAGCATGAGCAGCCTGTAAGCGTCAGCACCTTTACGCTTATAGCCTGCGAAACGAGCCCGATGGTGTCGCGCATGACGCTGGAAACCACGCTTGTGCTGCCCAAAGATATGCAGCAACGACGGAATGCAGCACCGACACAGCCCATGACCATCCAAACGACGCTGGAACTCCGCCAGCATGAAAACTATGTGCGTGTGCAGCATCATCTGGTCAACGAGGCTCATGACCATCGTCTTCGCGTGCATATCAGAACACCGGTGAAAGCCCCCGATTACGCCTTTGCCGATCAAGGCTACGCCTTACTGCGTCGCGAGACCCGGAGCCGTTACGTAAACGGCTGGCGAGAGCAAGGTTTTGTTGAGAAACCCGTGCCTGTTTACACCCTGGAAAACTGCGTGGCGTTACGCGATGACAACCATCTCTTCGCGGCAATCACTAAAGGCATCAAAGAGTATGAAGTTTTACCGGACGAAGACGTACTGGCGCTGACGTTATTTCGAAGCGTCGGCTTGCTTGGGAAAGACGATACGCCGTGGCGCCCTGGCCGGGCGTCAGGCATCAATAATAAAATCGTCGACACACCGGATGCTCAAATGCTGCAGCCGATGACGTTTGATTATGCGCTGATGATGGATAGCGGAATCGATGATGCCGCCTTATTTAAGGCGTGCAAACAGTATCGTGAGCACTATCTGAGCTATCAATTGCAACAGCTCAATACCTTTGAAGAACGCCTGGAGCGTTTCACTATCCCGCTACCGGAAAAAGGCCTCGCCCCGGCTTTCACCTGGCTCACACAGAATAATCCAGCCATTCAGATGAGCATGTGTAAGCCCGGCGATGGCGAACACACCGTTATCATCAGGTTGTTCAACCCTGGCGACACGCCGCAAACCGTCGAGCTCGCTTCTCCTTTTACCTGCAGAATTTATCGGCTGTCACTGCTGGAAGAAATTCAGGAAACGGTGAAAGACAACCCGACTATCGCCGCGAAAGACTATCTGACGCTGGCCATACACCTTATGCAGGATCACAGCCATGAGTAGCGCGTCGTATGACAAATTTCCGGAAGTTGCAGTTTCCGGTTATGCGAACCACGCCGCGCAGGGCTGGCCAGCAGTAGTGAAAAAAGTGCGCGAACGGCTCCCGCCCGCTGAGAAAACGGTACTGGTTATCGACTGTTACCCCGGGGTGCGTCTTGAAGAGCTGGCGGAGCGCTTTTTCCCTGGCCTCAATGCAACCCTGGTTCTCAACGTGGAAACCGCGCGCCGCGATGAGCGGGAACTTCAGTCTTTACTGGCTTACAACCTTACGAACGATCGCGTTTTCGGCGTAATCTCCTGCCACCAGCTCACTGACTTTTTTGATGAGGCGAAACTCACTGCACTGCGGGAACGGGTCGATGCAATAAGTACAGGCTTGGTTATTGTCTATGGCTCTGGCGCGGCGCTGGTACATGACGGCGATATGCTGATCTATGCAGATATGCCGCGCTGGGAGATCCAGCAGCGTATGCGCCGGGGCGAGCTTGGCAACTGGGGCGCGGATAACCAGCACGAAGATATGCTTCGCCGCTACAAGCGTGCTTACTTTATCGAATGGCGTGTCTTCGATCGCCACAAAACGCCACTGCTAAAACGCGCCGATTTTCTGTTAGATACCACGCTTGCGAATCAACCCGCCATCGTCAGCGGTTACGCGTTCCGCGCAGGCCTGGAGCAACTGACAACGCGGCCTTTCCGGGTAGTGCCGTTTTTTGACCCCGGCGTCTGGGGCGGACAGTGGATGAAGCGCACATTTGATCTCGATCCATCCATGCCCAATTACGCCTGGTGCTTTGACTGCGTGCCAGAAGAAAACAGCCTGTTCCTGCGTTTTGGCACGGTGCGAACAGAAATTCCGGCACAGGATCTGGTGCTGCTTTACCCACGGCCTTTGCTCGGTGATAACGTTCATGCGCGCTTCGGTGCTGAGTTTCCGATTCGCTTTGACATGCTGGATACCATCGGCGGCCAGAATCTCAGCCTCCAGGTTCATCCGGTGACGGACTATATTCAGCAGCAGTTCGGGATGCATTACACCCAGGATGAAAGCTACTACATTCTTGATGCGGAACCGGACGCAGTGGTTTATCTCGGCGTCCAGACCGGGACGCAGCCTGTGCAGATGGTTGATGCACTCAGACGCGCCGCGCGTGGAGAGAAAGCCTTTGACGATGCCCGGTTCGTTAACCCGATCCCCGCCCATAAACACGATCATTTCCTGATCCCGGCAGGAACGGTACATGGCGCTGGCGCGGGAACGATGGTGCTTGAGATAAGCGCCACGCCGTATATTTTTACCTTCAAACTCTGGGACTGGGGACGCCTCGGTATGGATGGCCTTCCCCGCCCCGTACATCTTGAGCACGGGGCGCAGGTGATCGACTGGGAAAGGGATACACAATGGGTGCGCCGCCATCTGGTGAACCAGGCTGAACCTCGCGCTGGCGGCGACGGCTGGCGAGAAGAGCGTACTGGCCTGCATGAGCGCGAGTTTATCGAAACCCGGAGACACTGGTTTGATAAACCGGTACTGCATCATACCCATGGCACCGTTAACGTGCTTAATCTCGTCGAGGGTGCCGAAGCGTTAGTGGAGAGCCCCAATGGCATGTTTGAGCCGTTCGTGGTGCATTACGCCGAAACCTTTATCGTCCCGGCGGCAGTAGGTGCCTACCGCATCTCTCCCTTTGGCAAAGGGATCGGGCAGCAACTGGCGACGATAAAAGCCTGGGTGAGAGGATGACGCGCTTCGCGCACGTGTTTCAGCCAGGCGTTCAGCCTGGCTGAAACGGAACCCCTGGCGGATGCTTGTCAGGCGACAGAGGAAGAAACGGCAGGCGCGTTGACCTGCCGCGAGGCTTACTCTGCCAACTGGTAAGCCACCAGCAGCTGGCCTTTCTTTACTTTAATGCTGGTGAGCGTCACCTCACCGACCTGCGAGAGCGACGCCACATGCGTGCCGCCGCAGCCGTAGACGGGCAGTTCGCCAAAGCGCACCTGCCGCCGCCCGTCCACGAAATCGACATAGCGCGGCAAATCGGCGGCAACCCACGCGGCGATCATCTCGCTTAACGCATTGGCGTCCGGCACGTCTGACGCCTGCGCCGGGGCAAACGTAATTTTGCCTTCGCCAGGCCAGTGGTGCGCTTTCACGGGCTGCCAGCCGAGCTGCTCACCGGCATAGCCAATCAGGTGGCCCGCAGAGTGCCAGCGGGTATGGCGGTGACGCAACGTGTCATCGACCACGAGCGTGACGGGGCTGGTCCCCAGCGGCTGCGCCAGCAGATGAATCACCGTTTCGCCGCGGTTTTCGACGCGCAGCACCGGCACGCCGTTTATCGTGCCGGTGTCTGAGGGCTGCCCGCCGCCCTGCGGGTGAAACAGCGTTGTATCCAGCTCCACTTCATACTCGCCCTGCGCATTTTGTTCGCAGCGCAGTACGTTTGCTTCACCCTGCAGCGCATCGCTCAGGTAGTACTCTCTGTGTGTCATCGTTGTCCTCCGGGTTCATCACACAGTATATTTATTATTCCTGCAGCGATAATCCTGCCTTGCGACAACGAACCTTTGCATCAGGCGCACAAATATGAATTTAGCCCTTCTGCCCGACATCGCCGTTTTCGTGCAGGTGGTGGAGAGCGGCAGTTTCTCCGCCGCCGCGCGAAAACTTGGCAGTACGCCCTCTTCCGTCAGCCGCAGCGTCTCTCGTCTGGAGCGCGAGCTGGGCTGCAAGCTGCTGGTGCGCACCACACGCAAACTGCGCCTCAGCGAGGCGGGCAACGGCGTGTTTCAGCGCGCCGCCAGCATGATGGACGCCGCCCGTGACGTGATGGCCCGGGGCGGCACGGCATCACAGGCACCACAGGGGCGTGTGACGCTTGGCGTGCCGAAAGCGGTGGGCCGTTTTGTGATCCACCCGCTAATGGAAGAGTTTCTGACGCGCTACCCGCAGGTGGATATCTGCCTGCGCCTGGAAGACCGGTATATGGATTTGATCGATGATGAGGTGGATCTGGCGCTGCGTATTACCGATTCCCCGTCTCCCGGCCTGTACGGCAAACCGCTGATGCCAATAGAGCACCTGTTGTGCGCCACGCCGGACTATCTGGCGCGTCACGGCACGCCGGAAACGCCGCAGGCATTACGTCATCACAGCTGCATCAGCCTGGGTGAAACGGCGGCGGACGCACGTTGGAAGTTTCGTCGCGACGGGAAAAGCGTGGTGGTGCAAACGCACGGGCGTTATGCCGCCAACCATACCGGCGTGCGTCTTGATGCCGTGAAGCGTCATCTTGGGATCGGCAGCCTGCCGCGTTTTACCGCCAGCGACGCGCTGGCGGCAGGCGAGATAGTGCAGGTGCTGCAGGAGTGGGAATTTATCAGCAGCTATTCCGGCAGGCTCTGGCTGCTGTGGTCCACGAGCCGTCATATGCCTGCCAAAATCCGGGGGCTCATCGACTACCTGACGGAAAAGCTCAGTTAAGGCGCAAGCGTGAGCGTTTGTGCAACCCAGTCGCGAAACGCAGCCACGTCGATACCGAGCGCGACCTGCGCGTTCGCAGGCCGGTTTAACTTGCCTTCAATATCCACCACCGTAGTGCCCGCCGTGTAGTCGCCACGCGTCTCTACCGCCACGAAACAGGGTTTGAGCGTAAACAGCTCAGGCTTAACCAGCCAGGCAATGGCGCACAGATCGTGCATACGCAGGCCCGTCGTCATACTGCCACTGCGGTAATGGCTGAACAGCGCATGCAGCATTTTCCCGGTGCGGTTAAGCGAGGGCAACGCCGCGAGATAATCAGGCGTCAGCACGGCCTGATTGGTCACATCCAGCCCGCACATCACAATCTCAATGCCACTGTCAAACACCCGTGCGGCGGCCTCAGGATCGATAGCAATATTAAACTCGGCGTTGGGAGTAAAGTTACCGCGCCCTGCCGAACCGCCCATCATCACCAGCCGTTTGATTTTCGCTTTATATGCCGGATAGTGCGTCAGCAGCAGCGCGATATTGGTCAGCGGCCCGATGGTGACGAGCGTCAGCGGCTCCGTAGCTGCCGTGAGCTGTTCGTAAATCGCCTGAAACGCCGGAACGTCGAGCGCCAGCCGGTCGTGTTCGACAAATTCGTAGCCTTCCATCCCCGATTCGCCATGCACCGACGCGGCATCGCGCAGCGGGCGCACCAGCGGCGTGGCGGCACCCTGCGCCACCGGCACATCAGCATTCCAGAAATGCAGCAGTTGCAGCGCGTTGCGTGTGGTTTTCTCGACGGACACATTGCCTGCGACGGTAGTGATGAGCTGTAAATCAAGCTCTGGTGAAAACAGCGCGGCGGCGATAGCCACGGCATCGTCAATACCGGGATCGGTATCAAGAATAATCGGCGTTTTTGTCATGGGCGTTCCTTATTGTCTGGCCTGCCGTCAGGATAAAAAAATGCCGGACGATCTTCACCGTCCGGCATGCTGTTCTGGTACGCGCGTAAAGAATTACTGCACTTCGCGCGCGTCGATGCGCAGCTCCTTCGGCACTTCGAAAACGATGTTTTCTTCGCGACCGGTCAGTTCGTGGGCGTCGCTGCCGCCAAGCGCTTTGAGGCGCGTAATGACGTTCTGCACCAGGACATCCGGTGCCGAGGCGCCCGCGGTCACGCCGACACAGGCGGCGTTCTGCACCCAGGCTTCCTGAATGTCGTTGGCGTCGTCGATAAGATACGCCGTTTTGCCCATGCGCTGTGCCAGCTCCGCCAGACGGTTGGAGTTAGAGGAGTTTTTCGAGCCCACCACCAACACGACGTCCGCCTGCTCCGCCAGCGCACGCACCGCTTCCTGACGGTTGGTGGTGGCGTAGCAGATATCGTCTTTACGCGGCCCGACGATTTTCGGGAAACGGCTGCGCAGCGCGTCGATCACTTCGGAAGTGTCGTCCACCGACAGCGTCGTCTGGGTCATAAAGGAGAGGTTATTCTCATCCTTCACGGTAATTTTCCAGACATCTTCCGGCGACTCCACCAGGTACATGCCCCCTTCCGGGTTGCTGTACTGGCCCATCGTGCCTTCCACTTCCGGGTGCCCGGCGTGGCCGATAAGAATGGCTTCTTCACCGCGGCGGCTGGATCGCGCCACTTCCATATGCACTTTGGTCACCAGCGGGCAGGTGGCGTCAAACACCGTCAGATCGCGGCTTTTCGCTTCGTTGCGTACCGCCTGAGAAACGCCGTGGGCGGAGAAAATCAGGATCGCGCCATCCGGCACTTCGCTGATTTGCTCGATAAAAATCGCGCCGCGCTCGCGCAGGCTGTCCACCACGTAACGGTTATGGACCACTTCATGGCGAACGTAGATAGGCGCGCCGTAAATCGCCAGCGCGTTTTCCACAATGCTGATAGCGCGGTCCACGCCTGCGCAGAAGCCGCGCGGGTTAGCCAACAGGATCTGCATCAGAACTCTCCAGCGCCGGATCGATCTCCAGCACGTCTATATCAAAATGAAGGGTATGCCCGGCGAGCGGATGGTTGAAATCCACCGTGATGGAGTCGCCGTTAATTTCACGGATGACGCCCGGCATTTCGCTGCCGTCCATTGCGGTAAAGAGCATGATAGCCCCGATATCCGGCTCGCCCGCGTCGATAAACTCGCGGCGGGAGAAGTACTGGATGAGATCCGGGCTTGGCGTACCGAACGCGTCTTCCGGCAGGAGCGTAAACGCTTTTTTGTCGCCAGCGTGCAGGCCGAGCAACTCGCGCTCCAGGCCCTGCGACAGCGAGCCGTCGCCCAGGCGAAACAGCGCGGGTTTGCCGCTGTTGCGGCTGGACTCCGCCGTGGAGCCGTCTTCAAGCTTCAGCGTAAAGTGCACAAGCACCGCGCTGTTGCTCTGTATGGATGTAGACATGCAGGTTGCTCACTTATTTTGGGTCGTCTGTCTGCCCGGTATCGGGAAAACAGACGGCCGCACATTCTGTGGGCCGGGAAGCGAAACACCGCCCGGCCAGAGGTTACGCCGTGGCTTTCTGTTTAGAAGGCAGGAAGCCTTCCAGCACCACTAACGCCGCGCCGATACAAATGGCGGTATCGGCCAGATTGAACGTCGCGAAGTGCCAGTCGCCGACATAGAAGTCGATCATATCGACCACGAAGCCGTGCCACAGACGGTCAAACAGATTGCCCAGCGCGCCGCCAATAATTAGCGCGTAAGCAATGTTGTTGAGCTTCTGACTCGCCTTCGCGCGATACATCATGACCACCAGCAGCACGCAGATACCGATAGCGATACCGGCGAAGAACCAGCGCTGCCAGCCGCCTTTGTCCGCGAGGAAGCTGAACGCCGCGCCGTAGTTGCGCGCATAATGCAGATTGAGCGACGGGAACAGCGAGACGGTTTCCCCCAGCGCGAAATGCTGGAGGATTAACGCCTTGCTACCCAGATCGACAATCAGCACGACCACCACCAGCCACAGCCAGCGCAGACCGGTTGAAAGAATCGGTTTACTCATCAGGCAAACTTACGTTTTTCGCCGTCACCGGCGACGTTGCTGACACAGCGACCGCAGATTTCTGCGTGTTCCGCCACCTTGCCGATATCGGTGGTGTAGTGCCAGCAGCGCGGGCACTTCTCCCCTTCGGCTTTTGCGAGCGCCACTTTCAGCCCTTTGAGCAGTTCGCTCTGCTGGGCATCCGCGGCAGCGCTGGCATAATCCTCAACCTTCGCCTGCGAGGTCAACAGGACAAATCGCAATTCCTCGCCAAGCGCGGTGAGTTTCGCCGCCAGCTCCGGCTCCGCGTACAGGGTAACCGCCGCTTCCAGCGAGCCGCCGACTTTCTTATCGGCACGCGCCTGCTCAATCACCTTGTTCACTTCGCCGCGCACTTTCAGCAGCGCGTCCCAGTAAGCGTCGTTCATCGCTTCGGTATCGGCAAGGCCAAACAGGCCGTCGTACCACTCACCGGTAAAGACATACTTCTCACGCTCGCCTGGCAGGTAGCCCCACACTTCATCTGCAGTGAAGGAGAGGATCGGCGCCATCCAGCGCACCAGCGCTTCACTGATGTGATAAAGCGCGGTCTGGCAGCTGCGGCGCGCCACGCTGTCAGCTTTCGCGGTGTACTGACGATCTTTGATGATATCGAGATAGAACGAGCCCATTTCGATAGAGCAGAAACGCATCAGGCGCTGCACCACTTCGTGGAAATCGTACGCTTCATACGCTTTGACGATATCGTCCTGCGCGGCTTTCGCGCAGCCGACCGCCCAGCGATCCAGCACGACCATCTCTTCCGGTTTCACCATGTCTTTCGCCGGATCGAAACCGTTCAGGTTCGCCAGCAGGAAGCGCGCGGTGTTACGGATACGGCGATACGCATCGGCGGCGCGTTTTAAGATCTCGTCAGAGACCGCCATCTCGCCGGTGTAGTCGGTGGATGCCACCCACAGACGCAGAATATCCGCGCCCAGTTTGTTCATCACATCCTGCGGAGAGACCGTATTGCCGATGGATTTCGACATCTTGCGGCCCTGGCCGTCAACGGTGAAACCGTGGGTCAGTACCTGGCGATATGGCGCTTTGCCTTTCATCGCGGTGGAGATCATCAGCGAGGACATAAACCAGCCGCGATGCTGGTCAGAGCCTTCGAGATACATATCCGCCGCATGGCCTGCGAATTCCGGGCGCACGTCAACCACAGATGAGTGGGTAGAGCCGGAGTCGAACCATACATCCAGCGTATCCGGCACTTTTTCATAGACATCGGCGTCATCGCCCATGATGTCGCGCGGGTCGAGATCCCACCACGCCTGAATGCCGTCCTGCTCAACGCGTTTTGCCACTTCTTCCATCAGCTCCAGCGTGCGCGGATGCAGCTCCTGCGTCTCTTTATGGACGAACAGGGACATCGGCACGCCCCAGGTGCGCTGACGGGAGATACACCAGTCCGGGCGGTTGGCGACCATCGACTCGATACGCGCCTGACCCCAATCCGGGATCCACTGCACACCTTTGATCTCTTTGAGCGACTGCGCGCGCAGGCCTTTTTGATCCATGCTGACGAACCACTGCGGCGTGGCGCGGAAGATGATCGGCGTTTTATGACGCCAGCAGCACGGATAGCTGTGCAGCAGCTTCGCGACGTTCAGCAGCGCGCCTTTTTCACGCAGCAGTTCAACAATCTGATCGTTCGCTTTGAAGACGTTAACGCCATCCAGCCCCGGATACGTGCCCGGCAGATAGGTGCCGTCAGGGCCGACTGGATTGGCAATCTCCAGACCATATTTCTGGCTGATGGTGTAGTCGTCCGGGCCGTGGCCGCCTGCGGTATGCACCGCACCGGTACCGGCATCAAGCGTCACGTGCTCGCCGAGAATAGCCGGAACGTCAAAGCCCATGAAAGGGTGCGTAAAGCGCATCAGCTCAAGCTGCGCGCCTTTGGTTTCGCCAAGCACGGTGTAATCGGCGACGTTGATGCGCTTCATCACGCTCTCAAGCAGGTCTTTCGCCACGATCAGCGCCTGGCCTTCGATCTGCACCAGCACATAGTCGATTTCAGCGTGCAGAGAGATAGCGCGGTTCGCCGGCAGCGTCCACGGCGTGGTGGTCCAGATAACCAGCGATACCGGGCCGTTGACGTTCTGCGCGCCAAACTTCGCCGCGACCGCCGCCGCGTCTACCGCGTTAAAGGCAACATCAATAGAAGGCGACGTTTTGTCGTAATACTCCACTTCCGCCTCGGCGAGCGCAGAGCGGCAGTCGACGCACCAGTGCACCGGCTTCGCGCCTTTGTGCAGGTGGCCGTTGCCGATGATTTTACCGAGCGCGCGAATGATGTTGGCTTCGGTTTTGAAATCCATGGTCAGGTACGGGTGCGACCAGTCGCCGAGCACGCCCAGACGGATAAAGTCTTTACGCTGGCCGTCAACCTGGGTCGCCGCGTATTCACGGCATTTGGCACGGAATTCGGCCGCGGTGAATTTCTCACCCGGCTTGCCAAACTCTTGCTCCACTTTCAGTTCGATCGGCAGACCGTGGCAGTCCCAGCCCGGCACGTACGGAGAGTCATAACCGGCAAGCCCTTTGGACTTCACGATAATGTCTTTCAGAATCTTGTTAACCGAGTGACCAATATGAATGCTGCCATTCGCATAAGGAGGGCCGTCATGCAGAATGAAGGTTTTTTTGCCTTTTTTGGCTGCACGGATGATGCCGTAAAGGTCATCATCGGTCCAACGCGCCAGCATTCCCGGTTCGCGCTTGGCGAGATCGCCGCGCATCGGGAACCCTGTTTCCGGCAAATTCAGGGTTGATTTATAGTCACTCATCAGATTCTCGGTTCCGTATTTCGGTTTGATAATTAGCCGATTCAGGCGTTACGCCGGTGTCGGTAGCCCAAAAAAGTCGCGGGCGGTGATCACGTCTCTGGCGATTTGCGCCTTGAGTTCATCAAGCGAGGCAAACCGCTGTTCATTGCGTATTTTTTTACGCAGCACTACATCTATATGGCGGCCGTAGAGGTCGATTGCAACGTCCAGCAAGTGAACTTCCAGTTGCTGGCGCAGGCCGGCCACCGTCGGGCGGGTGCCGATATTGGCGACGCCGGGCAGCGGTTTGTCGCTGATGCCCAGCACCTCCACCGCATAAACGCCCTTAACGGGCGAAACCTGACGGCGCAGCGGTAAATTCGCCGTCGGGAAACCTATGGTGCGTCCGAGCGCGTCGCCGTGGACCACACGCCCGGAGATGGCGAATGGCCGTCCGAGCAGGTTTTCCGCGAGGCTTAAGTCATCCTGCGCGAGCGCCTGGCGTACGGCGGTGCTGCTGATGCGCACGCCCTCTTCGCAAAACGTTTGCGTGCTGGTGACTTCAAAACCATATTCGCGCCCGGCTTTCTGTAATAACAAGAAATCCCCTTCGCGACCAGCGCCAAAGCGGAAATCGTCACCGGTTGCCAGGAATTTCACGCCGAGGCGCTCGACCAGCAGATCGCTGACGAAATTCTGAGCCGTCAGCGCGGCAAAGCGGCGGTCAAAACGAATGCACAGCACGTAATCCACGCCGCAACGGGCGAGGTAGCGCAGCTTTTCGCGCAGCCGGGTAAGCCGTGCAGGCGCTTTATCGGCCGCGAAAAGTTCAAGCGGCTGCGGCTCGAAAATCATGACCATAACGGGCAGGCCGCGTTCGCGCCCTTGCGCGCATAGCCCGGCAAGCAAAGCCTGGTGCCCACGATGCACGCCATCGAAATTGCCGATGGTCAGCACGCAACCGTGATGCTCAGAGGTGAGATTATGTATGCCGCGTATCAGCTTCATGACTGGCTCAGAACAGTGAAAATCGTCGGATTATACCTTGTACAGCCTATAAGGTTAACCGACGATTTGGCCCTGTCAGCCATAAACCGGCAACGATTTCATCGCGCTGCGTCAGGGTTTCGCACTGAACGCGAATTTTGTCCCACAAAGACTGTATTCGCACGAGGCAAGCTGGTAGAATCTTGCGCCATCACTACGTAACGAGCGCCGCATAACAACGGCGCTTATTTGCACAAATCCATTGACAAAAGAAGGCTGAAAGGGCATATTCCTCGGCCTTTGAATTGTCCACATAGATCATATTTGGGAGTTGGACCTTGGCTAATATCAAATCAGCTAAGAAGCGTGCCGTTCAGTCTGAAAAGGCCCGTAAGCACAACGCAAGCCGTCGCTCTATGATGCGTACTTTCGTTAAGAAAGTGTACGCAGCGATTGAAGCTGGCGACAAAGCTGCTGCACAGAAAGCATTTAACGAAATGCAACCAATCGTGGATCGTCAGGCTGCTAAAGGTCTGATCCACAAAAACAAAGCTGCTCGTCATAAAGCTAACCTGGCTGCACAGATCAGCAAACTGGCTTAATCGCCATTCGCTGTCGCTTGTTGCAAGCAGCTTGTTAAAAAAACCCGCTTATGCGGGTTTTTTTATGTCTGCTGATTTATTTTGGCGGCACAAACAGCGCCGAATAGTCACGATTGCAGATGCGCTGCACCGCCGGATGCTGAATCATTCGCTCTGCGAAAATCGCGTGATACTCCTCCATCACGTTATCCATGCGCCCTATCTCCACAATATTCTCATCCTCGTAAAAATCGTGCGCGTAGAGGCTTGGCGCAACAAACACAGCGTTATGCGCCGCGCCGAAGGCTTTCATCAGCGCCGCGTCGTCAAACTCGCCGAGAATTTCCACCTTCAGACCCTGCGAGTGGATCCAGTTCAGTAATTTACGCCCAAGCATGGAACGACGCCCGGGTATCAGTAACCGGCGCTCTTCAAGACACGCCGGGAACGGCTTTGTCGGCGCCGGACTCTGACACCAGAAGCTCACGCTACACTCGCCAATTTTGACGGAAAACAGGCCCGCCTGCTGCGTGGAGTCGATGGGGCAATCGGAGATAATCATATCGAGCTTATGCTGGCTCAGTTGCTCAAGCAGCATCTCGTGCGTCGATTCAAAACAGCGCAGGTGGATTTGCTCATCTTCCACCACCGCCGCGTCGAGCACGCCGCTGACGAGCCTTTTCGAAAGGGCGTCCGCCACGCCGACATCAAACAATAAGTGAGATTCTTTGCGATAGTTGATGATGTCCAGCATCTCCTGGCTTAGGGTGAACATGCGATCGGCATAACGAAACACCAGTTGCCCCAGTTCGCTCGGCTCAAGCCCTCTTCCCTTACGCTTAAACAGTTTGCCCTGTAGCCTCTCCTCCAGCGCTTTTATCTGTCCGGTAATGGTTTGCGGCGTAAGGTAGAGCGCCTCGGCTGCACCGACGACCGAGCCCTCCTTACAAACCTGCCAGAAGTAATATAAGTGGTTGTAATTGATATGAGACATAAGCGCGTTCTCTGTGGAGTCCCTGAGGCAAAGCGGCCTTCACTCCGAAAGGCCGCATGATAAACCAGACGTTAAGGTGCCCGTGATAAATGGCTGCGCAGGAGCGCATAGCCGATGACCGCAGCCAGTAATGAACCGACCAGAATGCCAAGCTTAGCCCAGGTCACCAGGGCTGCGTCGACATCACCAAAAGCCAGCGACGCGATGAAAATGGACATCGTAAAGCCGATACCACACAGCACGCCGACGGCCAGAATCGTCTTCTGGCTGACGCCCGGCGGGAGTGTTGCCCACTTAAGCTTTACCGCCAGCGCGCAGAACAGGCTGATGCCGAGCGGCTTACCGATAAACAAACCGGCGATAATGCCAAGCGGCAGCAGCGACGCCAGGCCCGCCAGCGTGACGCCATCCAGCGAAACGCCTGCGTTCGCGAACGCAAACAGCGGCAGGATGAGAAAACCCACCCACGGGTGTAGCGCATGCTCAAGCGTGCCTGCGGGCGAATGTCCCTTCTGCGCTTTAAGCGGTACGAAAAAGCCGATAATGACGCCCGCAAGCGTGGCATGGACACCCGATTTCAGCACCGCCGTCCAGAGCACGACGCCTACCAGAATATAAACCCCGACGCGGCGCACGTTGCAGAGATTAAGCACTGCCAGTACAGCGATAGCGCCAGCTGCCACCATCAGCGACACCATCGACAGCGAACTGGTATAGAACAGCGCAATAATCACAATCGCGCCCAGATCGTCGATGATAGCCAGCGCCATCAGGAAAATTTTCAGCGCGGGCGGCACACGGCTACCGAGCAGCGCCAGAATCCCCAGGGCGAACGCGATATCCGTCGCCGCCGGAATAGCCCAGCCCGCGCGGGTTATCGGATCCTGAAAATTGAACGCCAGATAGAGCGCGGCAGGCAACACCATCCCGCCCAGCGCGGCAATCACCGGCAGCGACGCCTGTCGACGGCTGGCGAGCGAGCCCTGTACCAGTTCACGCTTCACCTCAAGCCCCACCAGCAGGAAGAACACGGCCATCAGCGCGTCGTTCACCCATAGCAGCATGTTCTTTTTAATCTCCAGCGCCCCGAATTTTAATTCTACCGGCGTACTGAGAAAGCCGGTGTAGAGCTCTTGCGTGGCGTTGAGGTTTGCCAGAAGCATGGCCAGCGCAGCGGCGGCGATCAGCACGATGCCGCCTGCTGCGTCACTTTTAAAGAAACGTTCTACTTTTTTTATCATCATTGTCTACCCAGAATTATAGAGTCACGTAGTCACTGACTTACACCAAGTATAAGGATAGCGGCCTTTATCCATCGGAAAAGCAGTTTATTCTGGGCATACAGATCGTTTAAAACGAATTATTGGAAATGACATCGGGTAAATGGCAGGCAAAAAAAGCCCCGGTAATCCATCCCCGGGGCCAGAGGTCCGCTCAAACACGGGCAGAGCGGCAAATATCATCGTGACGTTGACGACTCAATAGGTTCCGATATCTGTCCAGACCTGATAAGGCCCGCAGTTGAGATCGGGCTGCTCGCCCTGCGAATACCAGTTCACCTGATAGTTATGGCCTTTCCAGCTGACTTTCTCGAAAGATCCCCATTTCGCCCCGTAAATCGTGCCGGCATCCCAGAGCGGATACGGCGCGCTGCCGGTATCCGGGGTCGGGGTGGGCGTCGGCGTGGGGGTCGGGTCCGGTGTCGGCTCAGGCGTCGGTTGTGGCACCGGAGTATCGCCGCCCGCGGGTGCATTACCCGGCACGGCAGTGACAACAAAGCGCTGCTGTGACGAAGGCTCATTTTTGGTGTCGCGCACAAACAGCGTGAACTGGTAATCGGTGCTCTGGGTAACGACAGGCACGTCAAACTCAATCACGGCGGCGCTCTTATCCGCGACGGTAATCGTCCCTGGCACGCCCCAGCTAAAGCTCAGCGCGTCGTTGTCGTCATCATGCGACGCCTCGCCGGAGAGCTGAATGCGCGAACCGCCGACCACCCGCAACTGGATAGCCGCCACGGGCGCATGGTTGACTGTCGGTTGCGGCTCGCTATCACCGCCGCTGTTATCCGGCTCAGCAACATTGATGCCTTCGAAGTAGAACGGCTTCATATCGATGGTCTGGGTCTGGATTTCATAACCTAACCCTTCGCGTGCGGCATTCACCAGCACGCCGTTATCCTGGTCAATCGTCCAGGTAAATAACCCGCCGAGGTTACGCGACGCGGCATACTGGCCTTTCGCTTTTACCGAGCGCGGCGTGTCGAGCGACATAAACAGCTTGCTTTGCGGGTTATAGAGATAATCCGCGTTAGCGACTTTATCGGTATAGACGTTAAAGCCGTTGCGCCCTTTCTGATTTTCCAGATCCAGATAGTTATAAATGGTGTCGTACCATTCGGTACTCCCGGATTCAAAACTCCCGGTCGTGGTGCCGTTGCCCGGAGAATAAGACCCTTTCAGCGGGGAGAAGCTCTCAATAACCGCATTGCGGGCGTTACGGGTATAGCCTGCGTAACCAATATTGATACGATCGGACGGGAAGCCTTCGGCAATCAGGTAATCCACAACCGCCTCAATACTCCAGCCACCCGCGGTGAGCGGCGTCAGGTTGGTGTGGTGTGTCAGCGTATCCGCCCACGGGGTGCCGAAGAAGTCATAGGTCATGACGTTAATGGCGTAGAGACCCGCGTCCAGCAGCGCTTTGACATTGGAATACTCAAGCGTAGAGACAACCGCTGAGCTGGCGATCGAGATTTTCACATCGCTGCGCCCTGCCGCGCTGAGCTGCTTTTTCATCTCAGCGATAAGCAACGCGTAATTCGCGCCATCTTCCGGGCCATGCGGGTTGCCGTTGCCTTCGGCGTTTGGATATTCCCAGTCGATATCCACTTCGCTAAACATCGGGAATTGTTTGAACAGCTTCACCACGCCGGCGGCGAACGTTTTGCGCGATGAGTCGGTTTTCGACATCTCGTGGAAACCGTTACTCATGGTCCAGCCACCGATACTCATCGACAACACCAGGGTGTGTCCCTGCTGTTTCGCTTTTTGCTGGAGATCGCGCAGGCCGCCCAGCAGCCCTTTGGTTGTCGCCTGGGTTACCGTGGCCGGGTCGATATCCCAGCCGCTGGTGGTGTGACCGCAGTTTTCATAAGACTGAAAATCCCCCCACGGATCGAGGAAAGTGGGTTCGTTGGTGTTTTTGTTGGTCTGGCGAGCCGCGTTTTCAATGGTGTATTGCTTTTCGCCTTTATCGCCAACAATACCGAGGAAACCAAAAACGATTTTGTCATACGCAGTAGGCGAGACCTTCGCCAGATCATAGCCGCGACCCCGGTTAGCGGGGCTGTCATCCCCCTGCAGGCGTCCATCGTATTGCGACCAGTCAGTATAATAACCAAATACTTTTGGTTTATTAGCAGCCTTATATTTGTTATATACCGGTTTCGCCACGCGGGCTGAAGTATAACTGTATTTTTCAGTTTCGCTTGCTGGATTAAAACCATCGGCAGCATTACTGGTTTCCGTCAGGCTATCGCCCTGAATTAATTTACTTGTAGCCATGTTTATTTTCCTTCGTGAAAAGTGAGTGCAGTACTTTCTGCGCTAACTATCATGATCGGCCAGTTTCTATTCCTCCAGTCACAACCAATAAAAATGATTTTAAAAAACAACAATGATTTAAAGAGCGCTTTCAAAAGAACAAACAAAACCCATCTTTTTCATTTTTTATCACTGTATTCAAACAGTTGAAACTCAATATATCATACATTAAAGATTAAACTGCCGTTAATTCCAACTTAAAAGAGATTTAAAAAGCCAGGGGAATCGTGATCCGTATTAGCGTTTCGCTAAATAACAACGCATTTTTTATTCTATTCTGTGGAAATTAATAAACTGCCTCCCTACTCTTAAAGGCGCCAGAGAACCTCCGGCCATATATTCGTATCTGTTCACAGGTGATATATGAAAAGTTATCTGATTAACCACAATTGTATTTTTACTGAGGCTAATAACGAATTAAAAAATACCGATAACGCATGCGTCATCAAAATGACGTCCATGCGGGCACGATGCTTAAGTTTTATTATTGAAAACGCCAAAAATGGTGTGATTGAAAAGCAACAAATCGCCGCTTTCTTATGGGGCAACCGGGGACAATTCATCAGCGATGCCAACCTGACGCAGGTGCTGTACTTGCTGCGCCGGGATCTGCGCGCGCTCGGCATTAATGACCTCTTTGTCACCATTCCTAAGCTTGGCATCAAAGTGAATGATGATGTGCCGGTCGACATCCTGACCGAAGAAAAAAAGAAAAAGCCAAAACGCGCGCTCTGGACCGCGGCGGTGTTTGCCGTGTTCATCCTCTGTGTCCTGACGCTTTTAACTCTGACGGATGTAAGTAACCCATAAACTCTGTTGCGAGGAATCACTATGAATCCTGTTATCGACGGTATTCTGAATATTGAAGGCAGTT
Organism: Cronobacter sp. 153480017-3; assembly: GCF_053627815.1. NCBI lineage: Bacteria > Pseudomonadati > Pseudomonadota > Gammaproteobacteria > Enterobacterales > Enterobacteriaceae > Cronobacter > Cronobacter sp. 153480017-3. The sequence continues at coordinate 129,811 of NZ_JBSEYN010000005.1, read as the reverse complement.
ATGTGGATAATCCGGCCGATCGGGGAGGCCCGACAAAATGGGGTATTACCGAGAAAACGGCAAGAGCGCACGGCTACAAAGGGAATATGCGGGATCTGAGCCGCGATGAGGCGTACCGCATACTGGAGCAAGATTACTGGACAGCGCCGGGGTTTGACCAGGTCGCACAATACTCGCTGCCTGTCGCGTTTGAGCTATGCGAAGCGGGGACGAATATCGGGCCTTCGGTGCCTGCCCGATGGCTGCAGCGCTGGCTGAACGTATTCAACAATCAACAAGCGTTTTATCACGATTTGACCGTGGACGGCGTTATCGGAAGAAACACCCTGAATGCGTTGAAAACGTATCTGGATAAGCGTGGCAAAGAGGGCGAGAGCGTGCTGGTTAAGGCGCTTAACTGTACGCAAGGCGATTACTATCTGGAGATTACGGAAAAACGCGAGGCAAACGAGGCGTTCATCTATGGCTGGCTGCGTGAAAGAGTCACGCTCTCCTGACTGGCCTGAAAAAAAGCCCGCTTATCACAGCGGGCTTTTTGTTGTGCTTATTTTAGCAACGAGGCGCCACTCAGGAAGTTTTTCACTTTCTCGCTCAGCACCCGCAATATCGGCGTGGCAAACACCCCACCGAGCCCTGCGACCATCAGCACCATATTAAAACTCATGTTGCGGTCAATAGCCGCCACGCTCAACAGAAAAGCGGTAAAGCAGGAAATCGCTATCTGAGCCAGACAATCCATAATATCTTTATGGGTGTCATTTCTTTCACGCTTCATCAGATAACTGACAAAGCCCCCCCACCCTCCGATTGCAATAATCGTTAATAAGATCTCCAGTTCAACCAGAACCAGTTTAGGGGCGGCGACATGAGCTGCAATAGACATAATAAACCTCGGTAATAAGTAGACGATAAATAATTACGCCGTCTGGCGATGCGATAAAGTTAGCAATCTAACCAGTAGGTCGCTAATCATTTAATCTCATGCCCGGTCTTCATCGTTTCTTTGACGCACCGATGTTTTTTTTACCGATTTTTTTTAGCCAGTGATTTACGTGTCTGTGAAAGGCTATTTACGATAATTGATAAGAGTTTGCAGCATTGCAATAACATCTCTTATCTGATCGCGTTGCGGGTTATGACGATACCAGTAGGCATAAATCTTAATTATTTCAAACTCTATGGCGTCAGGAAGATCGATTAATGCAATCCGATACCGTCCCTGCGACTGAAAAAAACGCGCTATCTTTTCCGGTAATATCGCTATCATAGATGAGTTTTCAATAATACTTAATAACCCATTTATTGATTCTGTATTATACCCAACTGAAAAATGGCTATTAAAAAAAGAGAAGGATTCATTGTTTGTGATTTCTTTTTTTAGTCTTGGTGTTATCGCGTAAGGATAATAAATGGCATGCCGGGAGGTAAAAAGATTAGCGAGCGTTAACTGCTGTAGTTCACAAAGCGGATTCTGAACGTGACAGACGGCGGTATAAGTACGGTATTGATCAAGAATGATCTGCTCAATATCGGGATCGCTGAAATAATGTGTGCTTATCAGCAGATCGCCCTTTCCGTTTCTTATGTCGCTGATTTTGTTTGAGGAATCTTTCCCTGAGACTGATGAGCAATGCAGCCGAAAACGCTCAAACATTTCCATATCAAACAGTTGCGAAATGTAGTACTGCTCGCTGATATCGTCACCCATAATTTTCATTTCACACCAGGGCGATATCCTGGCGTCATGATCAAAGGTGGCGTCAATCATATCCAGCACCTTACTATAGGCGCGGTGAATTTCGTGCGCACGCGGTGTTGGCATCAGACCTTCGCGAGTACGAATAAAAAGTTCTTCGTTATAGGTTTGCTGGAGACGTTGAATAGCAAGCGTAATGGCGGCAGGAGTGACCTGAAGTTGACGGGAAGCACGAGTGGCATTGCCCGCGGTGATCACCGCATCAAGGACTTTGATTAGATTATAATCAAATTCTTTGACACCATTCTTCTTCTTCATCTCACAGAGTGTCCTGGCGCCGGTAGGGGAAGGTACAAAATATAAGCTTCGACGGCTGCTGGCAAAATCAATTTATATCTTCTACAACGTCCTTATCTAAAATGGCGGCGCAAGCCACACTATTTGTTCCTGAGCCACCAGACTGGCGCAAGACAATGTTAATATCCGCTTCGCTGTTATTTATTATGATTAAGTAAAAACTGAGTATAAAAAAAGCCTGAAACGGCAAATACCGTTTCAGGCTCATCCATGATTCGTTAAAACCGAAAGGTTAACGGGTCAGGTCGTCAAAGAACTTTTTCACACCGTCGAAAAAGCTTTTAGAGCGTGGGCTGTTCTTTTCGCCAGTCGGTCCGCCAAAGCTTTCCTGCAGCTCCTGAAGCAGCGCTTTCTGACGATCGTTCAGGCCGACCGGGGTTTCCACCACGACACGACACAGTAAATCACCCTGCGCGCCGCCACGGACCGATTTCACGCCTTTACCGCGCATGCGGAACAGCTTACCGGTCTGGGTTTCGCTCGGCACTTTCAGCATCACACGGCCATCCAGCGTCGGAACTTCAATCTCGCCGCCCAGCGCCGCCATCGCAAAGTTGATCGGCACTTCGCAGTAGAGATTGTTACCTTCACGCTCAAAGATCGGGTGCTGTTTCACCTGCACCTGAACGTACAGATCGCCTGCCGGTGCGCCCTGCTCACCCGCTTCGCCTTCACCAGCCAGACGAATGCGATCACCGGTATCCACGCCCGCCGGGATTTTCACCGACAGCGTTTTGGTTTTCTCGATACGCCCGTGACCGTGGCAGCTGTTGCACGGATCTTTAATCAGCGTACCGCGGCCCTGACAGTGCGGACAGGTCTGCTGTACCGCGAAAAAGCCCTGACGCATCTGTACCTGGCCTGCGCCATGACAGGTCGGACAGGTCTGCGGCTGGCTGCCTGGTTTGGCACCGCTGCCGTGGCAAACTTCACACTCTTCCAGCGTCGGGATACGAATTTCTTTCGTCACGCCACGAACCGCTTCTTCGAGCGTCAGCTCCATGTTGTAGCGTAAATCCGCGCCGCGAGAGGCGCGACGGCCGCGTCCACCGCCAAAAATATCGCCGAAGACGTCGCCGAAAATATCGCTGAAGTCAGCGCCATTACCGAAGCCGCCGCCGAAACCGCCGCCGCCCATACCGCCTTGTTCAAAGGCCGCGTGGCCATACTGATCGTAGGCGGCGCGTTTTTGCGCATCGGTGAGGATTTCGTAAGCTTCTTTAATTTCTTTGAATTTGGCTTCGGCCTCTTTATCACCCTGGTTACGGTCCGGGTGAAATTTCATGGCCAGGCGTTTATACGCCTTTTTTATTTCACGCTCGTCCGCCGTTTTCGGGACGCCTAAAATTTCGTAATAGTCTTTCTTCGCCATGTTTTATCTGCCCCTGACATGCGTGCACGGGCGTGGAGAAACTCCTACGCCCGTGCCAGTGTTATCTACCCTGCATCAGGGCGATTATTTTTTGTCTTTTACTTCTTCGAACTCAGCGTCAACGACGTCGTCATCTTTCGCATTGTTCGCAGAAGCGTCAGCGGAGCCCGCCTGCTGCTGAGCATGCTGCTGCTGAGCGATTTCCATCAGCTTCTGGGAAACCTGCGCCAGCGCCTGCATTTTCGCTTCGATATCCGCTTTGTCTTCGCCTTTCAGGGACGCTTCCAGCGCGCTCAGAGCGGATTCGATAGCAGTTTTATCATCAGCCGGCAGTTTGTCGCCTGCTTCTTCAACCTGCTTACGGGTGCTGTGCACCAGGTGATCCGCCTGGTTACGGGTCTGCACCAGCTCTTCGAACTTACGGTCAGCTTCAGCGTTCGCTTCGGCTTCACGCACCATTTTCTGGATTTCTTCTTCGTTCAGACCAGAAGAAGCCTTAATGGTGATTTTCTGTTCTTTACCGCTGTTTTTGTCTTTCGCAGACACGTGCAGAATACCGTCGGCGTCGATGTCAAAGGTGACTTCGATCTGCGGCATACCGCGCGGCGCCGGGTTAATGCCATCCAGGTTGAACTGACCCAGAGACTTGTTATCCGCAGCGCGTTTACGCTCACCCTGCAGCACATGAATAGTCACGGCAGACTGGTTGTCTTCTGCAGTAGAGAACACCTGGCTGTGCTTGGTCGGGATCGTGGTGTTTTTGGTGATGAGCGGGGTCATCACGCCACCCATAGTTTCGATACCCAGAGACAGCGGGGTAACGTCCAGCAGCAGTACGTCTTTCACGTCGCCGGTCAGTACACCACCCTGAACCGCTGCACCGATAGCCACAGCTTCGTCCGGGTTAACGTCTTTACGCGGCTCTTTACCAAAGAACTCAGCCACTTTCTTCTGAACCATCGGCATACGGGTCTGACCACCGACCAGGATAACGTCGTTGATGTCAGAAACCGACAGGCCAGCGTCCTGCAGTGCAACTTTCAGCGGCTCGATAGAACGGTTCACCAGGTCTTCCACCAGGCTTTCCAGTTTCGCGCGAGTCACTTTGATGTTCATGTGTTTCGGACCGGTCGCGTCTGCAGTGATGTACGGCAGGTTCACGTCGGTCTGCTGCGCAGAAGAGAGCTCGATTTTCGCTTTTTCTGCGGCTTCTTTCAGGCGCTGCATCGCCAGCGGGTCGTTACGCAGGTCGATACCCTGATCTTTCTTGAACTCTTCTACCAGATAGTTGATCAGGCGGCTGTCGAAGTCTTCACCACCCAGGTGGGTATCACCGTTGGTTGCCAGAACTTCGAAGGTTTTTTCGCCGTCAACTTCATCGATTTCGATGATGGAGATATCGAACGTACCACCCCCCAGGTCATAGACCGCGATGGTGCGGTTGCCGGTTTCTTTATCAAGACCGTAAGCCAGCGCAGCGGCGGTCGGTTCGTTGATGATACGTTTTACTTCCAGACCCGCGATACGGCCGGCGTCTTTGGTCGCCTGGCGCTGCGCGTCGTTGAAGTAAGCCGGAACGGTAATGACCGCTTCAGTCACCGGCTCGCCCAGGTAATCCTCGGCGGTTTTCTTCATTTTTTTCAGCACTTCCGCGGAGATCTGCGGCGGCGCCATTTTCTGGCCTTTCACATCCAGCCAGGCGTCGCCGTTATCAGCGGAAATGATTTTGTACGGCATGATAGACACGTCGCGCTGAACTTCTTCGTCCTGGAAGCGGCGGCCGATCAGGCGTTTGATCGCAAACAGGGTGTTCTGCGGGTTAGTCACTGCCTGACGTTTAGCCGGCTGACCTACCAGAGTTTCACCATCCTGAGTGTATGCAATGATCGAAGGCGTGGTGCGATCGCCTTCCGCATTTTCCAGCACGCGAGCCTGAGTGCCATCCATAATCGCTACACAAGAGTTGGTTGTACCCAGGTCAATACCAATAATTTTACCCATCTAAACGTCTCCACTAAAAAATCGTCATCATGTGGTATGAACCTGTTATGCGGGCTAACGGTGGGGATTCAACCGTCCACCGCCCTTTTTTTTCAGGCTCATCCTTTGCGGTTGACTACAAGATGGGGTCGGCTTGTCCGCCATCAAGGGGCAATACGCAAAATTTTTTTATTTTCTCCCCTCCGGGATCATAGACGGCGCGAAACGGCCTGATTATGATGCCGCGCCCCGCCACGGAAGATAACGTACGGGGCGTTACTTTTTGCAAATTTTCTTCTTCTTTTGAGGGTTTATGGGCAACATTAAGTTGGCTAATCCGGCCCCCCTGGGGTTAATGGGCTTTGGTATGACTACCATTCTGCTCAATCTGCACAACATCGGGATGTTCCCGCTGGACGGCATTATTCTGGCGATGGGGATTTTCTACGGCGGTATCGCGCAAATTTTTGCCGGTCTGCTGGAATATAAAAAAGGCAATACCTTCGGCTTAACGGCGTTTACGTCCTATGGCTCATTCTGGCTGACGCTGGTCGCTATTCTGCTGCTGCCGAAAATGGGCCTGGCGGACGCGGCCAACGGGCATTTCCTCGGCGTTTACTTAGGCATCTGGGGCGTGTTCACGCTGTTTATGTTCTTTGGCACGCTGGGTGGCGCTCGCATGCTGCAGTTCGTCTTCCTGAGCCTGACGGTGCTGTTCGCGCTGTTGGCCGTCGGTCATCTGATGGATAACGAAAGCATCGTACATATCGCAGGCTGGATTGGTCTGGTGTGCGGCGCGAGTGCTATCTGGCTGGCGATGGGCGAAGTGCTGAACGAACAGTATGGCCGTACCGTACTGCCGATCGGCGAGAAACGCTGATTTACCCGACGTCGTGCCCGCGGGCACGACGTCGCTTCTTTATTATTCCTGCCTGAACTACGGTTGCGCCGCCACCGCGCTCCGGCTCTCAACCTGCCGCTTTCGGCCAAGGCACACGCCAAGCCCAAGCCCCATAACGGAAAGTGCCAGCACGTACCACGCGGGTGCCATCGGCGAGACGCTCATCAGCATCGTCACCGCGACAGGCGTTAACCCACCAAAAATGGCATATGCCACGTTGTAGGAGAACGAAATGCCGGTAAAGCGCACTTCTGCCGGGAACGCGCGCACCATCACGAACGGCACGGCCCCCACTACGCCGACGCACAGCCCCACCAGCCCGTAGAGAAGAAAAAGCTGCTCCGGGTGCGTGCCGGAAAGGTGATAAAACGCCCAGCTGGCAGCCGCCAGCAGCACGCTGCCGACAATAAACGTCCGGCTTGCGCCGAAGCGGTCGGCGGCAAGCCCGGCCAGCAGGCAACCGACGCAGAGCATCATCGTCGCGATGCTGTTAGCCTGTAACGTCACCGCTGGCGCAAAGCCGTACTGCTTTTGCAGCCACACCGGCGACATCAGGATCACAACCACAATCCCCGCCGAGAGCAGCCAGGTCAGCAGCATAGAAATCACCACCGCCTGGCGATGCTTCACCACCACGGCTTTTACCGGCAGCTCCTGCGCCAGCGCCTTGCGCTGCTGCATCTCAAGGAAAATCGGCGTCTCCTGAAGCCAGCGGCGCAGATACATCGCCACCAGGCCAAACGCGCCGCCGAGCAGGAAAGGAATACGCCAGCCGCCGTCATGGATGGCCTGCGCCGTCATGCTGGTGTTAATAATCGTAGCGACCACGGAGCCGAGCAGAATGCCCACCGTCAGACCCGCCGTCAGCGTGCCACAGGCGATACCAATGCGTTTTTCCGGCACATGTTCCGCCACAAACACCCACGCGCCGGGCACCTCGCCGCCAATCGCCGCGCCCTGCAAAATGCGCATCATCAGCAGCAACACCGGTGCGGCGATGCCCATCGCGGCGTAATCCGGCAACAGGCCTATCAGCAGCGTCGGCACCGCCATGAGCAAAATGCTCAGGGTAAACATCTTTTTGCGCCCGACCAGATCGCCGAAGTGGGCCATGATAATGCCGCCAAGCGGCCTTGCCAGATAACCCGCGGCGAAGATCCCAAACGTCTGCACCTGACGCAGCCACTCCGGGATATCCGGCGGGAAGAAAAGCTCTCCCACCACTGCCGCGAAAAAGACGAAGATAATGAAATCGTAGAATTCCAGCGCGCCGCCAAGGGCCGCCAGCGTCAGGGTTTTATAATCCTGACGATTAAGAGGGCGTGTTTGCTGTTCCATAACGAACCGTTTGTAAAGAGGTGGGCGTGAATTAGCTTACTGAAAAAACGTAAACTAAAAGTGACTATATCGTTAAATCACCATCACGCCACGCCCAACGGGCATTTATGCCAGGAACAGCAAATAATTAGTTTTTTACGTCGCGAATTGCGCTTTTTGGACGAAAAGCCGCTACCACGCTGGCGTTAGTCTCAACGTAAGGGCCATCCAGCAGCTGGATGCAGTACGGCACGCTGGCAAATATTCCTGCCACTTTCACTTTTCCCTGCTCATCTTTTAGCCCTTCAAGCGTCTCCTGAATGGATTTTGGCTGGCCGGGAAGATTAAGGATCAGCGCCTGCTTGCGAATGACGCCCACCTGGCGCGACAGAATCGCGGTCGGCACAAAGTTGAGGCTAATCTGGCGCATCTGCTCACCAAAGCCCGGCATTTCACGGTCGGCGATAGCGAGCGTGGCGTCCGGCGTCACATCGCGACGCGCAGGGCCAGTGCCGCCAGTGGTCAGCACCAGGTGGCAGCCCATTTCATCCACCAGTTCGCAGAGCGTCTGTTCGATGAGCGGCTGCTCGTCAGGTACCAGACGTGTCTCCAGCACGAACGGAGTCGTCAGCGCCTGCGTAAGCCACGCTTCGAGCGCCGGAATGCCTTTATCCTGATACACACCGCTGGAAGCGCGGTCAGAAACTGAAACTAAGCCTATGCGTAACGTATCCATATCATTTCCGAAAATCAGTGCAGTTTTGCGAAATGATACACGCCAGCGCGGTTTGCAGACAGGGAGAGAGTGCAAGAAACGTGGCCGGCGGAACCGGCCACGGAGGGATTACAGCAGTTCTTCGACCATTTTTTCCAGTTTTTCCTGGTCAATGGCGAACTTGCGGATACCGTCCGCCAGTTTGTCCACGGCCATCGGATCCTGGTTGTGCTCCCAGAAGAACTGGGATTCGGTCAGACGTGCCGGACGCGCTTTCACCTCGCCGTTGAACGCGAGTTTGCGCTCAACCGCGCCTTCGCTTTCCGCCAGCTCTTTCAGGAGCGCAGGCGCGATGGTGAGACGGTCGCAACCCGCCAGCTCAAGGATTTCGCCGACGTTACGGAAGCTTGCGCCCATTACCACGGTTTCATAGCCGTGCTGTTTATAGTACTGGTAGATTTCCGTCACAGACACCACGCCCGGATCTTCCTGCGGCGCGTATTCTTTCTTGTCGGTGTTCGCTTTGTACCAGTCGAGGATACGGCCCACAAACGGGGAGATCAGATACACGCCCGCTTCAGCACACGCGCGCGCCTGCGCGAAGGAGAACAGCAGCGTCAGGTTACAGTTGATGCCTTCTTTTTCCAGCTGCTCCGCGGCGCGGATGCCCTGCCAGGTGGAAGCCAGTTTGATCAGGATGCGATCGTTGCTGATGCCGGCGTCGTTGTAGAGTTTGATCAGGCGCTTGGCTTTGGCGATGCTGCCTTCAGTGTCATAGGACAGACGCGCGTCCACTTCGGTAGAGATACGGCCAGGGATAAGCTTCAGGATTTCCAGACCGATATTCACTGCCAGTTTGTCGGTGGCGTCCACGACCTGCTGCGCGCGGTCGCTGCTCTGGCTTTTCGCCCAGGTCACCGCATCGTCAATCAGTTTACGGTATTCAGGGATCTGCGCGGCGTTAAGGATCAGAGAAGGGTTAGTCGTGGCATCCTGCGGCTGGTACAGCTTCATTGCCGCGATATCTCCAGTGTCAGCAACCACAGTGGTGAACTGACGAAGGGAGGTCAATTTATCCGTCATGATAGTGTTTCTCTTTTGAACTACGTGTCAGGGAATGTAACCGGTCTGCGGTGATGATATCACGAGACTTTTCGAGCGCAACCGGGGCAATCGCGTCGTTGCCATGTGATAAACTGCTTTTATTTCAGGCTCTGCGCTTTCATGGAAGGCATGTCGGCATCCCCGCCGCAGGCAATAAGGCAGAGTGGCGCTGCGAGGAACAGGCATGTCGGATTTTCTGTTATTTATCAGCGAAATATTATGGGAATCAGCGATGCTGTACCTGCTCGCAGGCGCGGGTCTCTGGTTCTCCTGGCGCACACGGTTTATTCAGTTCCGCTATCTGCGCTTTTTCCCGCGCGCGTTAAGCCGCAGCCTGCGCCCTTCCGGCAGCGGGCTGACGGCGTTCGAAGCGCTCTGCACCAGCATCGCCGCGCGCGTCGGCAGCGGCAATATCGCGGGCGTTGCGCTCGCCATCATCAGCGGCGGGCCGGGTGCCGTGTTCTGGATGTGGGTCGCAGGCCTTATCGGCATGGCCACCTCTTTTGCTGAAAACGCGCTGGGCCAGCTCTATAAAGGGCGAGACAGAGACGGTTATTTTCGCGGCGGGCCCGCCTGGTATATGGAGCGTGGGCTCGGCATGCGCTGGCTGGGCGTGCTGTTTTCCCTCTTTTTAATCTTCACTTTCGGACTTCTCTTTAATGCCGCGCAGGCGGGCGCGCTCTCAAAAGCGCTCAGCAACACCCTCACCCTCTCCCTGCCCGTCAGCAGCGGAGTGCTGGCTTTGTGCCTGCTGCCGATGCTGGTGCTCAGTTTTAACCGTGTGGCGCGCCTGATGCGTTTCGCCGTGCCGCCAATTGCAGGCATCTGGATCATCACGGCGCTGGTAGTGATGGTGATGCATATCGCCGCGCTGCCCGAGATCCTCTGGCTAATCGTTCGCAGCGCTTTTGGCTGGCATGAAGCCGCCGCTGGCGCGGCTGGCTGGACGATAAGCCAGGCGCTGACCAGCGGTTTTCAGCGCGGTATGTTCTCCAACGAAGCAGGGATGGGCGCGTCGCCCAATGCGGCGGCGGCGGCCACCTCATGGCCGCCCCACCCTGCGGCGCAGGGTATCGTGCAGATGATCGGCGTGTTTGTCGACACGCTGGTTATCTGTTCGTCTACCGCGTTTATCGTGCTGCTGGCGTACCCGTCTGCGACAGCGACCGACGGACTGACGCTCGCGCGCGAATCGCTGGGTCTGCTCGCTGGCCCCTGGGCAAAAGATCTGGTGGCAGGCGTGATTGTGCTCTTCGCGTTTATCTCCATCGTCGCCAATTACGCCTATGCCGAAAACAATCTGGTGTTTTTGCGCCGCTATACGCCGCCTTATCGCTGGCTGCTGCGCACGTCAGTCATCGCGATGGTGTTTGCCGGGCCGTTCCTGAATCTGCCGCTGCTGCGCCAGGTCGCCGAAGTGGCGATGGCGTTAATGGCCGTCATGAATCTCACCGCCATTCTGCTGCTCTCGCCGGTCGTGAAGTGCATTGCTGACGACTACCTGCGCCAGCGTAGGCTCGGCTTACGGCCCGTCTTTAACACCGATCGCTACCCGGAGATAGCGCGTCAGGTGGAACCGGAAGTCTGGCGCAGCGCGCCGCTGGATTAAGCGCTTTCAATCGCAGCCATTGGTTCACTTTGCGGCGTTCTTTGGTAGAGTTTCGGGAAAACCAAGAAAGGAAACGTCATGCTGATTCTTATTTCCCCCGCCAAGACGCTGGATTACCAGAGCCCGCTTGCCACAACGCGTTTCACGCAGCCTGAACTGCTCGATCATGCGCAGCAGCTTATTGATGTGGCCCGCCGCTTAACCGACGAAGAGATTGCCAATCTCATGAGTATCAGCAGCAAGCTGGCGTCGCTGAACGCCACTCGTTTTAATGACTGGCAACCGGATTTCACACCGGATAACGCCCGTCAGGCGATTCTGGCGTTTAAAGGTGACGTTTACACAGGCCTGCAGGCGGAAACTTTCAGCGACGCGGATTTCGATTTCGCCCAGCAGCACCTGCGGATGCTTTCCGGGCTTTACGGCGTGCTGCGCCCGCTCGATCTGATGCAGCCGTACCGTCTGGAGATGGGCACGCGGCTCGCCACCCCGAAAGGCAAAGATCTTTACAGCTTCTGGGGCGAGACGATTACCCAAAAACTCAACGAGGCGATCGCCGCTCAGGGCGATAACGTGGTGGTGAATCTGGCGTCAGATGAATATTTCAAAGCGGTGAAGCCTGCGAAACTGAACGCGGAAATCATCAAGCCGGTGTTCCTCGATGAGAAGAACGGCAAGTTTAAAGTCATCAGCTTCTATGCCAAAAAAGCGCGCGGCCTGATGAGCCGTTACATCATTGAACATCGCCTGACAAAACCGGAACAGCTGACGGCGTTCGACAGCGAAGGTTACTTCTTCGACGAAGCGTCATCAGCAGGCAACGAACTGGTCTTTAAGCGCCACGAGCAATAAAAAAGCCGCCTGCGAGACAGGCGGCTTTTCCCTTCATTCAGCCTGCGCCGCTTACGGCGCTTTGCTCATCATCAGTTCACGCAGCGCAGCGAAATCCGCCGGCAGCGAATGCGACAGCAGCGGCAGATCGACGCGTTCGGCAAGCTCCGGCGGGAGTTCCAGCGTTTCGCCAAGCACCGCTTCCACGCTCTCTTTGAATTTCGCCGGATGCGCGGTGCCGAGGAACAGCCCGTACTCGCCAGGGCGTAGCTGATCGCGCAGCGCGCGGTAAGCCACCGCCGCGTGCGGCTCAGAGAGATACCCCAGCTCGCGCAGTTCGCGCATGGTTGCCTTTGTGGTGTCATCGTCGATGGTTGCCACACCCAGCTCGTTAAGACGCCAGATTTTACGGCGGAAGAGTTCTTCCACGCGCGGCCAGTTGTTTGGCTGTGACACATCCATCGCGTTCGAGAGCGTCGCCACCGTCGCATTCGGCAGCCACTCGCCGTGTTGCAGGAAACGCGGCACGGTGTCGTTGGCATTGGTGGCGGCGATAAAGCGCTTCACCGGCAGCCCGGCGGATTTTGCCAGCAGCCCGGCGGTGAGATCGCCGAAGTTGCCGCTCGGCACCGACACCACCAGCTGGTTGCGGGCTTCCTGCGGCAGCTGCGCGACAGCTTCAAAGTAGTAGCAGATCTGCGCCAGCAGGCGGCTGATGTTAATGGAGTTAGCAGAGTTAAGGCCAAGTTTCGCCTTCAGCTCTTCGTCATCAAACGCCTGTTTCACCAGCGCCTGACAGGCGTCGAAATCGCCGTCGATGGCGACGGTTTCAATATTGCCGCCAAGCGTACAGAACAGTTTTTCCTGCAGCGGGCTGATTTTGCCGCGCGGATAGAGAATTACTACCTGCACGTTTTTCAGGCCGTAAAACGCGTGGGCTACTGCCGCGCCCGTGTCGCCGGAGGTTGCAGTCAGAATGGTTACCGGTTTATCGCCGCTGATTTGCGTCAGCATCTGCGCCATAAAACGGCCGCCGAAATCTTTGAACGCCAGCGTCGGGCCGTGGAACAGCTCCAGACAGCCGACATCTTCCGTCACCTGGCTTACCGGCGCCGGGAAGGTGAACGCCTTTTCCACGCGCTGACGCAGCGTGTCCGCCGGAATTTCATCGCCGATATAAGCGGAGAGGATTTTGCTGCTGCGGGAGACAAAATCCATCTCCAGCATTTCGTCGATCTCAGTCAGGCTGAATTCCGGCAAATCATGCGGGAAAAACAGCCCCTGATTTTTACCCAGTCCCTGCGTGACGGCCTGCGCAAAGCTGACCTGCTCGTTATGATCTTTCAGATTATAAAGTTTCATGCGTTATCCCAGTACTCGTGCGCCAGCCGTGTCGAGACGGCAAATATGTACAAAGCCTTCCTGATTTTGCAGATAGTGCTGCTTCAGCCACTCTGCCACCCGCTGCGCGGTGTCGGTTTTATCGCAGACCGCGAACAGCGTCGGGCCGGAGCCGGAGATCCCGCAGGCGAGCGCTCCGGTCTCCAGCGCCGCCTGACGCGCCTCGCTAAAGCCCGGCAGCAGTTTTGTGCGGTAAGGCTCGGCGATGACGTCACGCATCAGTTTAGCGGCAAGCTGCGGCTGGCGCGTATGGCAGGCGTGAATAAAGCCCGCGAGATAGCGCCCGTGGCTGATGCAATCCTGACGGCGATACTGCGCCGGTAAAATCGCCCGCGCCTCGGCGGTAGAGACTTTAATGCCCGGATACGCCATTACCCACAGCCACTCATCAAAGCACGGCACCGGCTGGCTGATAATGTTGTTTTCTTCCAGCATCAGCTGCAGCCCGCCCAGAAAACAGGGCGCGACGTTATCGTAATGAATGCTGCCGGAGATGCGCCCTTCCAGCTCGCCCATCAGCGTCAGCAGGCGGTCATCGCTAAGCGGCTTGCCGCAAAATTCGTTCATCGCCATCAGGCCCGCGACCACCGAACAGGCGCTGGAGCCTAGCCCGGAGCCTATCGGCATATTTTTTTCAAGCGTCATGGCGACCGGCACGGTTTTGCCTATCTCCTGACAAAAACGCTCCCAGCACTGCCAGGCGATATTTTCGCGCGGCTCGGCGGGCAGCTTGCTGACGAAGCGCCCGGTGTTGGTCAGCGAAAATTCCGCCGCCGCTTCCACCGTTACGCAGTCGCCCAACAGCTCGCCATTCACCGGCGATACCGCCGCGCCTAATACGTCAAACCCCACGCTGACGTTGCCAATGGAGGCCGGGGCATACACTTTAACCATCTTAAACTCCTAACTTCCATGACAGGGTGCGCAGCAGATCGGCGAACACGCCCGCCGCCGTGACATCATTACCTGCGCCGTAGCCGCGCAGCACCAGCGGCAGCGGCTGATAGTAACGGCTGTAGAACGCCAGCGCGTTTTCGCCGTTTTTCACTTTATAAAGCGGATCGTTGCCGTCAACGGCGGCGATTTTCACGCGGCAGACGCCATCTTCTTCAATGGTGCCGATATAACGCAGCACTTTGCCTTCATCGCGGGCCTGGGCCACGCGGGCGGCGAACTCGTCGTCCAGTTGCGGCAGGCGCTCCATAAAGCTTTCGGTATCGCCGCTGTCGTCAAAGCTTTCCGGCAGTACCGGCTCAATAACGATATCGCTAAGCTCAAGATGGCGGCCTGTTTCACGCGCCAGGATCAGCAGTTTACGCGCCACATCCATGCCGGAGAGATCGTCGCGCGGATCCGGCTCGGTATAGCCCATTTTGCGCGCGGTGGTGGTTGCTTCAGAGAGGCTCATGCCCTCATCCAGCTTACCGAAGATAAAAGAGAGCGAACCGGAGAGAATGCCCGCGAAGCGTTGCAGCTCATCGCCCGCATTCAACAGGTTTTGCAGGTTTTCGATAACCGGCAGCCCCGCGCCAACGTTGGTGTCGTAGAGGAATTTACGGCGCGACGCGGCGGCGGCGTGGCGCAACTGGTGGTAGTACGCCATCGACGAGGTGTTGGCCTTTTTGTTCGGCGTCACCACGTGGAAGCCTTCGCGCAGGAAGTCGGCGTATTGATCCGCCACCGCCTGGTTGGAGGTACAGTCGACAATCACCGGGTTCAGCAGGTGATACTCTTTCACGAGACGGATCAGGCGCCCAAGGTTAAACGGCTCGTTGGCCTCCTCCAGCGCCGCGCGCCAGTTCTCAAGATCGAGACCGTGAACGTTGGTCAGCAAGGCGCGAGAATTCGCAACACCGCAAACGCGCAGATCGATATGCTTCTGCTTGAGCCACGCCTGCTGGCGCTTAAGCTGCTCCAGCAGCGCGCCGCCAACGCCGCCAACGCCGATGACAAACACTTCGATTACCTGATCGGTGTTAAAGAGCATCTGATGCGTGACGCGCACGCCGGTCGTCGCGTCGTCATTACTCACCACCACAGAGATAGAGCGTTCAGACGAGCCCTGCGCAATCGCCACGATGTTAATGTTGGCGCGGGCGAGCGCCGCGAAGAATTTGGCGGAGATGCCGCGCAGCGTGCGCATGCCGTCGCCCACCACCGAGATAATCGCCAGGCGCTCCATGATGGAGAGCGGCTCCAGCAGCCCTTCTTTCAGCTCCAGATAGAATTCCTCTTCCATTGCCCGCTGCGCGCGGGCGCAGTCGCTTTGCGGCACGCAGAAGCTGATGCTGTACTCGGATGACGACTGGGTGATCAGCACCACCGAGATCCCGGCGCGGGACATGGTCGCGAACACGCGCGCCGCCATCCCCACCATGCCTTTCATGCCGGGGCCGGAGACGTTAAACATCGCCATATTGTTCAGGTTGCTGATGCCTTTCACCGGCAGGCCGTCTTCATCGCTGGACGCGCCAATCAGCGTGCCTGGCGCCTGCGGGTTACCGGTATTTTTAATCAGACAAGGGATCTGGAACTGGGCGATGGGGGTGATAGTGCGGGGGTGAAGAACTTTAGCGCCGAAGTAGGAGAGCTCCATGGCCTCCTGATACGACATCGACTTCAGGAGCCTGGCGTCCGGCACCTGGCGCGGGTCACAGGTATAAACGCCGTCGACGTCGGTCCAGATCTCACAACAGTCGGCGCGCAGACACGCCGCCAGCACCGCGGCGGAGTAATCAGAGCCGTTGCGCCCGAGCACGACCAGCTCTCCTTTGTCGTTCCCGGCGGTAAAACCGGCCATCAGGATCATGTGATCCGCCGGAATTTTGCTGGCCGCGATGCGGCGGGTGGATTCGGTGATATCGACCGTGGATTCAAGGTAATGGCCGACCGCCAGCAGTTTCTCCACCGGATCGATGACCGTCACTTTATGGCCGCGCGCCTCAAGCAGCGCCGACATAATAGCGATCGAAAGCTTTTCGCCGCGGCAGATCAGCGCCGCGTTGATGCTGTCCGGGCACTGGCCGAGCAGGCTGATGCCGTGCAGCACATGTTTAATTTGGGCAAATTCCTGATCCACCAGCGCTTTCATCTGCGCATACGGGAATTCAGGCTGGGCGTCGCTGAGGCCTTTCAGGAGTTCGGCAAAAATACGTTCGGCATCGCTGATATTCGGCAGGGCATCCTGGCCACTGATGGTTTTTTCAATCATCGCCACCAGATGGTTGGTGATTTTTGCGGGGGCAGAAAGAACGGTCGCTACCTGCCCCTGCCTGGCATTGCTCTCCAGAATGTCGGCGACACGCATAAAGCGTTCTGCGTTCGCGACCGATGTACCGCCGAATTTCAACACTCGCATTGTTGTTACCCCTTGATTTTATGCCGAAAAAAAAGCCCGCACTGTTCAGGTGCGGGCTTTTTTCAGTTTTTCCTGTACGCGTCAGCCCGCCCCGTTACCTGTGGTAATGGTGGTGGTAGTAATAATGGTAGTCAGGCTGATGCGAATCATGGATGTTGTGTGCTCTGTACTTTTCTGTTTTCTGTCCTGTATCTCTATTGGTTAAAGTAATCGTCAGGTTAAGTCAACGAATATTTCATTTACGCACCGGCCGAAACTTTCCCCACGGATACCGATAAAAGCCGCACTCACGGCCCGAAAAACCGGCAAACGCCCTGCCTCTTTAGCATTTAATGCTATTCAATGGAGACATGTCAGCATTTCAGCCCACCACTTTTTTTTCGATATCATGCAGCAAACGATGCAGCATTGCGGTGTCGCGCTGCTCAAGCAGCCCGAGACGCTGCTGTAACCAGTCGGCCATTTTGAGGTCGTCTGCCACCCCGAGCGTCGCCAGCAAGGCATCAATACGCAGACGTAACGCTTTCAGCTGTTGCTCATCGGCGGCGGGTGCGACGGCAGGCGCGTTTTGCATCAGTGACGTTAACTGATAGCAGTACACCATCACCGCCTGCCCCAGATTCAGCGACGGATAATCCGCCACCATCGGTACGCCGGTCAGCACATCGGCCAGCGCCAGTTCGTCGTTGGTCAGCCCCGAATCCTCACGGCCAAACACCAGCGCCGTGACCGGCAGCCAGGCCGCTTTCTCTTCAAGCAGCGGCAATAACTGTTGCGGCGTCGCGTAATAATGAAATTTGGCGCGGCTACGCGCCGTGGTGGCGACAGTGAAATCCACATCTTCCAGCGCGGCGGCGAGCGTGTCGTAATGCCTTGTATTATCGAGAATATCGCCCGCGCCGTGGGCAACGCGACGGGCAGCCGGGTCAAGATGAGCTTCACTGGCGACGATCCGCAGTTCGGTAAATCCCATGGTTTTCATCGCGCGCGCGGCGGCACCGACGTTTTCAGGTCTGGCGGGAGACACAAGAATAATGGGCAAACGCATAAGGCTTTTAGTGATCCTGTTGTGGAGGTAAATATCAGCGCGCTAATTAATACGCGTCGCGAATTTACATTTTATATACAATTACAGCATGAAAGTGACGGTAAAAACGATAAATAATAGTTATGAATAATTCCGAAAATCGCGGCTTAATTATGCTTTAAAAGCTGTCTTATGCGGCTGTTTAGCATCAAAAAAAGCCATATAAATTCCGCTTGCTTATCGGATTCACCTTGTTTATTAATTAGGATATGAAATTATCCGTATTGTTATTCAAATGTAACCAAAGTTAGTTCTTCGCTGCGACGATCTCATCAAACTGTTAACGTGCTACAATTGAACTTGATATATGTCAACGAAGAGTAGTTTTATTGGGTGTTGGTATCGTATCATCCTGTTATGTTGCTGTTAAAATGGTTAGGATGACTGCCGTTTTTGACACCGTCGGGTCCAGAGGGAAAAGTACCCACGACCGAGCTAATGATGTTGTTGACGTTGATGGAAAGTGCATCAAGAACGCAATTACGTACTTTAGTCATGTTACGCCGGGCATGTTAATTTATGGCATGCAGAAGGCAGGTCAGGGACTTTTGTACTTCCTGTTTCGATTTAGTTGGCAATTTTTAGGTAGCAAACATGCAGACCCCGCACATTCTTATCGTTGAAGACGAGTTGGTTACACGCAACACGTTAAAAAGTATTTTCGAAGCAGAAGGCTATGATGTCTCTGAAGCCACCGATGGCGCCGAGATGCATCAGATCCTGTCTGATAATGATATCAACCTGGTTATCATGGATATCAACCTGCCGGGTAAAAACGGTCTGCTGCTGGCGCGTGAACTGCGCGAGCAGGCGAACGTCGCGCTGATGTTCCTGACCGGCCGTGATAACGAGGTGGATAAAATCTTAGGCCTTGAAATTGGTGCCGACGATTATATCACCAAGCCGTTTAACCCCCGCGAGCTGACTATTCGCGCCCGCAATCTGCTCTCCCGCACCATGAATCTCGGTACGGTGAGCGAAGAGCGCCGCAGCGTGGAAAGCTACAAGTTCAACGGCTGGGAGCTTGATATCAACAGCCGTTCGCTGATTAGCCCTAACGGTGAGCAGTACAAACTGCCGCGCAGCGAATTCCGCGCGATGCTGCATTTCTGCGAAAACCCGGGCAAGATCCAGACCCGTGCGGAACTGCTGAAGAAAATGACCGGTCGCGAGCTCAAGCCGCATGACCGTACCGTTGATGTGACCATCCGTCGCATTCGTAAACATTTCGAGTCCACGCCGGACACCCCGGAAATCATCGCCACCATTCATGGCGAAGGTTACCGTTTCTGCGGCGATCTGCAGGAATAAGGCGTTTCGGCGCCACGCAAAAAGGGCGGAATTTCCGCCCTTTTTTATTGCCCGCGTTTTACTTCCAGAGCCGGAACTGCTCCTCCTGCGGTGCAGGCGTCAGGCGCTGATAGCGTGGTTTCGCGGGCGTCAGCGCATACCAGTCGATATGGCGCGTCAGCAGCATCACCGCCGTCAGCGCGACGAACAGCAACCCGCTGCCGAGCAACAGCGCGAAATCCTGCGAGCGCAGCAGTTGCCAGAGCACGCCGTCGAGCGCCAGCAGACCACCGGCGAACATCAGGCTGCGCCGCCACCCTTTCAGTACCGCCTGAAGATAGAGCGCGTTCAGCCCCGCTCCTGCAAGGCTTGCGGTAAGCCAGGCCAGGTTAAAGCCGATATGCTCTGAAAATGCCAGCAGCAGCAGATAAAACATCACCAGTGAAAGCCCCACCAGCAGATACTGCACCGGGTGCATCGTAATACCGCTGAGCGTTTCGCAGACGAAAAACGCCATATAGGTGAGCGCTATCAGCAGCACGGCGTATTTCACCGCCCGGTCGGTTAGCTGGTACTGATCCACCGGCGTTGCCACCGTCACGCTAAATGCAGGCAAGTTGCGAAGCGTCACGCTCTGCGCGTCATGAAATTCACTGTCGATATTGTTGGCATACCAGCTGCTGCGCCATTTCGCCGCAAAACCGCTGGCGGAAATCTCCCGCGTCGCCGGCAGGAAATTGCCATAAAAACCCGGATGCGGCCAGTTGCTGATAAGCGACAGCTCGCTGTTGCGGCCCAGCGGCACGACGGAAAACGCGCCGGTGCCGTTTAGCTCCAGCGAAAAACTGACCGTGAGCGTCGGGGCATTCAAAAGTGCCGCAGGTACGATGGCATGCAACCCCTGGCCGCCCTCTTCAAGGCCAGAACCAGGCTCCACCGCCAGCGCCTGTCCGTTGATTTTCAGTTCGCCCACGTTACCGATGCCGCGCGCATCGCCCACCGCCATTACCAGCCGCGCGTCGCCCAGCTGATACTGCGCACCGGGGTTCAGCCCCTGTTCAGGCAGCGTAAAGCGCGCTTCCAGCGCGACATCGCTGTGCCAGATTTGCCCTTCGTAAATGCCGATATGCCGCGGCTCAACCGCCTGCTTTCCCGTGACCACCAGCGACTCCGGCAGCCAGTAGCGAATAAAACTGCGCGTTTTAGTGACCTCTTTGCCCGCTTCCGTCACGGTGGTGATTTCGGTTACCGGAATGGCGATAAGCGGCCCGACCAGCTTCTGCGGCCCGCTGGTGCTCTGCTCAAGCGAGCGGGACACATCGTCGCGATAGTCGGCGCGCTCGCCGATAACCACGCTCAGAATACGCAGTGGAATTAACAGCAGCGCCATACAGCCCAGCAGCGCCAGCCCTTTTAGCATTAGTGGTGATTTCAACATAAGCCTCTCCTCTTCGATGCTGCCAAAGATAGAGGGCTTATGTGGGGTGGAAATGAAGTTATGTGAAGCGTCGGTGAAGTCAGGCGGGCGGTAACGTCAGCCGCGCCTCAACGCCGCCTTCAGGGCGATTAACGAGCGCTATCTCGCCCTGGTGAAGCCGCGCAACTTCCTGCACGAAAGCAAGGCCGAGCCCGCTGCTCTTCTGCCCGCTCGCGCGCGGCAGCGAATAGAAACGCTCGAAGATACGCGCCAGCGCGTAATCCGGAATACCGCTGCCGGTATCCGTTACGCGCACGATAACGCGCTCGCCCTCCTGCCACGCGCCAAGCGTTATTTCACCACCAGGCGGGGTGAAGTCGAGCGCATTGACAAGAAGATTGCCGATGGCCTGGTGCAGCAGCGCCTCGTCGCCCGCCACGCGCAGGCTACCGGGAGCGGGGTCGATAGTGAGCCGCACCGATTTTTGCAAAAGCGTCGAGGCATGCAGCTCCGCGAGCGTGGCGAAAAGCGATGCCAGCAATACCGGCTCAGGCACGATCTCCAGCCGGTTTTCCAGCTTCGCCTGCTGCAACAGCTTCTCCACCAGCGCCTGCATACGCGCGTTTTGCTCAAGAATATTGTCGCAAAAGCGCTGCGCCACCGCCGGCGGCGGCGATTCACGCAGGATCTCCGCCGCACCGCGAATACCCGCAAGTGGGCTTTTCAGCTCGTGCGTCAGCGCGTGGACATACTGCTCGATATAGTTTTTGCCCTCCAGCCGTACGCGCATGTTTTCCAAGGCCTGGGCGAGACGCCGCAACTCGCTGCTGCCGGGGTCAGGCAGCGGCAGCGGCGCGGCTTCGGTGACCGAATCGGCGTAACGCACCAGTGTGCCGATGGAGCGGTTGATCCACAGCACCATCACGATGCCGGTCAGCAGCGCGATACCGAGCAGCGCCACGCCCGCCATCATGATCCGGTGTTCGCTGCGCCTGATCACCGGCGCAAGCGCGATATTCGGCTTGCCCACGCTCAGTACGCCGATGATGCGCCCGGCGTCGCGTACGGGCGCGGCGACATACATTACGGTGCTGTCAGGGTCGTCCGGATGCAGCGGCGAACTGCGCGCGCCATACTTGCCGCGAAGCGTCAGCCAGACATCGTTCCAGCGCGAATAGTCCTGCCCGACTGCCGCGCCGCTGGAGTCAAACACCACGCGCCCCTGCGCGTCGGTCAGGTACACGCGGTATTCATTGCGCTCTTTTTTAATGCCGCTGATGTTGGCGTTGACCGGGTAATGATTTAACCGCTCAAAGGCCTGCGCCAGCTGCCCGTCGCGCGGATGGCCCGCCAGCAGATCGTCACGGGCGATTTCCGCCAGCAGCGTGGCGGTGTCATTAAGCGAGCCTTCCGTCGCCCGCCGCACGCCGGGTTTGATCTCCTGCACGAAAATCGTGAGAACAAACCAGGCCGCCACGGCGACAATTAGAAAGTAGCCCAGCAGCAGCCGCATGCCGATACGCATCAGTTTACCGCCAGGCTGTAGCCCAGCCCCCGATGCGTATTGACAGGCGACACGTCAGGATTGACCGCGCGCAGCTTGGCGCGCAGCGTTTTAATATGGGTATCGACGGTGCGATCGAAACTGTCGTTCGCATCTCCCCAGACGATATCCATCAGTTGCTGGCGCGAATAGACGCGCCCCGGTGCCAGCAGCAGCGTTTTCAGCAGCAGGTATTCATAGCGGGTGAGCGACAGCGGCTGACCACACCAGGCGATGTGCGCGGCCTCGTCATTGAGCTCGAAACGCCCCACCCGCACGACGGTCTGCGCGCCGCGCTGCTGCTTTTGCAGACGCCGCAGGATGGTACGCACACGGGCGCAAACTTCCCGAGGCGAAAACGGCTTGGCGACATAATCATCCGCGCCGATTTCCAGGCCAATAAGCTTATCGACCTCTTCGCTGCGCGCGGTCAGAAACAGCACCGGCAGCGCAGGATGCGCCGCCAGAAGCTGACGACATAACTCAAAGCCGCTGATATCCGGCAGGCCCACATCCAGCACGACGAGATCGGGCAGCGTCTGGCGCGCGGCATCCAGCGCGGGCAGCCCGCGCTCAAACGTCCGCACCGTAAACCCTTCAAGCTGCATCACATATGACAGCGCTTCGCTGATGCTGGTCTCATCCTCCACCAGCCAGACGGTTGTCTGATTCATCCTGAATAGTCCTGTGAATTACCGGGCCTGACCCCACGGCATAATCGGTACGGCGCTCAGCGCGTTTTTCGGCGAGCCTTCGACAACTTTATCGGAATAGGTCAGATAGGCGAGCGTGTTGCGTTTCGCGTCGTAAAAACGCACCACCTGCAGTTTTTTAAAGACCAGCGATGTGCGCTTCTGGAACACCACATCGCCCTGCGCTTTCCCGGCTTTGATTTTATCGCTCAGTTCAATGGGCCCGACCTGCTGGCAGGAAATCGCCGCATCGGACGTGTCTTCCGCAA
Source organism: Cronobacter sp. 153480017-3 (assembly GCF_053627815.1). NCBI lineage: Bacteria > Pseudomonadati > Pseudomonadota > Gammaproteobacteria > Enterobacterales > Enterobacteriaceae > Cronobacter > Cronobacter sp. 153480017-3. Next base: position 106,872 of record NZ_JBSEYN010000005.1, on the reverse strand, counting down.
GCCCCAGTCCGCCCTTGATACCGCCGGTTTTGGCGCGGCTCAGGTAGCAGGTCACATTTTTGACATCCGGATCGTCAAACGCTTCCACCACGATTTTGTGATCCGGCCCCAGCCATTTAAACACGGTATCAACCGATCCAATTTCTTCCGCACGTAAACCGCCGGTTAAAGCCATAAACAATGTCGGAATTAATAACAGCTTGTATTTCATATTGTTACCATTCATTAAAGGTTACGTTTAGTGATTATTCACCGTTAAAACAAAAAACCTTACAGATCACATTGTTACTCAAAAATCCTGTTTTGCAGCAGTCCGCTCCGCTTTAACCGCAAAAGAAAACACTGAATGCCAGAAGAACAAAAAATGCTACTATTCGCTACCCACTTTTTCAGGCACTGCGTTTAAGGATGAGGATTAAATATGGATCAGTCTGGGATCATTCGGGATCTGCTCGCCTGGCTGGAAAGCCATCTTGATCACCCCTTGTCTCTGGACAATGTGGCGGCTAAAGCCGGGTATTCCAAGTGGCATTTGCAACGGATGTTCAAAGAGGTGACGGGCCATGCCATCGGGGCTTATATTCGCGCGCGCCGCTTGTCCAAATCCGCCGTTGCGCTGCGTCTCACCGCGCGCCCGATTCTCGACATCGCGCTGCAATACCGTTTCGATTCGCAACAGACGTTTACTCGCGCGTTTAAAAAGCAGTTCTCGCTGACGCCTGCGCTCTATCGCCGCTCGGCGGACTGGAGCGCGCAGGGTATGCGCCCGCCGCTGCGCCTTGAGCCGTTCACGCCACCGCCGCATCAGTTTGTCACGCTCGCGCCGATGCACCTCACCGGCCTCACCCAGAGCTATACCTGCTCGCTTGAGCAAATCTCGGTGTTCCGCCAGCAGATGCGTGTCCAGTTCTGGCGCGAATTTCTCGCGAACTGTCCGACCATTCCACCGGTCTTTTACGGCCTGAATGAATCACGCCCGAGCGTTGAAAAAGATGACGAGCAGGAAGTCTTTTACACCACCGCGCTGCCGGAGCCGCTGGCGGAAGGCTGCGTGGAGCACGCCCATCCGGTGACGCTTGAAGGCGGCGATTATGTGCAGTTTACCTATGAAGGACCAGGCACCGGCGTTCAGGAGTTTATCCTGACCGTCTACGGCACCTGTATGCCCGCACTGGGGCTGACGCGCCGCCGTGGTCAGGATATCGAGCGCTATTTGCTTACGGAGGCGTCCGGTGCCCAGGAGGGTGACATCAACCTGCGCTGTGAGTACCTGATCCCCATCCGCCGTTAACGCTGTAGCTCATCCAGCGCAGGCGCATCGAGATGCGACACATCGCCTGCGGTTTCCACCACCCAGCCGGACGCCAGCCACGGGCTCTGCTGATAATCGACACGAGAGATTGAGCAGTTGCGCAGGCGCAGTCGGCGCTCCGCATACGCGGGCAGACCGAGAATGGTGCTGACGAGGCAGCCAAGCGCCATACCGTGGCTCACCAGTAACGGGCGGCTTCCCGGCGGCAGATCGAGGCAGGCGTTCAGCGCGCCGTGCATACGCTCGCTCACTTCCTGCATCGATTCCCCTTGCGGAATACGACCATCCGGCGTGCCGTTCACCAGCTGGCGACGCCAGCCTTCTTCTTCTTCGCTGAGCGTGTCGAGATGACGGCGCTCAAGGATGCCCATATCCAGCTCACGCAGGCGCGGATCGAGTATCACGTCGCAGCCGCAGCCCTGCGCGATAATCTCAGCGGTGCGCTGCGTGCGTCCCAGATCGCTGGTGATAATGTGCGTGATGCCAAGCGCTTTGGCGCGCTGCGCCACCTGCATGGCCTGGCGTTCCCCTTTTTCCGTCAATGGGCTGTCCGATTGCCCCTGGATACGTCGCTCGGCGTTCCACTGCGTTTCACCGTGGCGAACCAGATATACCTGTAACATGCTTTTTATCCGTTATACTGCTGCGACTTTAAACGTCTGTGAGTGTGAATTGAATTATGTACCATGTTGTCTGCGCCACGACGAATCCAGCCAAAATTCAGGCGATTCTGCGTGCATTTAGCGAGATTTTCGGCGAAGCAGCATCCTGCCATATTGACGCCGTCTCCGTCGATAGCGGCGTGCCGGAACAGCCGCTCGGCAGTGAAGAAACGCGCACCGGCGCACGCCAGCGCGTCATTAATGCCCGCGCGCTGCGCCCGCAAGCCGATTACTGGGTGGCGATTGAAGCCGGTATTGATGACGACAGCACGTTTAGCTGGGTGGTGATTGAAAGCGCAGACCAGCGTGGCGAAGCGCGCTCGGCGACGCTGCCGCTGCCTGCGGCGATCCTTAATGAAGTGCGCGCCGGAAAAGCGCTTGGGCCGGTGATGTCCGCCTGGACAGGTATTGATGAAATCGGGCGTAAAGAAGGGGCTATCGGCATTTTCACCGCCGGTAAGCTGACGCGCAGCAGCGTCTACCATCAGGCGGTGATCCTGGCCTTAAGCCCCTTTCATAACGCGATTTACCGCTGAGCCTGTAACAGCTCCTGTTCAAGCCACTGGCGCAGCTCCGGCGGCGCCGCTTTCAGGCTGTTAGAGCCGCGGGTGATCGTCGCGATCCCCGCGCCCAGTTCGCTTTTCAGCTCGCGCTGGCTCATCTCGCCGCGCAGCAGCTCTTCAATGATCCGCACACGCGTGCCGAGCGCGGCGCGTTCGTCCGGCGTCAGCAGCAGCGTCAGCAGCGGAAGATGCAGGTCTTTGTCGAAAGATTGTTTCAGGAGCGCCACAAAGCGCAGCCACTCCTGATTACTCTGTTCGGCCTGGGCCGCGGAATAGGTTGAATGTTGAGTCATCAGATGCCGCCATACTCGTTCACTAGTACGACAGAATAGCACAACGCCGCCGAATCAGTAACGGCGGCTCCACTCCGCATCGCTCATCAACACCGGCTTACCGCCCATGAAGTAACGGTAATAGGCATCATAAGCCAGCACGTTTTTCACATAACCGCGCGTCTCGGAGAACGGAATACTTTCGACAAACGCGACCGCATCGATACGCCCGGCGCTGTTGCCAAGCCAGGTGCGCACGCGCCCCGGCCCGGCGTTATAGGCGGCGGAGGCGAAAATACGGTTGTTGTCGAACATCCCGTAGACGTACTGCAAATAGCTGGTGCCTATCTGGATGTTGGTTTCCGGGTCGAGCAGCTGCGCGCTATTGCTGTAGCCTGGCAGATTAAACATCTTCACCGTGTGGGTAGCGGTGCCCGGCATTAATTGCATCAGGCCGGACGCACCTACCGGCGAGCGCACTTTCGGGTTCCAGGCGCTCTCCTGACGGGCGATCGCCATCGCGTAGCTCTGCGGAACGGCTTTGTCGCTCACGTAGCGGGCGAAGAGATCTTTATAAGCCAGCGGGAAACGCTCTTCGAGCTGATCCCAGAGCTTACCGGCGATCGTCGCCTGCACGCTCAGATCCCACCAGTTACGATCAAACGCGTAACGCGCCAGCGCCGCCTGCTCCTGCTTGCTGCGGCTGGTGACGAGATTCGCCCATTCGCTGCGCGCGGTGTTATCAAGGCCCCAGTACATCAGCTCGCGCACGCGCGCCATCTCCGGGCCTTCAAACAGCGCGGCGTTTACCGCTGGCGCTTTATCGACACGCAGCGGGTAATCTTCGCCAAGCCGCTGCGCCGCTGCCATCGGGTAGAAACCGCGCTGCTGCATCAGTGAATGCAGAATGGTTTTGGCCTCGTCGTCGCGCCCGCGCTCCATCAGGAGATCGGCCTGCCAGTAGCGCCATTCATCTTTTTCTTTCGCCTCCATCGGCAGGCGCGCAAGCCAGGTGTTTAACCCGCTGCGATCGCCGGTGCCAAGCGCCATACGCACCCGACGCTCAATGAGCGATGTGGATTCTGAACGCATGATCGCGTCGTCGCGCCAGCGGGCCTGCTCTGCGGTGACATCGCTGCCCATGAGACGCCACGCTACGATATCGCGCAGCTCCTGCGCCTGGGCGTCGTTCAGTTGCTGCGCCTGGATGAGCGACGGGATCATCAGCCGCGCGTTTTCCACATCCTGACGGGCGACGCTTGCAAACGCCACCGCGGCCATCTGGCGCGTGAAATCGGTCGCGCCGACGCTGCGCACAAAAGTCATCACGCTGTTGGGATCGTTCGCCAGGCTCACCAGCGCGCTGCTGATGGTCTGATAATCCGGCGGCAGCTGGCTTGCGAGCGAGCTGACAAGCGACGTGTTGCCCTCTTTCATCGCAAGGCGAATGCGCTCAAGGTAAGCCAGCGGATCCTGCGCGCCGGACGTGCGCCACGCCTGGAAGAGGCGCTCGCACGCCGCAGGCAGGTTTTTGCCGGTCTGCCAGAGATCTTTCGCGCCCTGCCAGGCGCCCTGCGCGTCGCCGGTGTTCCACTTCGCGTAATAGTAGTTGCACTGCGCCTCGGTGCTGCCAGGCGGTTGCGGGCTGAACGCCAGCAGGCCGCGCCAGTCTTCGCGGCGCGCCAGTTCGTTGACAAACCGGGACGTCAGCGTGCGCGCCGGCGGCAGCGTCGGGTTCGCCTGAATAAACTGCTGCACCGCGATAGTCGGCTCGTTCATGAGATCGTCAGTGAGCTGGCGATACTGCAAATAGGGATAGAGCGGATAGGTTTGCAGGGTGGGCATCAGTTGCTCCACCACGTCCATCTGCCGGTTATCCCACGCTTGTTTGATCTGCGCATAGCGGCTGCGCTGCTCGTCGAGCGAATCGGCGCGTGCGGCCTGGCCGAGCGTCAGCAGGCAGACGCCCGCCGCCAGCCACCGCCAGACGACCTGTCTGGATGTTCCCACAATCCTTCCTCATGTTAATTGACTGACCGGCAGCCTCATGCCGCCTGAAATTCTCAGATACTTCATGCTAACCAGGCGAAGGCCGTTGCGCCATGTCGCGAACATTTTTTTACCATTCGCGCATTAATGCCTCTTACGCCGCATTCACGGCGTTGCTGGCTGGGATTAAGCGTTGAAAACAGCTAAACTCCGCAGCTGAGAAACCCTTAATCATGATAAGAGGCGAAGTCCAACGTGGCTCAATTCGTATACACCATGCATCGCGTCGGCAAAGTTGTTCCGCCGAAGCGACACATTCTGAAGAATATCTCTCTGAGCTTTTTCCCTGGCGCCAAAATCGGTGTGCTGGGCCTGAACGGCGCCGGTAAATCCACCCTGCTGCGCATCATGGCGGGCATCGATAAAGATATCGAAGGTGAAGCCCGTCCGCAGCCTGGCATCAAAATCGGCTACCTGCCGCAGGAGCCGCAGCTCAACCCTGAACATACCGTGCGCGAATCGATCGAAGAAGCGGTCGCGGAAGTCGTTAACGCGCTCAAGCGCCTGGATGAAGTGTACGCGCTGTACGCCGATCCGGATGCCGATTTCGATAAGCTCGCCGCCGAGCAGGGCAAACTGGAAGAGATTATCCAGGCCCATGACGGTCACAACCTGAACGTGCAGCTGGAACGCGCGGCTGACGCCCTGCGTCTGCCGGACTGGGATGCGAAAGTCGCGAATCTCTCCGGTGGTGAACGCCGCCGCGTGGCGCTCTGCCGCCTGCTGCTCGAAAAACCGGACATGCTGCTGCTCGACGAACCGACCAACCACCTGGACGCCGAATCCGTCGCCTGGCTGGAGCGCTTCCTGCACGACTTCGAAGGCACCGTTGTGGCGATTACTCACGACCGTTACTTCCTCGATAATGTGGCAGGCTGGATCCTCGAACTGGACCGCGGCGAAGGTATTCCGTGGGAAGGCAACTACTCTTCCTGGCTTGAGCAGAAAGATCAGCGTCTGGCGCAGGAAGCCTCTCAGGAAGCCGCGCGTCGTAAATCTATCGAGAAAGAGCTGGAGTGGGTGCGTCAGGGCGCGAAAGGTCGTCAGTCCAAGGGCAAAGCCCGTCTGGCGCGCTTTGAAGAACTTAACAACACCGAATACCAGAAGCGTAACGAAACCAACGAACTCTTTATTCCGCCGGGACCGCGTCTGGGCGATAAAGTGGTGGAAGTCAGCCATCTGCGTAAATCCTACGGCGACCGCGTGCTGATTGACGATCTGAGCTTCTCCGTGCCGAAAGGCGCGATTGTCGGCATCATCGGTCCGAACGGCGCGGGTAAATCCACCCTGTTCCGTATGATGTCTGGCCAGGAACAGCCGGACAGCGGCACCATTACGCTTGGTGAAACCGTGAAACTCGCGTCTGTTGACCAGTTCCGTGACGCCATGGACAACAGCAAAACCGTCTGGGAAGAAGTCTCCGGCGGGCTGGATATCATGAAGATCGGCAACACCGAAATGCCGAGCCGCGCGTACGTTGGCCGCTTTAACTTTAAAGGCGTGGACCAGGGCAAACGCGTGGGCGAGCTGTCCGGTGGTGAGCGCGGTCGTCTGCATCTGGCGAAACTGTTGCAGGTGGGCGGCAACATGCTGCTGCTCGATGAACCGACCAACGACCTGGATATCGAAACCCTGCGCGCGCTGGAAAACGCCCTGCTGGAGTTCCCGGGCTGCGCGATGGTTATCTCGCACGACCGCTGGTTCCTGGACCGTATCGCCACACACATTCTGGATTATCAGGATGAAGGTAAAGTGGAATTCTTCGAAGGTAACTTCACCGAGTACGAAGAGTATAAGAAACGCACGCTGGGCGCCGAAGCGCTGGAGCCGAAGCGTATCAAATACAAACGTATCGCCAAGTAATTCCCGCAAAGGCCTTCTTAATGAAGGCCGTTTTATTAGTGATTCCCCTCAGATAAATACCTGCCCTCTACTCCGATTTATTCCTGACCAATTGTCCATTCACCCTTGTTATGGTAATTAATAAATCATATCCCTCCATTTTCATATGATCTTTCATGAACGAGGGTTTTTTATTATTAGCGCTATGATTTTCATGGAATGGAAATGTCACGGAATCGTTGTCAGGGTAAGCGGGCCGCCGCCTGCACGTCGTTAACGTCATCTCTCCTCGCTTTTCATCATTTTCAGCGTCAATACATAAAAACAACAGACAGTTTGTAGATTTACTACCGGCACGCGCCGTAGCCTCTCGCTATGCTTGGTTGCTTTCTTTATACCGGCAACGATGGCTCGGGCATATTGACGTTATTAAACGCGCAGGCAGCCGTTAAAACATTTTTTATATAAATATATATCCGTCATTTATTCATTATATTAATGGTCATCACACAGTGCTCACGAAAATAAAAAATTTTTCAGCATGGATGCGGCGTCAGGATTTTTCCCGCCTGCTTATTTTGTTTCAGCGCCACAGCGCGAAAATCGTCATTGGCGCGCCATTTCTGTTGCTGGTGATTTATCTGCTTATTTTCAGCCAGCCGCGTTATGTGAGCGAATCACAGGTCGCCATCAAACGCGCCAGTGATATCGAAAACGGCAGCCTGAATATTGGCCTGCTGATGGGTGCCTCTAACCCTACTTCTGCCGAAGATGCGCTGTACCTGAAAGAGTATCTGCACTCGCCGGATCTCTTAGCCGTACTCGATAAACAGCTCAATTTTAAACAGGCCTTTGGCGACAGCGGACTGGATCTCTTCTATCACCTTTATGCCAGCGCGAGCGCCGAAGAATTTCTGGATTACTACCGTCACCGCATCACCATCAATTACGACAACAAAAACGGCCTGCTGACCATCCAGACTCAGGGCTTCACGCCCGAATTCGCCCTGCGTTTCAACCAGGCGGTGCTCAAAGAGTCCGAGCGGTTTATCAACGAGCTTTCGCATCATATTGCGCGCGACCAGCAATCCTTCGCCGAAAGCGAGCTCGACAAAGCGCGCAAGCGCCTCGACGCCAGCAAAAGCGCGCTGCTCGCCTTTCAGAACCGCAACCAGATGCTCGATCCACAAGCTTCCGCCGTCGCCGCGAGCTCAGCGGTCAACAACCTGACCGAGCAAAAGATTCGCCTCGAAACAGAGCTGCGTACTCTGCTGACGTATCTGCGTGAAGATGCGCCGCAGGTCATCACGACGAAAAACACGCTGGCCTCCATTAACGCGCAAATTGAGAAAGAGAAAAACAACATTACCGCACCGGAAGGCGACCGCCTCAACCGTGTGGCGGCGGATTTCGAAGAGCTGAAATCGCGCGTGACGTTTGATACAGACCTGTACCAGCTCGCGCTCACGGCCATTGAAAAAACGCGCGTGGAATCGGCCCGTAAGCTGAAAAGCCTGGCGGTGATCAGTTCTCCCCAGCTTGCCGAGGAAGCCCGCTACCCCGAGACGCTCTACCTGTTAGCCAGTTGCCTGCTGATCTGCTGCCTGCTGTTCGGCACGCTCAGACTGCTGCTGGCCATTATTGACGATCACCGTGCTTAACCTTGCCGCTTTCACACCCGAGAGAGTTATGAAAAACGTTTCATCCGCCTCACTGATCTTTTTCTGTTTATCGGCCTGCGCCAGCGCGCTTGATCTCACCGCCGACCCGGCGCTGACCGGCGCGGCGCCCATTCTGTCATCGTCGTCATCGGCTCCGGTCAGCGCAGATGGCTTTGATAACACGCCGCCGCCCGCGCCCGCCACGGTCATGAGCCGCATGTTCGGCGCACAGCTTTTTACCGCCCAAAACGCGGAAGGCGGGGCTGGCATCGCCTTCAACCCCAATTATGTGATTGGTCTTGGCGACACCATTCAGGTGCGTCTGTGGGGCGCTTTCACGTATGACGGCACATTAACCGTCGACCCGAAAGGCAACATCTTTCTGCCTAACGTCGGCCCGCTTAAAGTTGCAGGTGTGACGAATAGCCAGCTCAACGCACTGGTTATCTCGCGAGTGAAAGAGGTGTACCAGGCGAATGTGAATGTCTACGCCTCGCTGGTTCAGGCGCAGCCGGTGAAAGTGTTTGTCACGGGCTATGTCCGCACGCCGGGGTTATATGGCGGCGTGGCGTCCGACTCGCTGCTTTCGTATCTCAGCAAAGCGGGCGGCGTGGACAGCGAGCGCGGCAGTTATGTCGATATCACCGTCAAACGCGGCCAGAAAACGCGCTCGCATGTGAACCTGTATGATTTTCTGCTCAACGGCAGCCTCAGCCTGTCGCAGTTCGCCGATGGCGACACCATTATCGTCGGTCCACGCCAGCACACCTTTGGCGTCGAAGGCGATGTCTTTAACAGCTACGACTTTGAATTTACCGATGAGCGTATTCCGGTTTCCGAAGCGCTGCGCTGGGCGCGGCCTAAACCGGGGGCCACGCATGTGACGCTGATGCGCCAGCAAGGCGCGATGAAGCAGAGCGAATATTTCCCGATTAGCGAAACCGCAGGCCGCATGTTGCAGGATGGCGATCGCATGGTGGTCAGTTCTGATCGCTATACCGGCACCATCCAGGTACGCGTGGAAGGCGCACACTCCGGCGAACATGCGATGGTATTGCCTTACGGTGCCACGCTGCGCCAGGTGATGGCGAAACTGCGCCCGAACACGATGTCGCAGTTAAACGCCATCAAACTCTATCGCCGCTCGGTCGCGCTGCGTCAGAAAGAGATGCTGGATCTGTCGCTGCAAAAGCTGGAGCAGGCTTCGCTCTCAGCGCAGTCCTCCACACAGGAGGAATCGCGCCTGCGTATGCAGGAGGCGCAACTGGTCAGCCGCTTCGTGGCGAAAGCCCGCACTGTGGTGCCGCAGGGCGAAGTGGTACTGAATGAGAACAACCTTGATTCCGTGCTGCTGGAAGATGGCGACGTTATCACCATCCCGGAGAAAACGTCGCTCGTCATGGTGCATGGCGAAGTGCTGTTCCCCAACGCCGTCACCTGGGAGAAAGGGCTGGAGCCTGAGGATTACATCGCCAAATGCGGCGGTATGACGCAAAAAGCCAGCGGTGCGAAAGTTATCGTGATTCGCCAGAACGGCGAGGCGCTCAATGCCGAAGATGTCGATGACATGCAGCCGGGCGATGAGCTGATGGTGCTGCCGAAGTATGAGTCGAAGAATATTGAAGTGACGCGCGGCATTTCGACCATCATGTACCAGCTGGCTGTCGCCGCGAAAGTCATCCTGACGCTGTAATCCCATGAAAAATAGCGTCACCGGCATTTTCTCGAAAGGCATCTGGCGTATTGCGGGCTTACATCACCTGCTGCCGATGCCTTGTCGAAAACTCGCGCTGCGTCGGGCTATCCCGGACGATGTTACCGCTATCGCCGTCTGGGGGAACCGCCCCAGCGCAGCGGCGGCCGTTGCCCGCGCCCGCAAAGCCGGGCTTGCGGTGATTCGCCTTGAAGACGGGTTTATCCGCTCTTGCGGCCCGGCGGCGCACGGCTATCCGCCGCTCTCGCTGGTTATCGATTACGACGGCATTTACTACGACGCCAGCCAGCCGAGCACGCTGGAGAACCTGATTCAGGACACTGCGGGCAACGCGGCGCTGCGCGAAGCGGCGCAGGAGGCGATGCGCCTTATCGTGGAAGGCGATCTGGCGAAGTATAACCACGCGCCGCCGTTTGACGGCTCGCCCGATGCCCGCGCGGTGCTGGTGGTGGATCAGACGGCAGGCGATATGTCTGTCACCTTCGGCAATGCCAGCGCGGCATCTTTTCGGCTGATGCTGGAGAGCGCCCTTGCTGAAAACCCGGATGCCGAAATCTGGGTAAAAACGCATCCTGATGTCGTGCACGGCAGCAAGCGTGGCTATTTGCGCGATATCCGCGCGAATACGCGCCTGCGGCTGATAACCGAAGACGCCAGCCCGCAGTCGCTGCTGCGGTGCGTATCTCGGGTTTATACCGTGACGTCTCACTTCGGTTTTGAAGCGCTGATGGCGGGCAAGCCGGTGGTCTGCTTCGGGCAGCCGTGGTATGCCGGATGGGGGCTGACGGACGACAGGCATCCGGCGGCGGCCACGCTTGCTGCACGGCGCGGCAATGCCTCGCTGCTCACGCTTTTCAGCGCCGCCTATTTGCGTTACGCACGCTACCTTAACCCGCAAACCAATCAGCCCGGCACGCTGTTTGATGTGCTGACGTGGCTGGCGCTGCAGCGGCGTCATCATCTGGCGCTGCGCGGCACGTTATGGGTACCAGGGCTGACGCTCTGGAAGCGCAGCGTCGTAAAACCTTTTCTTTCAACACCCTATAACCGACTACGCTTTACGCGCCGCGCGCCGCAGGCTGATGCCTGCGTGGTGTGGGGAACCGCGGGTGAAGCGCGCTGGCAATCAACGGCACAGGCGCGTGGCATGCCCGTGTGGCGAATGGAAGATGCGTTTTTGCGCTCGGTGGGGCTCGGCTCCGATCTGTTCGCCCCGCTCTCGCTGGTGCTCGATAAACGCGGTCTCTATTACGACGCCACGCGCGCAAGCGATCTGGAAATAGCCCTGAACCGGGTGCATCTGACGCCAGCCGAAGAAGCGCGCGCCGCAGCACTGCGTCGACAGATTATCGAAAGCCGGGTCAGTAAATACAACGCGGGCGGCGCGTGGCGGCTGCCTGCATCGGCATGGGGACGGCGTATTCTGCTGGTGCCAGGGCAGGTCAGCGACGATGCCTCGCTTGTCGGCGGCACGCAAGGCATCCGCACGATTGCCGCGCTCCTGCGCATGGTGCGCGCCAGAAATCCCCAGGCGTATATCGTCTTCAAGCCGCACCCGGACGTGGCCTGCGGCAACCGCCAGGGCGAACCCAGCGCGCGAGACGCGCTGCGCTGGGCGGATTGTCTCGCCACGCAGGCGGATATCGTCGATGTGCTCGAACAGGTAGACGAAGTGCATACGTTGACGTCGCTTGCCGGTTTTGAGGCGCTGCTGCGCGGCAAGGCCGTCTTCTGCTACGGTATGCCGTTTTACGCCGGCTGGGGCCTGACACACGACGAATATCCTTGCCCGCGCCGCACCCGGCGGCTCACGCTTAACGCGCTTATCCACACCACGCTCATCGATTACCCCTTCTACCTCCACCCAACGCGCAAAACGCCGATCGCTGCGGAGGAAGCGGTTGCCCTGCTCAGCGCGTCGCCCCGACGCAACGTCACGCCCCACCGCCGCCGTAAAACACTCACCCGGCTCGCCAATAAAGCCCGCAATCTCTTTCACGCGCTTTTTTATTCCCGGTGACCCAGATGAACCACAGCGCGCTTGATACCCTGCTTTCCGGCCAGAAATATTTGCTGCTGCAAGGGCCGATGGGGCCGTTTTTTCGAGACCTGGGAAACTGGCTTGAGACCAAAGGGCGCGAGGCGAAACAGGTGGTGTTTAACGGAGGCGACTGGTTTTACCGCCGCAAAGGGAAAAGCCTGTCTTATCAGGGCACGCCGGAGGGGTTTGGCGCGTGGTTAACGGCAACGCGAAGCGCATGGCCGTTTGATACGCTGGTGTGCTTTGGCGACTGTCGGCCTCTGCATCAGGCCGCGCGCCGCTGGGCGCAAGCGCAGGGGATACGTTTTCTGGTCTTTGAAGAGGGTTATTTGCGCCCGTGTTTTATCACGCTTGAAGAGAATGGCGTGAACGGGTTTTCCAGCCTGCCGCGGGAGGCTGGGTTTTATCGTGCCCTGCCTTTTCTGCCGGTTCCGGAAGTGCGGCGTATCACACCCTCGCTACTGCGGCGTATCGCTCATGCCGCCTGGTATTATCTGATGGGCTGCTACTATCAGCGCGCATTTCCACGCTACCAGCACCACAAAAGTTTTTCGCCCTGGTATGAAGGCGGCTGCTGGGTACGCGCCGCGATACGCAAAATCTGGTATCGCAATACAGAGCGGGGCATTCGACGTTCGCTGTCTACAGACTATCACGGACACTATTTTCTTGCGGTGCTTCAGGTGTTTAACGACAGCCAGCTTCAGCACCACAGCGATTATGGCGATATGCGGGATTTCATTAAGGAGACGGTCAGCTCATTCGCGCGTGGTGCGCCGCCCTCACGCATGTTGGTCATCAAACACCATCCGATGGACAGAGGGCACCGGCAGTATCGTTCACTGATTAAAACCCTCAGCAAACGCTATGGCGTCAGTGGGCGCATTGTTTATGTCCATGACTTGCCGCTACCAGAGCTACTGAGCAATGCAGCGGGCGTCGTGACGATTAACAGTACAGCGGGAATTTCAGCGCTGATTCATAACAAACCGCTGAAAGTAATGGGAAGAGCGCTCTATGATATCGAAGGGTTAACGTTCCAGGGGCGTCTTGACGACTTCTGGCAAGCGTCCTTTCGCCCCGACCACACCCTGTTTTCAACCTTTCGCTATTATCTGATGCAAAAAACCCAGCTTAATACCGTTTTTTACAGCCGTGAAAACCCGTTCTCCGGGTTATAGACCTGCTTTGCGGGTGACATAAACATTTCCTTCATGACTAAATACTTCCAGCGCTTCACTGACGGCGAGCACGGTGTTTGCTTGCGAGGGCTCAGTTTCGAGCGCTTTACGCGCCCAGCTTTGCTGGCACGTTATATCCAGAAAGATCTGATAAGTGCCTGTGGGTAACGCCTCAAGCGAGAGCCCTTCATAGCGCAATGTGCAGAACCACCCTTTGTCATAATTCACAAAACCGTCTTCATAAAGCTGACGGCTCAGAATCGAACGATGCGCCTTCGCAATACGAAAGACGTCTTCAAAACCATCGGTTTTGAAAACCATATCAACCTGAATATCCTGATACTCAGCGCAGCTCACGCCTTTTAATACCGCTATGCCTTCCGGGAAGAATACCGATCCTTTGACAGCGATTTTCTTCAATACTGCAAATGGCTGTGGCTTGACCGGACGCGGCAAAAGGCTGTTATCCGCGCTGAGCTCACATTCGCCATAGCGTGGAACCGCACCCTGTGAAAGCGAATAAAAAATCCCAAGCAAAAGTGGCACATGGTAAGAAGTAACCTGATTATGCTCTCTGATGAGCATAGATTGCGCCATAAAAAGATTAAAATTTTGGTATTTCCTGAATTCAGAAATATAGGGCTTTACTTCACTTTCGTACTGTATATCGGCCTCAGAAGTTAACAGATAAATATTTTTATCAAGCGCAGTGTCGCGGGATAATAACTGAGGCAACAAAGCATCAAGTTTTAGTGCGAAAGCGTCGCTGTCGTCACCCGACATATGAGTAAATACGCCAGGCCAGTTTTTTCTGGCGTAACTGCCAATATGAAACTGCGGCACCGTCGAAACAATATTTTTAAACTGATATTTAAGTCCATACCACAGCGCGGCGCTGCCGCCTTTAGAAAATCCGGCCAGCGTACATTGCGTCTTTTCAAGCCCATAGCGAGCGAGCATGGTTTCAATAAAAGTAATTACGGCCTGTTCAACACAGAAATCGTTGTTATGGCAGAGGTAATACGTACAGGCATTATGAAAATCATCTTTTATCCACACCACATGCGCAGGGCAATCCTGGAGGGCGTTGGCAAAATCCCATGTGAACATCCCGGCACCGCCAAACCCGCTAAAAATGAAAATCATATGCTGAGTGTCATACTTTCTTTTTTTATAGCGATACTTTATCTGCACGCCATTAATTATTTCTATTTGCTCTGACATATTTACTCCATAAAAACAGGCGCGAGTGATGGTCGCGCCTGTTTTTAACTTATTGACGTTTCGGGTTACGCATCGGATTTAACAGAAAACTCACGCAGCAACCGGAGGTTCTGTAATTTCTCCGCCGCATTGGCAGGCATATTCTGCGGATAATGACGTAACAGATTCAGCCAGCAATCGTAAGCATCGTCCCAGTCCTCACAAAGCTGGGCGAGTTCACACCGCAGCATCCACGCTTTCTGGTTGTAACGGCTAAGTTTATTGCGAACGACAGAGAGCGCCTTACTAAAGCGTCCGGCCTCTCTCAGCGCTTCTGCATAGATAAGACAGAACTCATCATCCGGTTTATTTTGTGCCTCAAAGAGTGCGATCGCCTCACCGGCTTTTTTCAGTTCCAGACACGTCTGCGCATAGATTTTCAGGAACCGCACATCATTTCTCAGCGCATCACTCAGAGTACCGTATAGCGTATACAGCTCTTTATATTTATCGGTACGCAGCAGCGCGACACAGTAGTAATAAAGATGCTCATCAGGCAAATGATCGACATCCGCAGTGGCTTTATTAAGCTGGGTGAGAATTTTCTCCCAGTTCTGACGCAGGAAAGCGAGACGAGCGATTTTCAGACGACACTGCGGATCATTTTCAATATATTTTTCATATTTCACCAGGCACTGATGGGCGTCATTCAGTTTATTCAGCTGCTGATAGCAATAAGAAAGCGTAATCAGAAGCTTATTCTCAAGACTTTCTGATGAAGTCACATCAACGTCCTGCTCTTTTACATAAGCAATCCCATCAGCCCATTTTTGCTTCGCCAGAAGTAAACAGAACCGGGCATAGCTAAAACCAGCCGCAGGCCGTGCTTTCTTGCACAAAGCCTCCAGCACAGATACCTGCCCACTGCGATACAGGCAATAACAGTAGCGCGCGTTATCGATAGTCGCCTCGCCCGCCTCTTGCCAGTGAGCGGCTGCCTGCTGCCAGTGGTGCTCCGCCATTTCTACCAGCGCCAGTCCTGCAGAAAGCGCCGTATGACGCTGTTCAGTATGACGCGCATACCAGTGGTGTATAGCGTTGCGCGCTGCGACGGTTTTCCCCTGTTTACGCAGTGCTTCAGCAAGCCCGGCGCAACCGTGCGCCTCTTCATCCTGAGTGAGTGCCAGCATCAGGTACGCCTGCCAGCGTTTTTCGGCAAGTCCCCAGCGGCGAGCATCCGCAGCCTGCTGTGCGTACTGCTGATGGATATCTTTATCTGCAAATCCTTCCGGCAGCGGCGCATCCAGCGAAGCGATTGCCTGATACGTGCGCTCACAGTTAAGGCCATCGCGGAACGGGAAGGTATCATTAATACGCTTGAGAATCTTCGCAGACGGCACCGCATCATTTTTCAACAGCGTATTTAACTCTTTAAACAGCTCTTTTTCGGTTTCTACCACCGGGCCAAAACCATGCTTACGGTAATCGAAATAGCCTTTAGTATAAACATGTCCTGCAAAAAACTCTCTAGCATCAAACTGATAGTAAATTATTTGTTTATTTTGCACTGCCATTTCAAAAGCTACTGAAGAATAATCAGTAATCATTAGCGCGGCGCGAGAGAATACTTCCTGAATACTCCCAGTGACATGAGTAAGAACTTCAATATATTCTGGAACATCAAAGTTATTTAAATAAGGCAATATATTGAAGTGGGGGAAAAAGGCCACACGGTAATTATATTGCTTAGCACATTTCTCCAGTAAAGGAGAATGTAAAACGCTTTTCCACCGGGTGGCAAATTCACTGTGCATAAACAGAGGATTTATTTCCCTCTCATCACCATTACCTAAAACCTTCCCAACAATAGTTTGCCGCCAGGTAGGCATGATAACAATTAATCTTTCTGCAACATTATTGCTTTTTATTAATCTGTCATGCCGTGGAAAACCTGTCAGAAAAACATCTTTTTTTGAATAAAAATATTTTGTTAAATTGTCGCTAATAGAGTGATACTCTGCAGGCGAAGAAGTTATAAAACAATTTATTTCATCTTTGGTATTTAACCACGCCGACAGATCATCCTTTGTTACTCCATGCTGTAAAAAAACAAAATGTCTTCCTGCAAGCATTTTAGGGCCAAGGAAATTCGTAATATAATAATTAGCATGTGAGCTAATCACTTTACTACATGACCCCAAAGCCAGCTTATGCTCATGAGAACCAAATTCAATCAAATTGAATCCTTCTTTCTGAAGGCGTTCCCAATCATGGGATTCTTTCTTTAACGCAAAATATATATTCTTTTCTGGATAATGCTCGTGAACATAACGATAAAGATGTTCAGCATTATCGTCAGCCTGCGTATCTCGGTCTATAAAAATCCATGCATCTTGATATTCTCTTTTCTTTTCATATTTTGGCATCAAGGCAAGGAAGTGCTTTTTGATATCAGTAGCTTTTAAACCTTCTTTATATTGCTTACCGCCAAGAGAGAGACGAGTCGGCAGGTGTGAAACAGAAATATCGATTTGCTGTGCATCGCCAAGCGCTACCCACAGACGTCGCTCAAGAATCAGCGTCTCATCCATAAAATCATGACGGATCGTTTTGGCATATGCTGGAATAATGTCTCTATCATCCAGTGATATCTGCTCTAGGCTCAACGTGCTGGTAAAATATCGCAGTTGAACCATGTGCTTGTAGGGATCGTATTTTTCAACATAAACAATCTGGGCATCTGGTTGTAGCCCTTTAAAGAATGAAAGCATGGCGACTTTCTGAAAAAACCACGCCCCCGCCAGCTCAAAATTCATAATCGTATTTTTATCAAGGAAAACGAATATTTCCTTAAGCTTACTGATAAATTCGCGCTTTTCATCTGTCGACAAGAACGCGCTACGCTCGCCGTGATTAGTGAGCCATTTTAAATACCAGACGATTTCATAAATCACCGTCCTTTGAATATTTACAGGGACTGAGCCTTCTGTTTCATGATAGCTTTTCAATACATCCAGATAACCATACTCCGGTACGTTGAGAAACCGTTCTTTTTTAGTCCATGACGTATCCAGCGTCGAAGAACCATCCTCACGCTTACGATAATAATATTTTGAGTGCTGTAAAAAAGCAGCATGACCGAATTTATCGCCTTTTAAGTATCGGGCAACAAAATGCGCATCTTCAAAATTAGGTTTAACCCTGGCGTCAAAGAAGACTTGTTTTGCAAAAATTATATCTGCTCGAAAAAAGGCAGTGCTGGCTGACAGCTGGATTTCCTTTTCCATACTGCCAAGCGGCACAAGTTGATTCCCTTTTTTAAATTTGAAACCAAGAGGATGTGCATCCTTATACTGATTCTTGGCTTCATAAAACATAATAGTATTACAACCCACCATTTTAATATCTTTATCCTGATTTTGATAAAGAAAGTTATCAAGGTTGTAAAAATAATCTGCATCAACAAAATCATCGGGATCGATAAAAGTGACCCATTCGGTAGCGACTTGCTGTAACCCATTATTACGCGCAGCTGATTGCCCCGCATTCTCTTGATAAATGTAGGTAATGTTCTTTGGATACTTCCTCTGCCATCTTTTGATGATCTCGGCGGACGTATCCGTTGAACCATCATCGATAAGAATGAGCTGTATATTTTTTTTGAAGTTTATCCGTTGCGTCACGAAACTTTTAAAATAATCATCCAGAAAAGCACTCACGTTATACACGGCAGAAACCACGGTATAATTATAGTGCCCATCTTCTTTTTTTAGATGAAGCTTTCTGAGTTTACGCGCCTGATTGGCAGCCATATCGCTGAAGAAAAGTTTTGGGTCCCTTACCAGCTTACGGAGTTTATTATTAAACATTTTTGTACATTCCATTTTCAAAATATGTTTCGAGCATTGCAATCAGTTGTTCCTGATAATCATTGACACTATGGTTACGTGAAGAAAAATCGTTGGCGCAAAAAGAGTGCGGAGAACCCCCCTGCCTGCGTGCGTTAATTAGCGCACGATAATGCGTTTTGGCGGCAGGAGAGCGCACGTTAAAGTAATAACAAATATCCCTGGCAGGCACAGCAACGCCTCTGGCATAGGCAAACCAGGGCACCAGAAAGGTGGGTAAATTCAAATCATGATCGCTTCTGAATTTACAGGGTAAGAAAGCGCTAATCTGTTTACTGTATCGCTGCCGGGCTTCAGTAAAAATACTTTTGCGCAGAGGCACATAAGTATGTGCCAGCGGACTATCCGGTGCAAAATCGATATCCTCAGACAGTAAATTCCTGGCGTTTAATGACGCAGAAAGTGCAGCGGTATGTCTCCCCCGCTGCGCCATTGCCGTCAGGCTTTTACCGGCAATGAAGAGCGAAGCCAGACCATTCCCTTTAAAAAAGTGGCTTGCCGGAAGGGGGCGCGCGGCAAAGACATCATCATTAAAGTAGATAAAGTGTTCGGCAAGATCGGGGATGGCGTCTAAATGCGCTTCGATGACGTGCGAGTTAAATGTCGGCAAATAGCGCGCCGGAATAATCTCATCATGTGAAATGATTTTCACTTTTGCGATCTTTTCGGCCCACGGTAGCGGATGCCCGTCGACAACAATAAATATCCGGCGAACCCAGGGCATGAACATCAGTACGCTCTGTACCGAATAAAAAATTTCGTTGTGGTTATCGAAGCGCGCAGGGTCATGATCAATGCCAGCCTCTGCTTGTAGATGATGCTTCCGATACTGCTCGAATTTACTGCGCCACTGGCCGTCGCCGTTATCCACCCAGGTAAAAACCACATCTACCGGGAAAGTCACATTATTCATGCTCTCCAGCGCCAGATCATGCTTAATTAATACGCTCTCCTCGCTCAGTGGGCAGTTTATTTCATTGAGAAAAAGAGGATATTTATTAAGAAGATAGTCCCGTAAAAACAGACCTGGCGACGTCAGTAGCTTCCTGATTTTTCTGTATTGCATGCTTACAGATTCTCCTGAGCTTTATAAGCATCAATGGCATCATCAACACTTTCGTAAAAATGCACATGATTTTCCCGACCTATAAACAACGCCGCATCGCAATACTGTTTGAGTGAGTGGAGATTGTGCGACACCATTAAAAAGCACGACTCTTGATGGCGAGCTTCAAACAGCGTTTCGCATTTTTTACGAAAACTTGCGTCGCCAACAGCGGTGACTTCGTCCACCAGGTAGTAGTCGAATTTGAACGCCATGCTCAGCCCAAACCCGAGACGCGCTTTCATGCCAGAGGAATAGGCCTTCACCGGCATGTCAAAATACTTTCCAAGCTCGGCGAATTCCTCAACGAACGCGACTTTTTGGCGGACTTCTTCTTTAGGCGCGTAAAGCCGCGCCACAAATTTCACATTTTCACGCCCGGTCAGGCTGCCCTGAAACCCCCCAGCCAGCCCGACCGGCCAGGAGATCGTGGCGCTGGAGATGATTCGCCCGCTGTCCGGGTTATCCGTCCCGCCAATCATGCGCAGCAGCGTCGATTTCCCCGCCCCGTTACGCCCTATCAGCGCCACGCTCTTGCCGGACGGCAGCGTCAGAGAGAGATCCTTAAAGACATAATGCCGCCCTGCGGGTGTGCGGTACGATTTGGTGAGATTTTCGATAGCAATCATGACGTCAGCATCGCCTCTTCCTGATGACGATAAAGCGCGAGGCCTGTGAAGAGCACTACCAGCGTGCTGACTGCGAGATACGTCAGGCTGGCTCCGTCGCTTTCATAACTTGCCGCCAGCGATTCGCGGGTCAGTTCCACCACATGCACCAGCGGGTTCCACGCGACCCAGCTTTGATATTCCTGAGGAATAGTATTGAGCGAATACATCACGCAGGAGATGAAATAAAGCGGGCGGGTCAGCAGGGGCAGAAACTTTTCCGACTCCGGAAACGCACTACTGGTCACCATAAAAATCAGCCCGACACCGAAGGAAAACACCACCAGACAACCCCAGACGCCAAACAGAACTAACAAATGAGAGCAGGTAAACGCCTCGCCTGTCATGGCCAGCAGCGCGAGCAGCACCAGATAAACGGCAATATAAATTCCGGCTTCCAGTAACGTTCTCGCAATTATTGTGTCAATAGGCTTTACCGGACGGTAATTAAAAAGCCCCTGGTTCGCCTCGATGGCATTAATAGAACGACTCGTAATATGGCTAAAAATAAAATACGGAATAATGCCGCTTAATAAAAAGACAGGAAATGAGATATCCGGCAGCGTTCGCTCCATCACAAAATCCAGAACAAACAGCAGGATGGCAAGATGAAGTAGTGGCTCAAGCAGCGCCCAGCAGTAGCCCAGTCGAAACTTGCCGAAACGCGTTTTAATTTCCCTTAAAAATAACGCCAGTACAGTGGCGCGCTGGACATCCAGCCCATGCCTTTTCATAAACAGTTCCTGGTTATATTATTGTGAACAGGCTACCGCTATGGGACATTCCCATAACAGCTTGTTGTAAAATACACATCCGTTGCCAGAAAAATAACGGCAACACGCGCGTAACCGCTCGCGTGATTATCATTATAAACAATCAAAATTCGTGTTTTATTAGCCGTAATTATCATTACGACAACAGAAGGGCGTTACAATAATTCAGGCGCGTAAAATATCACAATCCATCATCTCCATAAATAACTTATTCTGGCTTTCTTTTTTTGGAAATATTAAGATTTCATACTTTTTATTTATCCGTTTTTAACTGTCAATTTTAAAAAGATAGTCATTTTGAGACGAAAGCCGATAAATTATCGTAAAACTGCGTCACACCTTCGTACTCCAGTGCAAAGTTGATATAGCTGACCAGCGCCGGTGCGTTGAGCTTGCGGCCCGGATACACCAGATACAGATCGTTCCCGGTGACGGTCCACGCCGGCAGGACATTGACCAGCGCGCCTTGTGCGAGCGAATCATCAAGCAGAAAGGCGGGCAGCAGCGTGATCCCGGCACCTGCCAGCGCGCTTTCACGGGCATAAAGGAGATTATCGGTCTGGTGCATCTGATTCAGATGGCAGCGGTAAAGCTCGCGGTCGCGCTGGAGCAGCCACTCCGACCAGGCGCGATGAACAATCACGCGGTGATCCACCAGCTGTGACGGGTGCGTCAGTGCCGGGTGCTGCGCCAGATAATTAGGCGAAGCGAGCAGATAGCGCGGGCAGTGGCCTATCTTGCGGCCAATCAGCGAGGAATCCTGCGGTTTGCCGGTACGCAGCGCCACGTCAAACCCTTCCATCACCAGATCCCGCACGTCGTCGGAGATAAACACCTCCAGCGTGATCTCCGGGTATTTCGCGAGAAACTCGGCGTTCATGCGCGCCAGCAGCGTTGCGCCGATCCCGGCAGGGCTGGTGATGCGCAGCCGACCGCTGGGGTTATCGCGCAGGCGCTGGATGGCGAGATCGGCGCGTTCACTGGCATCCAGCATTTCACGGCAGTGCACCAGATAATGTTCGCCCGCAAAGGTCAGACTTAGCTTGCGCGTGGTGCGATTAAGCAGCCGCAACCCGACATGCGCCTCAAGCTGGCTAATGCGCTGGCTGACGCTGGACTTCGGCAGCCCCGCTTTTTGCGCTGCCGCCGTGAAGCTGCCCGTCTCCGCCACCAGCGCGAAAAGCGCCATATCCTGCAGTTGCTTAAACATGATTGTTCATCTCTCACGAACACGCCGTTCTGGATTGTCCATCTTATCACCCTCTTTCAGGCTGCATAGACTACAGTCAACACATCCTCCTCTGAATACACGAAAGGAACCTGATATGTCTGTTAAAGCGATTGCTGTGAATCCGAACGCCCCGGAAAGCTTTATTGAAATCACCCAGCCGATGCCGCAGCCCGGCGAGTACGACCTGCTGGTGGAGGTCAAAGCCGTGTCCATCAACCCGGTGGATACCAAAGTACACGCCAGCCTCAAAAAGAATGGATTGCAGGAGCCGCGCGTGCTGGGCTGGGACGCCAGCGGCGTGGTGACGGCAGTGGGCAGCAAAGTCAGCGGCTTTAAACCGGGCGAAGAAGTCTATTACGCTGGCGATATTACCCGCGCTGGCAGCAACGCCAGCCATCAGTTGATCGATTCCCGCATTGTGGGCCATAAGCCGCGCACGCTCTCCTGGGCGGCGGCGGCGGCCATTCCGCTGACGGCGCTGACCGCGTGGGAAGGCTTATTCGAGCGTCTGGCGATTCAGGACGCCGGTGAAGACAAAACCCTGCTGATTATCGGCGGCGCAGGCGGCGTGGGCTCGCTTGCCATTCCGTTCGCGCGTCTGCACAGCAAGGTCAAAATTATCGCCACCGCCTCGCGTGAAGATTCCGCGCAGTGGTGCCGCGATCGCGGCGCGGATCTGGTGGTGAATTATCACGACCTGCCGGGTGAGCTGGCGAAACACGGGATTAAATTTGTCGATTATATTTTCATTCTGAATGATACCGACGGCCACTGGGCAGCGGTGAGCCAGCTTATCGCGCCGCAGGGGCATATTTGCAGCATCGTGGAGAATGAGCACCCGCTGGATCAGGATGCGCTGAAATCGAAATCCGCCGCGCTGCACTGGGAGTTTATGTATACCCGCAGCATGTATCAGACCGCCGATATGGCGCGTCAGGGCGAGATCCTCAATGAAGTGGCGAAGCTTGTGGATTCGGGCGAAGTGGAGAGCGCGTTGAGCGAAACGTTCCACGGCCTGAGCGTTGAGAGCATCAGCAAGGCGCACGAGAAGGTGCTGGAAGGCCATATGCGCGGCAAGGTGGTGGTAGAGTTTTAATGTCGGTGGGCCACGGCGGGTGCACGTTGTTTACCCGCCCTACAACAGAATATGTGCATGTAGGGTGGGTAAGCGCAGCGCACCCACCATCAGGCCATTAAACTTTTCAACAACCGCTCGCTACGCCTGCTCGCCCATCAGCTGCTTCACTAACTCCACGCAGCGCAGAAAACGGGAGTCGTAATCCGGCTCCTCGACATGCACATACTCGATGTTGTTCTCTTCAAGCATCGACACCAGCAGCGACTGAAACTCTTTGCGATCCACCGAGCTGCCGAGGCTTCGCAACCCGTCCGCCACCCACGGCGTATTGTTTTCCAGCAGGATCACGAGATCGAAGCGGTATTCATCCACCAGCGCCTGCACAAACGGGTGCTCACGCCCTTCATACTTTTTGCAAAACGCCTGCGTGGTCACGAAATCGGTGTCGATAAACGCCACTTTATTAGCGTATTTCACCGCGAAATCAATATATTGCGCGTGACCGAGCGCGATTTTGTCGTAATCGGAATATTGCAGCGCCATCTCGTCGCCGCCGAGATGCGAAAACACATAATCGCGGCCATATTCCCAGGCGCTGGTTGTGTTGAAAATATTGGCGAGCTTATTCACCAGCATTGATTTCCCGCTCGACTCGCCGCCCAGAATCGCCACCGTGCGTACAAAGAACGGCTTCACTTCGGTAGGGATGTACTCCCAGTAGCGGAACGGATTAGCGCGGATCTGCGCGCCGCTGATATTCATAAAGGTGCGTTTCGGGTCGATAATCACGGTCTCGATGCCGAGATGTTCGCGGTACTGCGGCGCGTCGGCCTCCTCGGAGGTATAGATGGAATCCGGCTCGATCCCCTTCTCCTCCATAAACGCTTTAATGCCTTCGCTCCAGACGTCCCAGCCGTGCGGATACGGCTCCATGCCTTCTTCATTAAAGGCGTGAATGCGGATGTTTTTCTGGTATTTAAAGGTCTGCAACAGCCAGCGCAGACGGTCGCTGATGGTCGGCTGCTGCGACATCGCGCTCTCTTCAAACAGCGTGCGGTCGCGCTTTTCGTCATAGCCCATGATGATGTGCAGCTCATCGACCTGGCTACAGGCGCGCTGGATCAGATAGATATGGCCGGTATGCAGCGGGTAAAACTTGCCGAAGACGACGCCGACGCGCTTCTGGCGGCGTGGAAACTCCAGCCCCAGAAAACGGTGCAGCGCTTCAAGCTTTTGCGCGCTCGGGCTTTTGATTTTGGCGTTGAGAAGCTGGCTTAAATAACCCTTGGTCATGCCGCTGGCATCCGCCACCTGCTGCAACGTGCAGCCTTTCTGACGAATCGCGGTTTTGAGATAGTCGAATGATGACACAAGAGCCTCCTGCTGAATGAGCGTGCCGGACAGATAAAAGATAAAGGGCGGGTCAGCCGTGCGCTACCCGCCAGAAAACAGGGATTTACTGATTATAGGTCGTCAAAAACGGCCAGCGCATCCGCCAGCTTTTTCACGCCGAAAATTTGCATGCCTTCCGGTACCTTTTTCGGCACGTTGGCGGCAGGAACAATAGCGCGGCGAAAACCGTGTTTCGCCGCCTCGGAAATACGCTCCTGGCCGCTCGGCACCGGGCGAATTTCACCCGCGAGGCCCACTTCGCCAAAGACCACCAGATCCTGCGGCAGCGGCCGGTCGCGCAGGCTTGACACCATTGCCAGCAGCAGCGCCAGGTCGGCGCTCGTCTCAGTCACTTTTACCCCGCCAACGACGTTGACGAAGACGTCCTGATCCGCCATTTGCAGGCCGCCGTGACGGTGCAGCACGGCGAGGAGGATTGCGAGACGGTTCTGCTCAAGGCCCACCGCCACGCGCCGCGGGTTCGCCATCATCGAATGGTCTACCAGCGCCTGGATCTCTACCAGCAGCGGGCGCGTTCCTTCCCAGACGACCATGACCGAGCTGCCGGAGGTGACTTCATCGCCACGGCTTAAAAAGATGGCCGACGGGTTGCTGACTTCACGCAGCCCCTGTTCCGTCATGGCGAAAACGCCGAGCTCATTGACCGCGCCGAAACGGTTTTTATGGCTGCGCAGCGTGCGAAAACGGGAATCGGCGTCGCCGTCCAGCAGGACGGAACAGTCGATACAGTGCTCCAGCACTTTCGGGCCTGCCAGCGAGCCGTCTTTGGTCACGTGGCCCACCATGACAATCGCCACGCCGCGCGTTTTCGCAAAGCGCGTCAGGTAAGCGGCGGTTTCGCGCACCTGCGCGACGCTGCCCGGCGACGACTGCACGTCAGCCATGTGCATCACCTGAATGGAGTCGATCACCATCAGTTTCGGCTGCTCTTCTTCCGCAATCAGGCAGATCTGCTCAATACTGGTTTCCGAGAGCATGTTGAGATTGGTGGTCGGCAGGCCGAGACGATGCGCGCGCATCGCCACCTGTTGCAGCGACTCTTCGCCGGTGACGTAGAGCGTTTTCATCTGCTCGGCGAGCTTGCAGAGCGTTTGCAGCAGCAGCGTTGATTTCCCGGCGCCGGGGTTGCCGCCAATCAGAATAGCGCTGCCCGGCACGACGCCGCCGCCAAGCACCCGGTCAAACTCTTTAAAACCGGTGGAGAAGCGCGGCAACGCCTCCAGGCTGATGTCGGAAAGCTTCTGCACTTTCGACACGCCTGCGCTGCCCGCGTAGCCGGAGAGACGTTCATTGCGCGCCGCTTGCGGCGAGGCGGCGAGGCGCACTTCCGTGATGGTATTCCAGGCATGACAGGCGCTGCACTGCCCCTGCCAGCGCGGATAATCCGCACCACACTCGTTACAGACAAATGCGCGTTTTGGAGCTTTCGCCACCTTTTACCTCTTTATTTCTGGTTAAGGCTGCCCGAAAGGATACAGAAAACCCCCATCAGGTCAGCGTGACGGATAGTGATCTCCGTCTTTTCATTCACTTTCGGTTTAGCGTGATAGGCGATACCCAGCCCCGCCGTCTGGATCATCGGCAGGTCGTTGGCGCCATCGCCAATCGCGACGGTCTGGCCCGTCGGGATCTCATATTTTTCAGCAAGGCGTTGCAGGGTCTGCGCCTTAAACTGGGCGTCGACGATCTGGCCGGTCACTTCACCGGTAAAGACGCCGTTTTCCACCGCCAGTTCATTGGCAACCACATCGTCCAGATGCAGTTTGTCCTGCAAATATTGCGCGAAGAAGGTGAAACCGCCGGAGGCGATCGCCACTTTCCAGCCCAGCGCATGCAGCTTCAGCACCAGCGAGGTGAGGCCTGGCATTAACGGGAGCGCGTCGCGCACCTGATGCAGGATATCGGCGCTCGCGCCCTTCAGCGTGCCGACGCGCGCTTTCAGGCTGGCCGCGAAATCCAGCTCGCCGCGCATGGCGCGCTCGGTGACGTCCGCCACTTCATCGCCAGTACCGGCAAGCTTTGCGATTTCATCAATGCATTCAATCTGAATCGCGGTGGAATCCATATCCATTACCAGCAGGCCAGGCGTTTTCAGGTGCGGAATTTTGCCAAGCGGCGCGACATCTAAACCGGAATCATGCGCCAGGCGCGTCGCGCGCGGCGTCAGTGAGCCCGCCAGGCGGATCACCTGATAATCTTCCACGCACCACGCATTGACGATGACCATCGCCGCGCCGAGCTTGTGCTGATATTGGGTCAGGCTTTGCTTATTTAAACCCCGTCCGTACAGGAGCCAGCCGCTGCGGCCAGCGTGATAATCCAGCGGCATCACTTCATCACCGCTTAAAGAAAGGGGCAATCCAGGCCAGAGGGAGACCTCGTTTGGCAGGTCGCACCAGGTAAGACTGTTCGGCATTCAGGCTCCTGTAAATAGTATCGGGGCGGGACAAAACAACGCATGAGGCTACCTTGTCTGCGGCGCTTCTGGCAACATTAAGCTTCAAAATTTAAGCAGGTACTTTATGGCCCGGGCAAAACTCAAATTTCGGCTGCATCGCGCAGTGATTGTACTTATCTGTCTGGCGCTGCTGGTGGCGCTGATGCAGGGCGCGTCCTGGTTTAGCCAGAGCCATCAGCAGTCGCGCAATATCCAGATGGAAGAGCTCGCCCGCACACTGGCCCGCCAGGTCAGCTACAGCCTCGCGCCGCTGATCAAGGGCGAAAACCCGGATGAGAAACGCGTCGCGGCCATGCTGAATCAACTGACCGACGAGAGCCGCATTCTGGATGCCAGCGTCTATGACCAGCAGGGCGAACTGATCGCCCGAGCGGGCGAGAGCGTCAACGTGCGCGACCGGCTGGCGCTCGACGGCAAAAAAGCGGGCAGTTACTTCAACCAGCAAATCGTTCAGCCGGTGCAGGATAAGAGCGGCCCGGTGGGATACCTGCGGCTCACGCTCGACACCCACAGCCTGCCGACCGAGGCGCGTCAGGTGGATAACACCACCAATATTCTGCGTCTGATGATGTTACTGGCGCTCGCTATCGGCATCGTGCTGACCCGCACGCTGCTTCAGGGCAAACGCACGCGCTGGCAACAGTCGCCGTTTTTGCTCACCGCCAGCAGATCGGTGCCGGAAGAAGAGAGCGAGCCTGAAACGCCCGCAGACGACAAACGCGCCTGACGCCGCATGATATAATGGGCGTTCTTCAATGCTTTAGGGAAAACGCCTGTGTCCTCTTTACGCCTGCTTATTTCCGATTCTTACGATCCCTGGTTTAACCTGGCGGTGGAAGAGTGCATCTTCCGCCAGATGCCTGCCACCCAGCGCGTGCTGTTTCTCTGGCGCAACGCCGACACCGTCGTGATTGGCCGGGCGCAGAACCCGTGGAAAGAGTGCAATACGCGCCGGATGGAGGAAGATAACGTTCGTCTGGCGCGGCGCAGCAGCGGCGGCGGTGCGGTGTTCCACGATCTCGGCAATACCTGTTTTACCTTTATGGCGGGCAAACCGGAGTATGACAAAAGCGTCTCGACCGCGATTGTGATTAACGCGCTGGCGCAGCTTGGCATTCCGGCATCGGCCTCCGGGCGCAACGATCTGGTGGTGGAAACCGCCGAAGGGCCGCGCAAAATTTCCGGCTCCGCCTACCGCGAGACGATGGATCGCGGTTTTCACCACGGCACGCTCTTGCTGAACGCCGATTTAAGCCGGCTTTCGAATTACCTGAACCCGGATAAGAAAAAGCTCCAGGCGAAAGGGATCACCTCCGTGCGCGGGCGCGTCGCCAATATTCACGATCTCAAACCGGGCGTGACGCATGCGCAGATCTGCGAGGCCGTGACGGAGGCGTTTTTCGCGTATTACGGCGAGAGGGTGGCCGCCGAGGTGATTTCCCCCGACGCGTTCCCGGATCTGCCCGGCTTTGCCGAAACGTTCGCGCGCCAGAGCAGCTGGGAGTGGAATTTCGGCCAGGCGCCTGCCTTTACGCATCAACTCGATGAGCGGTTTGTCTGGGGCGGCGTGGAGCTGCATTTCGACGTGGAAAAGGGGCATATCACCCGCACACAGCTTTTTACCGACAGCCTGAACCCCGCGCCGCTGGAGGCGCTGGCGAGCCGGTTGCAAGGCTGCGTGTATCAGGCCAGCGCATTGCAGGGAGTTTGTGAGGCGTTAGTGAGTGAGTTTCCCGCCCAGGCCGCGGAATTGCGCGAAGTGGGCGCGTGGATGGCGCAGGCGGTGCGTTAACCATTGTGCGTTAAAAACCACTGGTGGGTGCGCTTTGCTTACCCACCCTACGAAACAACTAAACCCTGCGCCGATGGTGGGTGCGCTTCGCTTACCCACCCTACCAAACATAGCCTTTTCGTGCGTAGGGCGGGTAAGCGCAGCGCACCCGCCGCGCCGGGGCGTTCAACTGCCCGAATTCGCCCACTAAAAAAGGGCGCCGCAGCGCCCTTTTCTTTCACTTTAAACACGCGAAAACTTATTCTTTATCGCCCAGCAGCACGGATTCCAGCGCAATCTTGATCATGTCGTTAAACGTGGTCTGACGCTCTGCCGCGGTGGTCTGCTCGTGGGTACGGATATGGTCGGACACGGTGCAGATGGTCAGCGCTTTCGCACCGAATTCTGCCGCCACACCGTAGATGCCTGCCGCTTCCATTTCCACGCCCAGGATGCCGTATTTCTCCATCACGTCGAACATTGACGGGTCCGGCGTATAGAACAGGTCAGCGGAGAAAATGTTACCTACGCGCGCTTCCACACCCAGCGCTTTCGCCGCATCTACCGCGTTACGTACCATGTCGAAATCCGCGATTGCCGCGAAATCGTGATCTTTAAAACGCAGGCGGTTCACTTTGGAATCGGTGCACGCGCCCAT
The DNA here is from genome assembly GCF_053627815.1 of Cronobacter sp. 153480017-3. Lineage (NCBI taxonomy): Bacteria > Pseudomonadati > Pseudomonadota > Gammaproteobacteria > Enterobacterales > Enterobacteriaceae > Cronobacter > Cronobacter sp. 153480017-3. The sequence goes on along the minus strand of NZ_JBSEYN010000005.1, from coordinate 77,309 downwards.
GCCGATAACCACATCGCGCAGCTTAACGTCTGCACGCACCGCGCCGCAGGAGCCCACGCGGATGATTTTTTTCACGCCGAAATCGGTGATCAGCTCTTTGGTGTAAATAGAGCAGGACGGGATACCCATGCCGTGGCCCATGACGGAAATCTTACGGCCTTTGTAAGTCCCGGTGAAACCCAGCATGCCGCGCACGTTGTTCACTTCGCGCACGTCTTCCAGGAAGGTTTCTGCAATGTGTTTCGCACGCAGCGGGTCGCCCGGCATCAGCACAACGTCCGCGAAATCGCCCATCTCAGCGTTAATATGTGGGGTTGCCATCTCTGTTTCCTTTTTAGTTTTTTATGTTGCCGGGCGGCGGCGGCACACCCGGCCTGCAACTGACTATCGTCAGTTAAAATAAAGCTTTGCCGTATTCCATGTCAGACAGGCCAAAGTATTTGGCGACGGTCTGGCCGATATCAGCAAAGGTATCGCGGTGGCCAAGCGAGCCCGGTTTCACTTTCGGGCCGTAGACCAGCACCGGAATGTGCTCACGGGTGTGATCGGTGCCTTTCCAGGTCGGGTCACAGCCGTGGTCAGCGGTAAAGATGATAATGTCATCTTCGCCGACCAGCTCCAGCAGCTCCGGCAGACGGCGGTCAAACAGCTCAAGCCCGGCCGCGTAGCCCGCGACATCGCGGCGATGGCCCCAGGAGGAGTCAAAGTCCACGAAGTTGGTGAAGACGATGGTGTTGTCGCCCGCTTCTTTCATCTCTTTGATGGTGGCGTCAAACAGCGCGTCAAGGCCGGTGGCTTTCACTTTTTTAGTGATGCCCATGTTGGCGTAGATATCTGCGATTTTACCGACAGACACCACGTGACCGCCCTTCTCGTCCACCAGCTTTTTCAGCACGACCGGCGACGGCGGCTCAACGGCCAGGTCGTGACGGTTGCCGGTACGCTGGAAGTTGCCCGCTTTGTCGCCGACAAACGGACGCGCGATAACGCGGCCAATGTTGTAGCCGCCTTCGGTCAGCTCTTCACGCGCGATTTCGCACAGCTCATAGAGGCGGTCCAGGCCGAACGTCTCTTCATGGCAGGCAATCTGGAAGACGGAGTCAGCGGAGGTGTAGAAAATCGGCTTGCCGGTTTTCATATGCTCTTCGCCCAGCTCGTCCAGAATCACCGTGCCCGAGGAGTGGCAGTTACCGAGATAGCCCGGCAGATTCGCGCGCTCCACCAGTTTGTCGAGCAGTTCCTGCGGGAAGCTGTTTTTCTCGTCGGTGAAATAGCCCCAGTCGAACAGCACCGGCACACCGGCGATTTCCCAGTGGCCTGACGGCGTGTCTTTACCGGAGGAAAGCTCATGCGCCCAGGCGTACGCGCCGGTGATTTCCGTGTTGCCGTCCATACCGGCAGGAATAAAGCCAGTGGCGCCTTCATGCGCTTTTGCAAGGCCCAGCTTCGTCAGATTCGGCAGATGCAGCGGGCCTTTACGGCCGATGTCTGCTTCACCTTTGGCGCAGGCCTCGGCAATGTGGCCAAGTGTGTCAGAACCCGCGTCGCCAAAGCGTTCCGCGTCTTCTGTCGCGCCAATACCAAAGGAGTCCAGCACCATAATAAATGCACGTTTCATATTTTCTCCGTACCTATTGCGCTGTAAAAAAGTGATCAGATCAGTATGCCACTTATTCACTGATTCTGCGATAGACAACCGGTGACGTTTTCGCCGCCGTATCGTCAACGTTGATGGCCGCTTTAACGGCCGCCGCCGCTTCCTGCCAGCTCGCTTCGCTCTTCGCGTGGATGATGGCCAGCGGACGCTCGCCGTCAACCTGTTCGCCGAGGCGCGCCATATCGGTCAGGCCGACGCTGTAATCAATGCTGTCGGACGCCTGACGGCGACCGCCGCCCATAGCCACAACCGCCATACCGAGCGCGCGGGTATCCATTTGCGTGACAAAGCCGGAACGGTCGGCATAAACCGCTTTGCTGAGCGTGGCCGCGGGCAGGTAGCGCTCGTAGTTGTCGACAAAATCCGCCGGGCCGCTTTGCGCGGCCACCATACGCCCGAAAATCTCCGCCGCCTGGCCGCTGTCCAGCACCTGTTGCAGCTTCGCGCGCGCTTCTGTCTCGTCTTTCGCAAGCCCGCCGGAGAGCAGCATCTCGACGCACAGCGCCATCGTCACTTCCAGCAGACGCGGGTTGCGGTAATCGCCGGTCAGGAACCGCACCGCTTCACGCACTTCCACCGCGTTACCGGCGCTGGATGCCAGCACTTCGTTCATATCGGTCAGCAGCGCGGTCGTGCGCACACCCGCACCGTTCGCCACGCCAACGATCGCCTGCGCCAGCTCTTCAGAGAGCGCATAAGTCGGCATGAACGCCCCGCTGCCCACTTTCACGTCCATCACCAGCGCGTCCAGCCCTTCGGCGAGTTTTTTCGCGAGGATCGAGGCAGTGATCAGCGGAATAGAATCGACGGTCGCGGTGATATCACGCGTGGCATAGAAGCGTTTATCCGCCGGTGCCAGCGAGTTGGTCTGGCCAATTATCGCCACGCCGACGTTTTTAATAATGTCGCGAAAGCGATTGTCATCCGGGAAAATATCAAACCCCGGGATCGCTTCCAGTTTATCGAGGGTGCCGCCGGTGTGGCCCAGCCCGCGCCCGGAAATCATCGGAATGTAACCGCCGCACGCCGCCACCATCGGACCCAGCATCAGCGAGGTCACGTCGCCCACGCCGCCGGTGGAGTGTTTATCCACGACCGGGCCGTTGAGGTTCAGGCTTTTCCAGTCCAGCACGGTGCCGGAATCGCGCATCGCCATCGTCAGCGAGACTCGCTCCGGCATGGTCATGTCGTGAAAGAAAATCGTCATCGCCAGCGCGGCGATCTGGCCTTCGGACACAGTGTTATCGCGAATGCCGTTAATAAAAAAGCGGATCTCTTCGTCGCTGAGCGCATGGCCGTCGCGCTTTTTACGAATAATTTCTTGAGCGAGGAACACGGTACCCCCCGTGAATAAGGAAGAACGATGGCGGGTCACGCGAAGCTCCCGCCCGGTGATTCAGTCGGCCTGATGGGCGAAGCGCCATCAGGCACAACGTGACTTAGTAGCTGCTGGCGCTTTTGCCGTCGCCGTGGCCGAGCGCCTGAAGCAGGCTCGCCAGCAGGCTGGACGCGCCAAAGCGGTAGTGACGGGCATCGGCCCAGTCGGCACCCAGCAGCTCATCAGCGACCGCCAGATATTTGGCCGCATCTTCCGCCGTGCGCACGCCGCCAGCCGGTTTAAAGCCTACGGTTTTCGCCACGCCCATATCGCGGATCACTTCCAGCATGATGCGGGCGCTTTCCGGCGTCGCGTTCACCGGCACTTTACCGGTTGAGGTTTTGATGAAATCGGCACCCGCTTTGATGGAGATTTCAGACGCCTTGCGGATCAGGGCTTCTTCTTTCAGCTCGCCGGTTTCGATAATCACTTTCAGCAGTACATTCGCCGCCGCGCAGGCGTCTTTACAGGCTTTCACCAGATCAAAGCCCACCTGCTCGTTGCCCGCCATCAGCGCGCGATACGGGAAAACCACGTCCACTTCGTCTGCGCCATAGGCGATCGCCGCACGGGTTTCCGCCAGCGCGATATCTATATCGTCGTTGCCATGCGGGAAGTTGGTGACGGTGGCGATACGGATATCCGGCGTCCCCTGCTCGTTCAGCGTCTTACGGGCGATCGGGATAAAGCGCGGGTAAATACAGACCGCGGCGGTGTTGCCCACCGGGGTTTTGGCCTGATGACATAAGGCGATCACTTTTTCATTGGTGTCGTCGTCATTCAGGGTGGTGAGGTCCATCAGTTGCAGCGCACGCAGGCTGCTTTTGGTTAAATCGGTCATAACTTTCTCCAACTAAAAAATGCATCTCGGGTGAGAAACTCAACACGTTGGAGCGGTCGTGGTTCCGTGAAGAAGAGCGGCGTCATCCGCCGTCACGCTGAGATCCGTCTCACCGCACATCATTGCCATCAATGTTAAAATTCTAACACCGACAGGCAGGATGTTTTTGTGCCTTGTTTCACAAATTGCAAAGTCATCATTGCATACTTTGCGCCATTATATGTGATTAACACAACATTATGACAGTCGGAATCGTGCGCCGGAAATAAAAAAGGCTGGCGCGACGCCAGCCTGAATATCACCGAAAATGTGAAAATAATAACATTCTCACATCCTGCTACAGCGCGAGAAACAGTCCGGCAATCGTCGCGCTCATCAGGTTAGAGAGCGTACCGGCCGCTACGGCCTTAAGCCCGAGCTGCGCGACTTCGTGGCGGCGGTTGGGTGCCATGCTGCCCAGCCCGCCAATCAGGATGGCGATAGAGGAAAGGTTAGCAAATCCGCACAGCGCGAAAGAGATAATCGCTTTGGTGTGATCAGAGAGCACCTGCAAGCCCGCCGCCGCGACTAACGCGTCCTCTTTCAGGTATTCGCCGAAATTCATATATGCCACGAATTCGTTAATGATGAGCTTCTGGCCGATAAACGAGCCCGCGACCATCGCCTCATCCCACGGCACGCCAATCAGCCACGCCACCGGCGAGAACAGCCAGCCGAGGATCAGCTGCAGCGACAATTCCGGGTGATTAAACCAGCCGCCGATACCCGAGAGCATGCCGTTCAGCAGGGCGATAAGCGCCACAAACGCCAGCAGCATCGCGCCGACGTTAAGCGCCAGCTGCATCCCGGCGGACGCACCGGAGGCGGCGGCGTCCAGCACGTTCGACGGACTGTCGGGATCGCGCTGCGTGGTATCGAGCTGCGGCGCGTCGTGCGGGGTTTCCGTCTCCGGAATAATGATTTTGGCGAACAGCAGACCGCCAGGGGCTGCCATAAAGGATGCGGCAATCAGGTATTCCAGCGGTACGCCCATCTGGGCATAGCCCGCCAGTACTGAGCCTGCCACCGACGCCAGGCCGCCGCACATCACGGCAAAGAGTTCAGAGCGGGTCATCGTGGCGATATACGGGCGCACCACGAGCGGCGCTTCGGTCTGGCCGACAAAAATATTGGCGGTCGCCGAGAGCGATTCGGTACGGGAGGTTTTCAGCACTTTACGCAACGCGCCGCCCAGCAGGCGGATCACCAGTTGCATGATGCCGAGATAATAGAGCACCGCGATAAGCGAGGAGAAAAAGACGATAACCGGCAGAACGCGCAGCGCGAAGATAAACCCGCCGCCGCCGAACACCTCAAACATTTTGTCGGACACCAGCCCGCCAAAAAGGAACGAGATGCCGTCATTGCCGTAAGCGATGACATTCGCCACGCCTTCAGACATCGCCAGCAGCACTTTGCGCCCGGCGGGCACGTAGAGCACCAGCGCGCCGATAGCAACCTGAATCAGCCATGCACCCACGACGGTGCGAAGATTAATCGCCTTTCTGTTACTGGAGAGTGCGACCGCGATGAGAAGCAGCGCCAGCATTCCCACCAGGCCCATCAATATTTGCATACAGTATCCCTGAGATATGAGTGAATTATGTTGTCCCGCGCAGGCAGGCGGCGCGATTTAACGACAGGGAATCTGTTGAAATCCAGACGCTTTACGCTTTTTTAAACAAGCGTGGACAGTGGGTCACATTTTGAGGCGCGGAAACAGCGCGCGGGTGTTTTCAAAGAGGGTATGAGCGATAACGTCCGGCGGCTCGGGGCGCAGTTCGCAGAGAACGTCAAACACGCCGTTAACGCGCTCGGGCCGGTTTGGTTGCCCCTGCCAGCCGTTCAGCGGCATATCGGGCGCGTCAGTTTCCAGCAGCAGCGCAGACAGCGGCAGCTTCGCGATGACGTCGCGCGTCTTTTGCGCGCGCGGGTAGGTAATCGTACCGCCGACGCCGATGCGGTAGCCGAGATCCACAAAGCGTTGCGCCTGTTGCAGGCTGCCCGCGAAGCCGTGCACCACGCCGGTACAGGGCAGCGCGTGGCGCTTAAGATGCATCGCGAGCTTATCGTGCGTGCGGCGCGAGTGCAGGATCACCGGCAGATCATAGCGTTTCGCGAGCCGCAACTGGGCGTCGAGTATCGCTTCCTGGCGCTCAAACAGCGGGTTTTCCATATAGAGATCGAGCCCGATCTCGCCTATCGCCACCAGTTTGTCCGCCTGCTGTTGCAGATGATGCTCCAGCAGCGCGAGGCTCGCGTCGTTATGGTTGCCGATGACAATCGGATGCAAACCGATGGCCGCCCACAGCGCCGGATAGCGCGCGGCAAGCTCCAGTACCGTCGCGAAGCGCGCAGCTTCCACCGCAGGCACAATGATGTGCTCAACGCCTGCCGACGCCGCCTGCGCCAGGCTTTCAGCCTCGGTACCGGTAAACGGCGGGAAATCGAAATGGCAGTGGGTGTCGATAAAGCGCCGCGTCATGCCAGATCCTCATCGCTGAACGTCGCGTCGTTCGCCTGCTCGGTTTTGACCAGCGGCGCGTCCAGCGCGTCGTTAGCGACGGTCGCCGGCGGCACCACGATGGTGGTTTCCGGTACGACAGGCGCCAGCACCTCAGCCGCCGCGGCAACCGCGGCCGGTTCAGCCACCGGCAGCACAGGGCGCGTACCGTAACGGCGCAGCGGCGGTTTGTTCACCAGCAGTTTGCCGACGGTGGCCAGGAAATAGCGCCCGCACAGACGGCCCAGTTTGTAATCTTCCATCAGCGCCGGAAGCCGGCTGCCAAGCGCCATGCTGGTCAGCGCGCGGGGCGGAGAGATTTCAAAAACGCGCAGTTTGCCAGGCGGGTTTTCGATAAATTCCTGAATCTCGCGGTAGGTTTTTTCGTGGTGCTGCACCAGATTGAGCAGCGGCTGCAGGCTGCTGTCGGTCAACCAGCGCTCCATACGCTTAAACCACTGCGGCGTGTAGTACATCTGCGACGGTACTGTGCGGATAACGACAAGCGTCGTGGCACCGAGGCGCGCCGCCTCGCGCACCGGGATCGCATCGCTCACGCCGCCGTCAAAATAGTTTACGCCGTCGATATCGACGCCAGGCCGGTAAAAACCCGGAATAGCACTAGAGGCGCGAACAATCTCCAGCCAGTTGCTCTCCTGCGGCGCGAAATAGCCAGGCGAGTAGTCATCACGGCGGCAGGCGCACATATAAAACGCTTTGCCGTTGTCAAAGAGCCGCATCGCGTTGCCCATATTGAGCGGCATACGCGCAGACGTGGCCTCGGTCAGCCAGTCGAGGTCGATAAGATTACCGCCGCGCACAAAGCGCACCGGGTCAAAGAAATCGCGAGAGGTGGTAAAGCGGGTAATGACGCGCCGGGCGTAACCGGGCTGGTTACAGACGTAGGCTGAGAGGTTTTGCGCCCCGGCAGAGGTGCCGAGAAAGAAGTCGAACGGGTTGAATTGCGCGCGCATGAATTCGTCCAGCACGCCGGCAGTAAAGATCCCGCGCTGACCGCCACCTTCACAGACGATAGCCAGCTTACCGGGACGAAACGGTTTTACCGCCAGCGGCGCTATGCTGCCCGGCGTTACGGGAATACGTTGTCCCACCCTGCTTTCCTGTTGTTATCCGTCGCGCGCCGCGCGAACGTTTTTCGGTGCCATAAACCAGCAAAGCCAGTCACAGGGACTGGCTTTGCCGTCTGTCAGTTATCTTTTTATCACACTATGGGCGTCGACGGCCCATAAAAAGGCTAACCAGGAACAGAATAATACCCACAACAAATACGATTTTCGCTGCGCCTGCTGCGGTACCTGCCAGGCCACCAAAGCCCAGAGCGGCCGCAATCAACGCGATAACCAGAAAGATAATGCCCCAACGAAACATAAGACTCTCCTTTACCATAGTTAATCTTTATACCGCTTCTTAATGAACGCAGCGTCCACTGGCGGTGTCATCCAGCTGATAGTGCTTACCTTCCCTCCCGGCGCAAACCGGGAGAGGGGCTTGCCTGTTACGACTTCACTTTTAGATCGTTTTTGACGCTTTTCACGCCATCAACTGCTTTTGCGATGCTTTCAGCGCGCTGAGACTGTTTTTCAGACTCGACGTGACCGGAAAGCTGCACCACACCGTCGGTGGTTTCGACTTTCACATTACGCGAAGGAACGATGTCATCCGCCAGCAGTTTCGCTTTGATTTCGCTGGTGGTGGCCGCGTCACCCGCATAACCTTTCACCGACTTGTCTTTACCGTCGCGTACGTGCAGCTTGTCGCTGACAGAAGTAACGCCTTCAACGCCTTTGGCGATTTTCACCGCTTCCTCGGCCTGAGCCTGGCTTTCAACAAAGCCGCTCAGCGTTACAACGCTTTTCTCGGTTTTAACAGAGATGTCGGTGCTCTTAATCTGTTCGTCATCTACCAGCGCCGCTTTAACTTTAGCGGTGATGGCGCTATCGTCCATGAAGTTACCGACTTTATTCATAGAGCTATCGATTTTTTGCCCTGCGCTATCCGCGGTAGATTTGGTGCTTTCAACGGCGGAGTTCTCTGCGAATGCAGAAGAGGACGCCATGACAGAACCCAATACAACAGCCAGCAGAGTTTTTGAAATCTTAGTCTTGTTCATCGATTCGTTCCTGTAGTTTGCTCAGAATTTGAGCCGCAAGCCGCCACGTCAGCGGCTTTCCTAACAGCAGGCATAAGCACCGCTGATGAGTTATTCGCGCCGCGCCGGCAAGGCATCGTCAGATGGGTCAGTCAGACAGCCGTCGCGTTGCGAAAACTCAGTTATTAATATGGCAATAATAACGTTTATGATGATGAATCACCGGATGAGAAGCGCTTAGCGGCATTTCATCCCGACGACGTTGTCATCACATTGTTAAATATAGATCAGCTTCGCAAAAACGCCTGGGCATCGGCGGGAAAAATCGCCAAAACAGCTGAGAAAGCAGGAATTTAAGAACATTCCGCATGGCGGAAAAAAGGCGGGGAAACGAGGCAGGACGCGGCTTTGCCGCGTCCTGAAGGGGATTAGTGCTCGCGCGTTTTACGGAAGGTGACGTCCGGGTAACGCTCCTGCGTGAGGTTAAGGTTGACCATGGTCGGGGCGATATACGTCAGGTTGTCGCCGCCATCCAGCGCCAGTTGAACCTCGTTTTTACGCTTGAACTCTTCGAATTTCTTCGCGTCGTCACACTCCACCCAGCGGGCTGTCGCCACGTTGACCGATTCGTAAATCGCCTCAACGCTGTATTCGCTCTTAAGGCGCGACATGACGACATCAAACTGCAGCACACCCACCGCCCCCACGATCAGATCGTTGTTGGAGAGCGGACGGAACACCTGCACTGCGCCCTCTTCTGAGAGCTGAACCAGCCCTTTCAGCAGCTGTTTCTGCTTGAGCGGGTCTTTCAGGCGGATACGGCGGAACAGTTCCGGGGCGAAGTTCGGGATACCGGTGAACTTCATGCTTTCACCCTGCGTGAAGGTGTCGCCGATCTGAATCGTGCCGTGGTTGTGCAGACCGATGATATCGCCCGGATACGCCTCTTCGACATGCGAACGGTCGCCCGCCATAAAGGTCAGCGCGTCGGAGATAACCACATCTTTACCGGTACGCACCTGGCGCAGCTTCATGCCTTTTTCATATTTACCGGACACCACGCGCATAAATGCCACGCGGTCGCGGTGTTTCGGGTCCATGTTGGCCTGAATTTTAAACACGAAACCGGAGAACTTCTCTTCGCTCGCTTCCACCACGCGGCCGTCGGTCTGGCGCGGCATCGGCGCAGGCGCCCACTCCACCAGGCCATCCAGCATGTGATCGACGCCGAAGTTACCAAGCGCGGTCCCGAAGAACACCGGCGTGATTTCACCGCTCAGGAACAGCTCGCGGTCAAACTCATGCGAAGCGCCTTTCACCAGCTCCAGCTCGTCGCGCAACTGCGCGGCCAGCTCGTCGCCCACGGCCTGATCCAGCTCCGGGTTGTCCAGCCCTTTAACGATGCGGACTTCCTGAATGGTATGGCCCTGACCGGTCTGGTACAGGTAGGTTTCGTCATTATAAAGGTGGTAAACGCCTTTAAAGAGTTTGCCGCAGCCAATCGGCCAGGTGATCGGCGCACAGGCGATTTTCAGCTCGTTTTCCACTTCATCCAGCAGCTCCATCGGATCGCGGATGTCACGGTCGAGTTTGTTCATAAAGGTCAGGATCGGCGTGTCGCGCAGACGGGTAACTTCCATCAGCTTACGGGTGCGATCCTCAACGCCTTTCGCGGCGTCGATAACCATCAGGCAGCAGTCCACCGCCGTCAGCGTGCGGTAGGTATCTTCCGAGAAGTCTTCGTGGCCGGGGGTATCCAGCAGATTAACGAGACAGTCATGGTAAGGGAACTGCATCACGGAGGTGGTAATAGAGATCCCGCGCTGCTTTTCCATCTCCATCCAGTCAGATTTCGCATGCTGGCTGGAGCCACGCCCTTTTACCGTACCGGCGACCTGAATCGCCTGTCCGAACAGCAGCACCTTTTCAGTGATCGTCGTTTTACCGGCGTCCGGGTGCGAGATAATGGCAAAAGTGCGGCGCTTGGCCACCTCTTGCAAATAAGGAGACAACGTCATAATCAATCTTCTGTGTAAGCGCGCGGCCAGGCACCACGCGGCGAGTGAGCGAAAAATGCGGCTATTTTACCCATCTGCCAGGGTCAGACAATCATTGTTTACACAGCAGCTGCTCCAGTTCGCTTAACGAGGTGACCTGCCAGGTCGGGGCGATATCTTCCGGCAGCGTGCGGCCGTGGTGGTTGAGCCAGCAGGTCGCGAGCCCGGCGTTGATGCCGCCCAGAATATCGGATTCCGCCGTGTCGCCCACCATCAGCACGCGGGAGCGATCGGGGTTGCCCATTTTCTCCAGCGCATAGTCGAAGATTTCCGGGGCGGGTTTCGCCACGCCGACCTGTTCGGAGATAACCAGTAAATCAAAATAGTCGCGAAAACCGGTGCGCTCAAGACGGATCTGCTGTAGCGCCGTAAAGCCGTTGGTAATGATGCCCAGTTTGACTTTGCCCTTAAGCGACGCCAGCAGCGACGCGGCACCCGGCAGCGGCGCGCAGATCTCCGCCATCGCGTTCAAAAAGGCGCTGTTCAGATCGCCTGCCGGCACGCTCAGACGGTCGGCCCAGCCCTGAAAACGCTGGTGTTGCAACTGTAACGCGCTGATAGCGCCGTTCTGGTAATCGACCCACAGCGGTTTATTCACGGCCTGATATTCGTGAAAATCCTGCTCGGTGAACGTCACGCTGTAGTCCAGGAACATGCGCTGCAGGCCGCCAAAGGCGTCGAAAGTAAACAGCGTTTCGTCAGCGTCAAAAAGAATCCAGTCCCACTTCATTACGTCACCTTTCTTGATTATCAGCCCAACGGTAGCGCCATGATAATGGCGTCTTCGCGCCCGTCGGACGTCGGGTAATAGTTGCGGCGAATCGTCGCCTCGTTAAAGCCCAGGCTTTCATAGAGGGCGCGCGCCGCGTGGTTGGAGGCGCGCACTTCGAGCCACAGCGTCAGCACGTCGCGCGCCTCAAGCGCCTCGATAAGATGTTCCAGCAGCGCACGGCCCAGGCCGCGGCGCTGAAACGTCGGGTCGACCGCGATATTAAACAGCGTGGCTTCATCCAGCACGACCTGGGTAATCGCGAAGGCGGCCATTTTGCCGTCGACATCCAGACGCAGATTCAGATAGCGCTCGCCCTGGTTGCTGGCGAACGTTTTTTCGCTCCAGGGAAACGCATGGGCCCGCTGTTCAATCGCGAAAGCCGCCGGCAGATCAGCGCTCTGCAGTAAGGAAATCATCTTCGTGCTCGCAAATTTGTTGCCAGAGATCGGCGCGCGCCGGGCCGCTGCGCTGTAACGTTTCCAGCCCCGGCGTCACCAGCCGGGCACCGGGCAGCTCAGGCGGCGCATCCACGCCCAGACACCAGCTGTTGCAGTGGGCGTCATGCAGCATCGCCACGCGATCGGGGGTTAACTGCATCACCTGGTCGGCATCAAGCGCCAGCGCGCGCAGCACATCTTTTATAAAGGGCTGCGTGAGCGGCGGCGGCTCGGCGGCCACCATGACCAGGCGAATATGAGAAGGCAGCACAATGGCGATTTCCCCCAGCAGCGCGGCGGGGCGACGCAATACCCACTGGGTAATGCCCAGTTGCTGTAATCGCCAGTCTCGTCGGGATGTCATAGGAATGCCTGAATCAGTGCCGAAGGGCCGCAAATATAGCAAATCCGTCGAACATGCGCCAACAAACCACTATAATCGCCCCTCAAGTTTCCGAAGGAGTGTTTCATGTCTGGTTTTTCCCCGGCAAGCGAAGTTCTGCTGCGCCACAGTGATGATTTTACCGAAAGCCGCGTTCTGTTTGCCGGCGATATGCAGGATGACCTGCCGGCGCGTTTTGACACCGCGCAAAGCCGCGCGCATACGCAGCAGTTCCACCACTGGCAGGTGCTGAGCAAGCCGATGGGCGATAACGCGCGCTATGGTCTGGTGGCCGACGCCGAAATCGTGGCGGACAGCGATACCCTGATCTACTACTGGCCGAAAAACAAACCGGAAGCCCAGTTCCAGCTGATGAACCTGCTGTCGCTGCTGCCGGTCGGTACCGATGTTTTCGTGGTCGGCGAAAACCGCAGCGGCGTGCGCAGCGCCGAGGCGATGCTGGAAGCGTACTGCCCGCTTAATAAAGTCGACAGCGCGCGCCGCTGCGGGCTGTATCACGGTCGCCTTGAAAAACAGCCGGAATTCAATGCCGACGGCTGGTGGGGCGAATACCAGGTCGACGATCTGACCATCAAAACCCTGCCGGGCGTCTTCAGCCGCGACGGGCTGGATGTCGGCAGCGATCTGCTGCTCTCTACCCTCTCGCCGCATACCAAAGGCAAAGTGCTGGACGTGGGTTGCGGCGCGGGCGTGCTGGCCGCAGTGCTGGCAAGCCATTCGCCGAAAGTGCGTCTGACCCTGTGCGACGTGAGCGCGCCAGCGGTGGAAGCGAGCCGCGCGACGCTCGCCGCGAACGGCTTTGAAGGTGAAGTGGTTGCAAGCAACGTCTTTTCAGAAATCAAAGGCCGCTTCGATATGATTATCTCCAACCCGCCGTTTCACGATGGCATGGAGACCAGTTTTGAAGCTGCGCAAACGCTGATTCGCAGCGCTGTGCGCCACCTGAATATCGGCGGCGAGCTGCGTATTGTGGCGAATGCGTTTCTGCCGTATCCCAACGTGCTGGACGAAACCTTCGGCAACCACGAAGTGCTGGCGCAGACCGGGCGCTTTAAGGTCTATCGCGCGGTAATGGGTCGCAACGCGAAGCGTTAAGCGTATTCACGCGTCGAATGCCGCTTTTTGCATCATTTGGAAAAGCGGCATGCAATTAAGTGTTGACGAAGTCCAGAAAACATCTAGAATGCGCCTCCGTGGTTGCAATACTTCCCGGTATTGCTGGTATGCGAAGGTGGCGGAATTGGTAGACGCGCTAGCTTCAGGTGTTAGTGTCCTTCGGACGTGGGGGTTCAAGTCCCCCCCCTCGCACCAAAGACCACGCAAGAAAGTATCGCTCGCACTGCGCGAAGGTGGCGGAATTGGTAGACGCGCTAGCTTCAGGTGTTAGTGTCCTTCGGACGTGGGGGTTCAAGTCCCCCCCCTCGCACCAATGCGATGGCGATACGATAAAAGAGACAGTGCGAAGGTGGCGGAATTGGTAGACGCGCTAGCTTCAGGTGTTAGTGTCCTTCGGACGTGGGGGTTCAAGTCCCCCCCCTCGCACCACTTCTTTTATCACTTCTGATTTCCTCTGTTTTTCCTCGTCGTGATTCCCTGTTATTTCTCTACGATTTTCCGTACTGCTTTAATTCAGCGCCAGACGCAGATGCGACACGATCAGCATTAATCCGCTGGCGAAAGCGATGCAGGATGGCAGCAACACATAGTGCCGCAGACGCGGATGATACAGCATGCCGATGGTCGCCAGCAGCGCCAGTACAATAATGACCCGCCACGCTTCCCAGCTCAGCTCTTTCCAGGCCAGCATCGCGACCACCGCACCCGGCAAAATGACGGCCCAACCACTTTCCAGTCGCCTGTACAACATCGTTTCGCCTCTCGCATCGATAATGATAAACAATATCATATGATATAAATTCTCATTTGTCAGCGATTATGAGTTTAGCGCTACTTTACTTAAGTTAAGAGCTAATGACATATCAGAATGAAGGTGATAAATTAGCCGCCCTGGTTAAGAAAATTCTTACTCCCTGTTTCGCGGTATAATAAGCCTCTGTTTTATCCGGCTTTTATAAAAATCTGATAGCGCTAAATAAGTCACAATGGATATGACTGCAAATAACTGGCGAGCCCTGACGGAAAAAAAATATCAGCTCTCACTGAAATGCTTTCTGTTTCTTAATCTCTTTTCCGCGCTGTTTAATCTCGTGGATCCGCTCTCTCCTTACCCGCATATTCCCTGGGCGGCAGTGGGCCTGATGGCGCTCTGCGGTGCCCTTCTGCTGCACGCGCGGACGCGCACATTCAGCCTGAAAGCAATTACGCTGACAGCGCTACTGACAGGCGCGTTATGGTCAGTCAATCTCTGGCTGAAAAGCCCGTGGTGCGTGTTTCATGATGGCACGTGCCTGCTTATTTCTTTGCTCGGCGCGCTGTTTATTACGGCGCTGTCATTTATCAATATGCCCGGGCCAGGTATCGCTTTTTGCCTGCCAATAATCTCGACGGTTCTGTGGCTTGATAACGTCCAGCCTCCTGTATTTTATGCTTTTACGCTGACCGTACCGTTAATGGGACTGGTTATTCAGCATTTCATTGGCAGGCACAACGATATTCTCGCGCGGCAAATGATGCAGACGCTGATAGACGAAAAAGCGACGCTCAACGATCTCAGTATGATGGACCCACTTACCGGCCTTTGTAACCGCCGCGGCTTTGAAAACCGCTTCGCTAACCTCTCGCCAGACGCCGGGCAGCGGTTTGTTCTGCTGATGGATATCGACCATTTCAAAGCCTATAACGACCACTACGGCCATATGATGGGCGATCAGGCGCTGACGCGGGTGTCAGCGGCGATCCGCGATGCCGTGCGCTCGCGGGATATCGTTACCCGCTACGGCGGTGAGGAATTTATGGTGCTCCTGACGCAGGCGGATGAAAAGAGCGCACGACTTACCGCCGAGCGCATTCGCCAGCGGGTGTATGATTTGCGCATTCCTCATATTTTCAACGAGAGTGTGGCAACCAACGTCACGCTGAGCATCGGCATCGCGCCGCTGGAAAACGACGACATTGAAGATGCGCTGCGCCGCGCCGATGAAGCGCTTTACGCCGCCAAAAATCAGGGTCGCAATCACATCCTTTATCACGACGCCCTGCGCGCTGCGTGAATACCGTCGGCGCGCTGCGGTGCGCCGATTTTCTGGTCAAACTGCTTGCACTCGTTTCTGCCTATAGTTAGGATTGGCAATCATTATCATTTAGATTTGCTATTCACAGACGCTATGGCTTATCGCTCTCTTCATTCTGTTGATGAATTACTCTGGCGCGCCCCGCTGCCTCGTTCGCCATCGACGCTGGCGTTGCGCCTGCGCGACGCGTTTACGACGCACCGCGCGCATTTTCACGACATTATGAAGCTGGATGAAACGCCGCCCTCTGCAGCGCTCTCCTTTCGCGAATGGACGCAGCCCGCGACGCTCGCCACATTAATGGCGCTCTACTCTGATCATATTTATCGCAATCAGCCGCACGCGGTACGTGAAAATAAGCCGCTGAAATCGCTCTGGGCGCAGTGGTATCTCGGGCTACTCGTGCCGCCGCTGATGCTGGCGCTGTTGACGCAGCCGCAGGCGCTGGATTTGAACGAAGAGAATCTCGCCGTTGAGTTTCACGAAACGGGCCGCGCGGCCTGCTTTTATCTGACCGTTAAAGAAGATGCGCGCGCAACCGCTCTTTCCGCGCGCGAGCGGCTGGAAAAGCTGGTGCTGGAGGTCATAACGCCGGTCGTTGAGGCGCTGGAAACCTCCGGTGATATCAACGGCAAGCTTATCTGGAGTAACACCGGTTATCTTATTAACTGGTGTTTTGGCGAATGGCGCGAGTGGCTCGGCGACGAGACCGTCAGCGCGCTGCGCCAGTGCTGCTTTTTCGAAAAGACACTGCTTAATGGCGACGAAAATCCGCTGTTTCGTACTGTCGTTATGCGCGAAGGGCTACTGGTGCGCCGCACCTGCTGCCAGCGCTACAAGCTGCCTGACGTGCAGCAGTGCGGCGACTGTACGCTGAAATAGTTAACGGCGGGTTTCCCCGCCGTTTTTCATCACGCGGCCTGTTCACCCGCGCCCTGCGCCTCCTTCAGCGCCTCTTCCGCTTCCTGTGCCAGCAACTGCTTCTCGTAGACTTTAAAGAACGGGAAGTAAATGATGGCCGAGACCACCGCGAGCACAATCACCAGCAGCGCGGCGCGGAAATCCCAGCCCAGCGCCCAGGCCGCGCCAATCGGCGCTGGTGCGGTCCACGGCACGACAGAAATCACACGGCCAATTAAATCAAATTTCATCGCCGCCCATGCCAGCACCGCGTTCAGCATTGGGGCCAGCAGGAATGGAATAAAGAAAACCGGGTTCATTACTATCGGCGTGCCGAAAATCACCGGCTCATTGATGTTGAAAATACTGGGCACTACGCTGAGCCGTCCTATCGAGCGCAGATGCGCGGAGCGGCTACGCAGATAACAGAACACCAGCCCCATCGTCGCCCCGGAACCGCCAATTACAATAAAGAAGGTCCAGAACGCTTCCATAAAAATATGCGGCAGCGGCGCGCTCTGCGCCAGTGCCGTCTGGTTGAGCCCGAGGTTAGTCAGCCAGAACATCTGCAGCATACCGGAGACAATCGCCGCGCCGTGAATGCCTGCAAACCACAGCAGATGGGCAATCAGCACCGCTAACAGAATGGCGGGTAGCGAATCGGCCGCCGACACCAGCGGTTTAAAGATAGCCATGATCGCCTGTGGGATCAGAAGGTCGAACTGCGACTGAATTAACAGGCTCAGCGGATACAGCGTCAGCACGACGACCAGTACCGGGATCAACAGATCGAAAGAGTTTTTGATCATCGGCGGCACCTGATCCGGCAGGCGTATGCCGATGTTATGCGCTTTCAGAAAACGCATCATCTCCACGCAGTAAATCGCCACCAGAATCGCCGTAAAAATACCCGTGCCGCCGAGGCTGTCTACCGGTAGCGTCCCTTTGGTTTTCGGCGCAGCCACCAGCATAAATGCCATCAGCGACAGCATCGCACACATGAAAGGATCCAGTTGATGCGACTTCACATAGTGCTTGCCGAGGTTATAGGCGATGGCCGCACAGATATAAACAGACATGATCCCCATCGTCATATCAAACGGCGTGAGGATCTGCCCTTCAAACTGCTTCGCCAGATCCAGCCACGCACGGGCAAAACCCAGTGTGGTGTCGGGTGAAAACGGCGGATAGGCAAACACCAGTAAAAACGAGCCGACAATCATAAACGGCATGGCGGAGATAAACCCGTCGCGGATCGCCATCACGTGGCGCTGCGCGGAAATGCGCGAAGCTATCGGGCTGACATAGTTTTCAACAAAGCGAAATATCACATTAAAGGCAGCATGGTTGGCAGACATGGCGGTCTCCTGTCAGGCAATCAACGTGAATACGCGGCGAGCGGCCGTCGCGCATCATCCCATAATCCATTGAACTGAAAACCGTAACCAGGTGTGTCGCTCTGCTTCCTGCGCAGTGAAATCTTCCGGGCTGCAACAGTGTCTGACTGCCTTGCCAGCGGCGTAACTGAGAAAGAAAGGTTTCATACACGGCTCTTATTATTGGTTACAGAGGGAGGTTACATCACCAGTATTAATCCGCGATGGTCGCTCTGCAACCGGTTACAGTAACCGGTTTCTTTGATTGTGAAGGAGATCCAGAAAACACCGGATGGCCACAGAAAAGCGCTTTTCCGCTAATTTACAAAACCTGGTGCGGTATGCCAGATTAGGACAGCTATTTTCAGGAGAAATAAATGAGTCTGGAATCCGTGCGACAATTTTTTGTCGAAAACGCCCCCGATATTGAAATCATTGAACTTAACCAAAGCACCGCCACCGTCGCGCTGGCCGCCGCTGCCCATCAGGTTGAACCCGGTCAGATAGCCAAAACGCTCTCGCTGAAAGTGAAAGATGAGGTGATTCTGGTGGTCGCCAAAGGCGACGCGCGGCTTGATAACAAGAAGCTAAAAAACACATTCGGTGCGAAAGCGCGAATGCTCAGCAGTGATGAAGTGGTGACCTGGACCGGTCACCCGGTTGGAGGCGTCTGCCCGTTCGGGCTGGAAAACGCGCTGGCAGTCTACTGCGACATCTCACTGCGTCAGTATGACGAAGTGCTGCCTGCAGCAGGCGCGATTCACAGCGCGGTGCGTATTTCGCCCACTCGCCTGGCAGAGCTGACCCAGGCGCAGTGGGTGGATGTGTGTCTGTAAGTGTGCGCGTAACGCGATAACGCCTCTACCGCAGGCTTAAAATAAGCCTGCCCGGTGCAGAAGAATATCCGCCGCATTCAGCAATCCGGCATCGGTATGCACGCCGAGCTTCAGCATGGCGTTAAATTTATGCGCGCGGATGGTTTTGATATTGCGCTCCAGACGGCTGGCAATTTGCGACACCGAATAGCCGTCCGTCAGGTAGCGCAGGATAATCCGCTCGGTCGGGCTCAGCAGTCGCGATCCCTGCGTGGCATACCAGATTTTATTAGGCGATTCGCTCACACGGATGGAGTCGCTCATCGCGGACATCAGTTCATCCGTAAAGCGCGCCAGCGTTTCCGACTTATCAATAATCCCCTGCAGTGGCGTCGGAGAAAGCTGGCTTATCAGTTTTGCCTCATTGACGTTATTTACCATCACAATACGCTTCATACGCGGCCAGGCTTTCGCCATTTCACTGACGAACTGCAGACAGTCGCGCCTGTGCTCGCGCGTACCTTCAAGCGAAAAGATAACGGCGGAAAAATTCCGTTTCGTCAGTGCCTCAATAAACGCGTGATGGTCGGAAAATATTTCCAGGCGGCATGACGTCGAATTATTTCCCTGTAGCAGCGAACGTATTCCCTCGCCGCTCATTACGCATTTTTCGATTAGCGCAATGTTTCGTTTTTCGACTCCGTGTTCCATTCAGCCTGTTCCTTATGTAATGAAAGCAAATTTAATTCCTTTAAACCCTGTAAGCTGCTTATCCATGCATACATTTCAGCATTGCCGCGCAGAGATAAGCGTCGCATGGCACTGTTTTTCTGCGCGCTAATGGTTTTATTACTTTTTTTCAGCATCTGGGCGATTTGATTAATTCCCCAGCCTTTACCGAGCAACCGTAATACCTGTTTTTCCGACGTAGTAAGCATCACGCTGGACGCAGGCTCTTTCTCCTGCGCCTGGCGCGGCGTGACTAACATCTGGCTGACCCTCTCGGCTTTTTCACGGCCAAGTCGTACAGCATTAACGACACCTTCCACCGGTTCCGCCGTTGAAAGCAGCGTGGTTTCCGGGCGCATCAGTAACTGCACCGCCATATTGAATGATGCCGCAGGCACAAGAAAAATCCAGTGTACGCCTGGCGCTTGCGCCACCAGGGAGTAATACGCTTCGCACTCGCGACGGGCGTCCTCTGGCGCACAGGGCAGTTCTGCCAGCACCATGTCGATGGGGTTTAGTAGCGGCAGCGTTATTTCTGCGCTGCTGTTGTAGTGATAAAGTTCGGTTTCCGGAAAATGGTGACGCATAATGGTCTCCAGCCCGGTATGCATCACGGGGGTTTGGCTAATGATAATGCCTAGTCTGCAACGTCCTGGTAACATATTTCCTCCGGTTATATCCTTCCGGCCAAACAAATTTCAAAACCAACTTATGTAATAACGTAAAAATAAATTTCAAAATCTAAATCAAGAAAAAAACGCAGACCGCGTTAGCAGATAATGTATATAAGTGGACATAAAGAATTTTCTGCCCGACAAAACATCGGCATTCTATGAACCCTTTATTTTACTGTCAACGACAAACAAGGCTAAAAATACGCCACCTCGGTTTAAAGGATATTCTCATAGTAAAAAGATAAAAAATGTCTATTTATAGACACAATATAAATACCTGTTTAATTAATTTGGCGGCTCCGCCAGTACGACATTAATTAACTGTGATAACAGCACCCGCCTCGATTGTTTTCTGCGGAACGAGATTGGCTACCCGCACTCACATACCCCCTGAAGCCACGCCGAAAAATGCAGCAATCTTGATCTACCGCCACGGCTGCGCCTGGCGGCGCATGGTAATAATGGACATCTGGCACCCCCCTTTTCTCACCAGGACCGAATATGGAAGCGGATGCTTTAGCGCAGCGGGACGTGACCCGTTTGTGTATTCAGTGCGGGCTGTTTTTATTGCAGCACGGCGCGGAGAGCGCGCTGATTGATGAACTCACTACCCGGCTTGGCCGCGCGCTGGGCATGGACAGCGTGGAGAGTTCTATCTCCGCTAACGCCATTGTGCTGACCACGATAAAAGATAATCACTGCCTGACGACGACACGAAAAAACATCGATCGCGGCATCAACATGCACATGGTGACCGAAGTCCAGCACATCGTCATTATGACTGAACATAAGCTGCTGGACCGGCACGACGTCGCGAAACGCTTTTCGCAATTAAAACCGCTGCGTTACCCGCGCTGGCAGGTGGTGCTGATGGTCGGGCTCTCCTGCGCCTGCTTTTGCAAAATGAATAAAGGCGGTTGGGACGGCGCGCTGGTGACGTTTATCGCGAGCACCCTGGCAATGTATGTGCGCCAGACGCTGACGCAGCGCCATCTGCACCCGCAAATTAATTTCTGTCTGACGGCCTTTGTGGCGACTACCGTCTCTGGTCTGCTGCTGGCGCTGCCGCCATTCGCAGGTGCGTCCACCGTGGCGATGGCCGCGAGCGTCCTGCTGCTGGTGCCGGGGTTTCCGCTTATCAACGCAGTGGCCGATATGTTTAAAGGCCACGTGAATACCGGTCTTGCCCGCTGGGCGATGGCGAGTATGTTGACGCTCGCCACCTGCATTGGCGTGATTATGGCGATGGCGTTATGGGGGCTGCGGGGATGGATGTAATTCGTATTATTACGCTGATGCTGGAAGATATGCTGCTTTCCGCGATTCCGGCGGCGGGCTTTGCGATGGTGTTTAACGTGCCGCGACGCGCCCTGCCCTGGTGCGCGCTGCTGGGCGCGGTCGGCCACGGTTCGCGCACCGTCATGATAATGATGGGGCTGAATATCGAATGGGGCACGTTTCTCGCGGCAATGCTGGTCGGCTGCATCGGCATTCAATGGTCGCGCTGGTATCTGGCGCACCCGAAAGTATTTACCGTTGCCGCGGTGATCCCGATGTTCCCAGGCATCTCGGCCTATTCGGCCATGATATCCGCCGTGAAGATCAGCCACTTCGGCTATACCGATGCCTTGATGGTTTCGCTGGTGACCAACTTCCTTAAAGCCGCGTCCACCGTTGGCGCGCTCTCTATCGGGCTGTCGCTGCCCGGCCTGTGGCTCTATCGAAAACGTCCGCGCGTATAACGACTATCAAAGCAAAAGATAAAACCTGGCTTGCAATTAAATCGCGCACTATCTATATTGAAAGCATGAAGACGACACAACAACACGACGGGCTCTCGCTGGGCTTAGACAATCAGCTCTGCTTCGCGCTTTACTCGACAAACCTGGCGCTGCATAAAATTTACCGCCAGTTACTGACGCCGCTCGGGCTGACGTACCCGCAATATCTGGTGATGCTGGTGCTGTGGGAGAAGGACGACGTGACCGTTTCTGAGATTGGCGAGCGGCTCTATCTGGATTCCGCCACGCTGACGCCGCTGTTAAAGCGTATGGAAACAGCAGGTTTATTGCTTCGCCAGCGTTCGCGTCAGGATGAACGACAAGTGATCGTCACGCTCACCGACGCAGGCCGGCAGCTCAAGGCCGAAGCCCACAACATACCGGGCTCGGTGCTCTGCGCCACCGCGTGCGACAAAGAGACTTTGCTGGATCTGAAAGATCAGCTTGAAGCATTACGCCATAATCTGAATCAGTCGTAAGCGCCATCTGCGGATGGCGTGAAAGCACCAAATAAGTAGCGCACGATTAAATCGCCTAAAACTTAAATAAGGAATATTACATGTCTTTAGAAAACGTCATCTACCGCGCCAAAGCCAAAGCCACCGGAGGCCGCGACGGCCGCGCCACTTCTTCTGACGGCGTGCTGGATGTAAAGCTTGGCGTACCGAAAGAGATGGGCGGCATGGGCGGCGACGTCACCAACCCGGAACAGCTGTTTGCCGCAGGCTACTCCGCCTGCTTCCTGGGCGCGATGAAATTCGTCTCCGCCCGCGACAAAATCGCGATGCCGAAAGACGCGTTTATTGAAGGCGAAGTCGGGATCGGCCCACTGCCGACCGGTTTTGGTATCGAAGCGAAGCTGAATATTCACCTGCCGGGGATGGACGCGGCAGAAGCACAAAAACTGGTCGATGCGGCGCATATCGTCTGCCCGTACTCTAACGCGACCCGCGGCAACATCGACGTCACGCTGAATATCATTGCCTGACGCTATCCCCGCTAACGGGGAAGCTTAAAATAAAAAACGAAACTGCCCTCACCAGGGTACGCGGAGCGCGCCAGATGTCATGGCGCGCTCTTTTTTTTACGTGCGATCCCCTGCGCCAATAAGCTCAAACCCCGCCTCTGACTATGCTACTATGAAGGAATTATCGTCTCTGCTGGCGATTTTCGCGCCAGTATCTGATAACGCTTTGATTGAGAACGTTTTATGTCTTCCAGAATCCTGACCCCTGATGTCGTTGATATTGACGCCTTCCGGCGCAATCCCGGCAGCGCGCTGGCGCACGCCGAACGTGGGGCCGTGGCGGTGTTTGATAACAATGCGCCCGCATTTTATGCCGTGACGCCGGCGCGCATGGCGGAACTGCTGGCGCTGGAAAAACAGCTCGCCGCGCCCCGCTCCGATGTCGCGCTGGAAGCGCAATTTTTCGACGAAGGAAACGACGTCGCCCAGCCCGTGCCGGTGCCGATGGGCAAATTCGCCATGTATCCGGGCTGGCAGCCCGACCCGGAGTTTCAGCGTATGGCCGCGCTCTGGGGCATTCCGCTGGCACAGCCGGTCACCAGCGAAGAGCTGGCCTCGTTTGTCGCTTACTGGCAGGCGGAAGGCAAAGTCTTCCACCACATCCAGTGGCAGCAGAAGCTGGCGCGCAGTATTCAGATGAACCGCGCCACCTTTACGTCATCAACGCGGCGTGATGTAAACGCCATCGCGCAGCCGGACGACCATATTCCTGACGGCTTTCGAGGGTAACAATGAAAAACGTCACTGACCTGATGATGCGCCTGAAGCGGCTGATGCCGCCTGATGTCAAGCCGGCCTTTAAAACCGGCGAAGAGCTTATCGCCTGGCAGCAGGAGCAGGGGCGAATTCGCTCAGAGGCCATCGAGCGCGAAAACCGCGCGATGAAAATGCAGCGCACCTTCAACCGCTCTGGCATTCGCCCGCTGCATCAGAACTGTTCGTTCGATAACTATCGTGTTGAAAACGACGGGCAGATGAACGCTGTCAACAAAGCGCGCCAGTATGTCGACGCTTTTGACGGCAACATCGCGAGCTTTGTTTTCGCCGGTAAACCGGGCACCGGCAAGAACCATCTTGCCGCCGCCATCTGTAATGAACTGCTGCTGCGCGGTAAATCGGTGATGATCATTACCGTCGCCGATATCATGTCCGCCATGAAAGACACGTTCGGCAACCGCGAAACCAGCGAAGAGCAGCTTTTAAAAGATCTGAGCAGCGTCGATCTGCTGGTGATCGACGAGATCGGCATGCAGAGTGAGTCGCGCTACGAGAAAGTGATCATCAACCAGCTGGTGGATCGTCGCTCGTCCTCCAAGCGCCCGACCGGCATGCTGACCAACCAGAATATGGAAGAGATGACCAAACTGCTCGGCGAGCGCGTGATGGATCGCATGCGCCTTGGCAACAGCCTGTGGGTGAACTTCAACTGGGACAGCTACCGCAGCCGCGTCACGGGTAAAGAGTACTAAACTCCGCACTTTTTACGGGGCGCGTTTTCTGCGCCCCGACACTTCCCCTTCCCTGCCGTCTCGCTTTACTTTTACGCCTCTGCAGTGAAATCTGCGCCGTCATAAAATTTTCATAAAAGAATCCGCTTTTTAGCGTTTCCGCTCACTGTGTATTACTAAACACCTATTTTCAGGCCTTGCCCGACGCTATCCCCGCGCCACAGGCGATGAGACGCGGCTCATAATTCCGCATATCTAAACCTTATCTGAACTGCTCCATAAAAAGATGACGCTAAAATGGTACCAGTATGACAGTAGCGTTATATTTCGGTGTTAAAAAAGCAGTTTAACCTAACGGGCATGGCGCCTTCGCTGCGAGGATGTAGTGTTGTCAGAGTGGCTTTCCATACTTTTCTTTATCGCCTCCGTGGCGATTTACGCCTTCAAGGCGGGCCGTAACACTTGGTGGTTTATCGCCACTCTGGTGGTGTTAGGGCTGTTTGTTATCCTGAATCTGACGCTGCTTGCCAGCAACTATTTTACCGGCGATGGCATCAATGACGCGGTGCTCTACACGCTGACCAACAGTCTCACCGGCGCGGGCGTCAGCAAATACATCCTGCCTGGTGTCGGGCTGGTCGCGGCGCTGCTCGCGGTCTTTGGCCTGCTGACGTGGATTTTGCGCCGTCGCCGCCATCTGCCTTATCACTTCGGCTACAGCTTCGTGGCGCTGCTGCTGGCGCTGGCCTCGGTGGACGCCAGCCCGGCGTTTCGCCAGATAACCGAACTGGTAAAATCCCAGACCGCCGAGGGCGATCCAGACTTTGCGGCGTACTATAAAGAGCCGCAAAAGCGTATCGACAACCCACAGCTCAATCTCGTTTACATCTACGGCGAAAGCCTGGAGCGCACCTATTTTGACGATCAGGCGTTCCCGAACCTGACGCCGGAGCTGGGCGCGCTGAAAAACGAAGGGCTTGATTTCAGCCATACCGCGCAGTTGCCCGGCACCGATTACACCATCGCGGGTATGGTCGCCTCGCAGTGCGGCATTCCGCTTTTTGCGCCCTTTGAGGGCAACGCGTCTGCGTCTATGTCGAGCTTCTTCCCGCAGAACGTCTGCCTGGGCGATATCCTCAAAAACTCCGGCTATGAGAACTACTTCATCCAGGGTGCTAACCTGCGCTTTGCCGGAAAAGACGTGTTCCTCAAATCCCACGGTTTCGATCATCTCTACGGTGCCGAAGAGCTGAAAAACACGGTAGCGGACCCAACCTATCGCAACGACTGGGGCTTTTACGACGACACGGTGCTGGACCAGGCGTGGAAAAAATATGAAGAGCTCTCAAAAGCGGGCAAACGTTTCTCGCTCTTTACGCTGACGGTCGACACGCACCACCCGGACGGTTTCGTCTCGCGCACCTGTACGCGAAAGAGCTACCCGTTTGAAGGCAAACCGAACCAGTCTTTCAGCGCGGTCACCTGTAGCCAGCAGCATATCGCGGCGTTTATTAACAAAATCAAAGCGTCGCCGTATTTCAAAAACACCGTCATCGTGGTCTCGTCGGATCATCTGGCGATGAACAACACCGCCTATAAATATCTCAGCAAGCAGGATCGTAATAACCTGTTTTTTATTCTGCGAGGCGATCAGCCTCAGCAGGACGTGCTGGCGGTGAAACGCAATACAATGGATAACGGCGCGACAGTGCTCGATGTGCTGGGCGGCGACAACTTCCTGGGGCTCGGGCGCAGCAGTCTTTCCGGCCAGTCGCTCTCGACCGTGTTTCTGAACATGAAATCAAAAGTGCTGGCGTGGAAGCCCGATATCATCAGCCTGTGGAAATTCCCGTCGAAAATAGACAACTTCACGGTCGACACGCAAAAACAGACCATCGCCTTCTCCGGAAGCCATTTCCGCCTGCCGCTGCTGCTGCGCGTGTCGGATAAACGTATCGAACCGCTGCCGGAGAGCGAATACTCTGCGCCGCTGCGCTTCCAGCTGGCGGATTTCGCTCCGCGCGATAACTTCCTGTGGGTGGATAACTGCTACAAAATGGCGCGCCTCTGGGCACCTGCGCTGGCGCTCTCCACTGACTACTGCGTCTCGCAGGGGCAGCTCGGCGGTGAGCAAAAAGTGCAGCGGGTGGATAAAGCCACCTGGCAGGGCAAAGCGGCGTTTCGCGATACGGTTATCGACACCGCGCGCTACCAGCGTAACGTCGAGACGCTCAAAGTGATGGATAACGACATCCGCTATCAGGCCGACAGTTTTATCTTTAACGTGGCGGGCGCGCCGGAAGAGGTCAAACAGTTCTCCGGCATTTCACGCCCGGAATCCTGGGGCCGCTGGTCCAACGCACAGCTCGGCGAAGAAGTGAAAATCGAATATAACCAGCCGCTGCCGGAGAAATTCGATCTGGTCATTACCGCCAAAGCGTTTGGCCCGAACGCCGGGAAACCGGTGCCGGTGAAGGTGGGCGAGAGTGAACAGACGCTGACGCTTGGCAACGAGGTATCCACCACCACACTGCATTTCGAAAACCCGACGCGCAGCAACACGCTGGTGATTGTGCCGCCAGACCCGCAGTCGACCAACGAAGGCAACATTCTTGGCCACTCGCCGCGCCGTCTCGGTATCGGCATGGTGTCCATCAAGGTCATTAACGCGAGCGGGTGATCCCGCTCGTTAGCCGATCCGCTTTCTGCGCTTCTCGGAATACATCACGTTGTCGCTCTCTTTGATCATCTCAAGCAAAGAGTCGTAATTGCCTGAATCGCGATGGAGCATTCCGTACGAGTAGTTGATGTTATAAGGCTTACCGGCGCGCTGGTTATGCGCGTCCAGGCTCGCGCGCAGATTGTTCAGAAACGGCTGCGTGTCGCTTTCCCGGGCCAGGAGTACCGCGAACTCATCGCCACCCAGCCGCCCGGCGATATCTTTCGGGCCCAGATGCTCACGCAACTGGCTGGCGAACACTTTCAGCACCTCATCGCCTTCCGCGTGGCCCCACAAATCGTTAATCGGCTTAAAGCGGTCGAGATCGAAATAGAGAATGCTGAACGGCTCGGGATTCTCCTTCAGGGCACGAAAACGCCGCTCGCCGCTGCGATAAAAACCGCGGCGGTTCGGAATACCGGTCAGGCTGTCGGTCATCGCCATGCTAATCACGTGAAACTCATCTTCAACGATAAACGCCAGGTCTTTCAGCGTCGTGATATCGTCATCGCTGAAATCGCGCGGCGTGCCGTCGATAATACAAAGCGTGCCGACCACCGCGCCATCCGGCAACCGCACCGGGTAACCCGCATAAAAACGGATAAACGGCTCGCCGGTGACCAGCGGGTTATCGTGAAAACGCTCATCCAGGCGGGCGTCATTTACGATAAACGGCCCTTCCTGCAAAATCGCATGCCCGCAAAATGAGACGTCGCGCGTGGTTTCGCGCGTGTTCAGTCCCTGGCAGGCCAGCAGCCACTGACGGTTGCGATCGAGCAGGCTAATCAGCGCCACCGGCACCCGGAACAGTTTTTTCGCCACCCGCGTCAGGCGCTCAAAACGCTCGTCATCCCTGGTATCAAGCAGATCCATCATATACAGCGACTTCAGCCGCGCTTCTTCGTTTTCAGGGATACCAGGAAATTTCATGTTCCGCCTCCGCGTCAGTAGCAGCGCGCCCGCCAGTGTAAGGGAAGCATTCTGCCAGAAAATATATTGAGGTAAACGGATGAGTATAGGAGGAAAAACGGGCGATTTGCGAAACGGCAGCCACTACCGCGGATGACCCGCACCCTATTTGCCGCCGTTGCGCCGCCGCGCCGTCAGGCGCTCGGCTTCAGCCGGTTCGCCACCACGATGCGCGAGCGGCCCATCTCTTTGGCAAGATAAAGCGCAATATCGGCATTTTTTATCAGGCTCTCGCGCCGCGCGTGATCGGGCCAGGTGGCGAGGCCGATGGAGACCGACACCGGGCCAATCTCAAGGCCGTTATAGCGCAGCGATAACTCACTGACCTGCGTCAGAATACGCGTGGCCAGCGCATGAGCCTGCGCCTGTGGCATACCGGGCAGTAGCATCAGAAACTCTTCGCCGCCGTAGCGAAACACCTGCGCCGTCTCGCCCGGCACAGCGCGAATCGTCCGCGCCACTTCTTTCAGCACCGCATCGCCCGCGTCATGCCCGTACTGGTCGTTAAGCGATTTGAAGTGATCGATATCAATCATCAGGCAGCTTACCGGCGAGCCGGTCATCTCCGCCTGACTGATGCAGGCGTACAGCGCGTCTTCCAGGTGATAGCGGTTGCGCAAGCCCGTCAGCGAATCGAACATCGCTTTTTCGGTCAACTCATCGCGCAGCTTCTGGTTGGCGAGCGCCAGCGCCAGCGTCTCGGCCATCAGTTCCAGATAAACGTAAGGCGGCTCAAGCTCCTCGCTGATTTTTTCAAACGACAGCAGCCCGATGGTTTCATTCTGGGCAATCAGCGGCACGCAGATGGCCCGCAAGGCAGCGGCAGGCGGCAGATGCTTGCAGGGAATATCCACCAGATCACGGTCAGGGCTGTGCATCTGCCCGCGCCGCAGCGCCCAGCATTCGTCCGGCGTAAACGCGCTGTCGCCGCCAGAATTTTCAGGCCAGCGAGCGGCGCACACCATCAGATGATCGCGCGTATCCAGCACATAGAGCCTGCCCGCGAGCCCCGGCGCAATTTGCGGTGCAAACAGCCGGACCAGCTCGATAATATCGCCGCGTGATTCACTCCCCTGTAACCGCTGGGTCATGCGTGACAATAATCCCCGGATGGCCCAGTCGGCATCGCGCTCCCGCTCAAGGCGCTGGCGCGCCAGCCCGTTTTCGCGAAATACATGGATAGCCTGCGCCATGTCGCCAATCTCATCCACCTGCTGCAACAGCGGCGCTTCCACTTCGTAATCCTGCGTCGCCAGCCGGTTGACCACATCGCTCAGCTTCACGACCGGCCGCAAAATACGGCGTTTGAGAATAAACCCGAGGACAAAGAGAAACAGCAGCGCGGTGAGGCCGACCATAATTTCCGACAGCGTGCGCAGCCGCAGTGAGGCGTCGGTCGCAGCCTTAATCGACATGCCGGTCCGATAATCAAGCAGGCTGCGAAATTGCGCGAACTGCAGATCCACCCGGTCGAGTTCATGCTCATAATTCACGCCAAACAGCAGTTGCAGCGCGCGTGCGTTATCGCCGTGCGCCACAGCCTCGATCGCCTGCTGCTGCTCCTGCTCCAGGGCATGCGCAACCGCCATGCCCTGGCGCAGATGCTCTAACTCCTCAGGCGTAGCGCCCAGATCCCGCAGCCGCGCCAGATGCGCTTCATCTTTATTGTCCTGCGCTAGTTTCGCCTGCCAGGCCGTCAGATCCTGCGTTCTGCGATCCACTACGTAAACACGCGCCAGCTCGGTGAGCGCGTAAGTCTCCTGTTCTACCGTTTCCGTCAGGCTGTCGTATGCCGCGCTCTGGCGCACAGCCGCCCGCTCCGCCTTGTCGGCGCCGGAGGCCATCATCAGCACGACCCCGGAAATCAGGGTGAGCGCTACCGTTGCGCCATAGGCAATGTTAGTCATCGTTGCGATGCGCACAGAGGATCCCGTTCGTTAAAAAAAGGGCCGAAGATGATATGGCGTGCCTGCGTAAGAAAGACGCCCCGGTTTGGTTATTTTACTGACAGATAAATTATAGAAGCCGTTAACCGATTCTTAATATAAATGCATCAGCGCGGGTGACGGTTTTCAGCCGCCTGTTCGGGGGATGAACGCTGACCATAAAAAAGCCCCCGCCGCGTGAGCGACGGGGGCTTTTCAGGTAAAAACGAACCGCTTAGAACGTTTCCCAGTTATCGCTGCCCTGGGCCACCACCGGCTTTGCGGTGACGACCGGCGCGACGCTTGCTTGTACCGGGCTTACGCTACGCGGCTTGTCCTGCGCGCTCTGGCTGATGCGGAACACGGCGACGGACTGCGTCAGGCGGCTCGCCTGCTCTTCAAGCGCGGCGGCGGCGGCGGCGGATTGCTCCACCAGCGAGGCGTTCTGCTGGGTCACGCGGTCCATCTCGGCGACGGCCAGGCCCACCTGGTCGATACCGCGGCTCTGCTCGTCAGAGGCCGAGGCGATTTCGCCCATGATGTCGGTCACGCGGGTCACCGCGCTGACAATTTCGCCCATGGTTTCACCGGCGCTTTCCACCAGCGTCGAGCCCACGTCCACTTTGCTGACGGAGTCTTCGATAAGGCCTTTGATCTCTTTCGCGGCCTGGGCGCTACGCTGCGCCAGGTTACGCACTTCACCGGCCACCACGGCGAAGCCGCGGCCCTGTTCGCCTGCCCGCGCGGCTTCTACCGCGGCGTTCAGCGCCAGGATGTTAGTCTGGAAGGCGATGCCGTCAATCACGCTTGTGATATCGGCGATTTTCTGGGAGCTGCCTGCGATGTCGCGCATCGTCTGCACTACGTTATCCACCACTTTGCCGCCTTTCTGCGCGGTTTCCGACGCGCTCAGCGCAAGCTGGCTCGCCTGACGGGCGTTTTCGGCGTTCTGTTTCACGGTGGCGGTCAGCTCTTCCATGCTGGCGGCGGTCTCTTCGAGAGACGCGGCCTGCTCTTCGGTACGGGAAGAGAGATCGTTGTTACCGGCGGAAATTTCGCTCGCGCCGCTGTAAATGGCATCGGCACCGTTACGGACTTCCCCCACGGTACGCACCAGCTCGCCCTGCATATGTTTAATGCTGGCGGCCAGCTGGCCCATTTCGTTCGTGCCGTCGACGTCAATCTGACGCGCCAGGTCACCGCTCGCGATATGGCGAATGCTCTCAATAATGCGGTTCAGCGGGGTGATAAGAGTGTTCTGGATACCGAACCAGACGCAAACAATCACGCCCAGCACTACGGCCAGCACGCCAATCAGGATCCAGATAGCCATGCTGTAGGAGCTGTTGCTACCTTCCACGGCGATGTCATACAAGCGGTCGTTCTGCGTCATGTAATCGGTATAGGCTTTTTCGAAACCGTCCTGATATTTCTGGGTCGGCTGGTCAAAGAATTCGTTGATTTTCCCGGCCGCGAGCAGCTGAATCAGCTCCGCCAGCGCACCGTGGTAGATGTCGTAGTTACGCTTAATTTCCTGCGCGTACTCTTCGCTCTGACGCGGATCGCGCAGCAGCGCCTGGTAATCCGCCCAGTGCGTTTCCGCCTGTTTCAGCGAGCTGCTGGCGATTTGCATCAGCTCCTGCACCGTCGCGCCGCTGCCGATGTTGTTCGCATCCATCATGTGACGGATACCGGCGCGGTTTAAGGTGTTACGGGTCTGAATCAGCGCAACCCAGCTGCCATTCAGCGTGGACTGCTGCTGACGGATGGTTTGCAGAACGGTGAAATTTTCCTTGTCACTTTTGATGGCATTAAAGAACAGGCCACCGGAAGCCATTTGCAACAGACCAAACAGGGCCAGAACAAACAGCAAACTGGTTACAACTTTGATGCGGTTTAACATGGTTTCTCTTCCCGATACGACAGATGGAGAGAGTTTCGGCATTAAACCCAAAAACTTTATAAGGATAAGCCCCGCTCAGGCCCGATTTTTGTACTAACTTTGGTGGGGAAATCGCCATAAATACGCAGTGTGTGACGCAGCTCATATTGTGACTTGCGAGAATACAAATTAAGCGCCGCTTAATTTCTGATTTCAGCATGACAAAATAATGCCTAAGCGCAAAACGTTAGCGGTTTGCTCGAAAGTGGGAGAAGAGAGAAAAACAGAGACGTTCCCTGCTTTCCCTCAAAGGCATTTATTTTTTAATCGCGCCATTCGCGCCAAACAGCGTATCCCACCGGCGGATCTCGCCCGTTTCAAAGGCGACACAGCCTTTCATCATCTGGCGGAAATAGCGTACCGAGGCTTCGTTATTGCCGGGGATGAAATTCGCGTAGTCGCGTGCCGTGGCCTGCGCGCGCAGTTTGACAATATAAGCCGGGCAGATGAGATTGACACTGCCGGTGGAAAACAGATTTACACCGCGGATAAAAAAGGCTTTTTCATCGCGGCCCGGCATTTCCTGCGTCTGCCAGACGGTTTGCGGAAACAGCGCTGGTGAGAATTTTTCGTCATCGACCCGGTAGTAATGCGGCTGCGTATCAACCAGACCAATCGAGACCAGCGAGCCAAAAACAAGCGTACTCCAGAGGGTCGGAAAAAGCAGAACGATAAAGACGACGGCAATAAAGGCCGTCACAAAAAAGTTTTTAATAGCCCCGCTGTTATTTTGAGCGTCACTTTTTTGCGAGTAATGCACGATAGCAGGCAAAAATGCCAGCAAGGAGAACAGGCTGATAAACACCCATGCGAATACCACAGCCCATGAACCTTCACCGCGGCTGGAGTGAATAAGAAAGCCCGCAGGTATCGATATGGATAATCCTGGTAACAGGATAAAAAACGTATTGGCGATCAAGACTCCCGTCCACATTAAAACCAGCCACACTCGTTGCCATTTGCCAGGTTTCAGGGGGCGAAGAAGAAAACCGAAGTTGAAACAGATAACCAGTAAGGTTGCGAAGAGAGCAGTAATGAGCAGTATTTTTTCAACGCTAAAGGCATAGTCCCCCGTCAGTTTTTTCACAAGCGTTGTGTGCGGCAGAAAGACAAGCGTCAGATAAAAAAACGAGACAGAAAAGCAGATCCACGGCAATCCTTTATTAAAATAACGCTCAGGATCGCCAGGATTAATTTCGCGGTGTGCCAGTAAAATCGCACTGGGCAGCACCAGCGTAAGTGCCGTCGCCAGTGAAAACACGGCAGCGGAGATCAGAAGCGAGACCAGACCAATATCAAAAGAAAACGCCCCCATCAGAAGATCGAGCCGTCCAATACTCGTCAGATAACTCCAGATAATCGCACCAGATAACAGGGTTGAATAAGGTAATAACGCGACGAAATATTTCCCGACTCGCTTTGCCAGTAATTTTAACTTGTCACTCTCCGTGCTCATCTCTGCGTTCCTTCACTAACCGTATCGTTAGCAGGCAATATACCGGAAAACATCGTCATGCATGTGCATAGTGATTTATCATTGTGCATGTTTTAAACAGTAAAGGCGCCCAGGCAGGCGCCTTTATTTATGACTGCAAAATGACTACACGCGATGCCGGGTTATCAGAAATTCCAGCTAAAGCCCGCGTTGACGCTGTTGTCCTGATAGTTATCGGAAATCAGCCCGCTGTAGCCGAGCGACAGATGCGCGTTGCGGTTCGCCGCGACTTCCGCGCTCGCTTTCAGCACCGTGCCGTCGCGTGAGGCTGACACGCTGTTGGTGACAAACGGCGTGCTGCTGCCCCGGAATTTCAGGCCGGTGGCGCGATCGAGCTCGCCATACTGATGCTGCCAGCCCACTTCGCCGCGCAGCGCCACGGTCGTTTCCGCGGTAGCGTCCCACTCAAGCCCGGAGCGCAGGCCCAGCGTGGAGAACGTGGCGTCGGTATGCTGCTTGTCGCCATGCAGCGCCGTCGCACCGCCCTGCTCGTTAATGCGGTTGTTCTCAAAGTTCACGTAAGAGACATTCGCAAACGGCTCGACGTTTACCATACCCGCCGCCAGCTGATAACCCGCTTCGGCGAAGAACTGCTCGGTACGCGCGTTATATTTCGCGTCAGCACGGTCAGACTGCGAACCAAAGCGGACGGAACGGCTGGTGTCGAAACGGTGCCAGGTGTAACCCGCGCCTGCACGCAGCGCCAGCTCGCCGAGCTGTTTGCCGCCGTAGACCGCCAGATGGTAGTTGTCGCTGTCCGCACTGGAGCCATAACCGCCGTCAAGCGACGTGCGGGTGTAGCCGGTCGCCACGCCCATGCGCCAGTCGTCGGCATAAGCGGAATCGAGCCCCAGCAGCACGCCGTAGGTCGAGGCCTGATAGCCCGTCGCGCTTTGATCGCCGGAGGCGTGATCCCATGCGCCTAACAGCTTCGCCCACGCGCCGCCATCATCGGCAGCCACCGGCGAAACGCTGGTCAGCCCTTCGGCCTGACGCAGACGCTCGTTCAGCGTATCGCGCAGGTAGCGGCTGTCGTTGATCTGCGCCGAGGCGATATCCGCGTGGATCTGGCCGCCCAGCTGGCGGAACGCCTGACGCGCCTGCGCTACCGAACCGGTCGAAAGCAGGCTCTCATACAGCGGGTTGCCCGCGCCGAGCGTTTCCAGCGCGCCAGCGACCGCACGGCCATTGGCGGTATCCGCGATGCTCGCAAACGTGGTGTCGTTACGCGCCACATCCAGCGTCACCTGGCCGCCCGTATAGCCGAGCGAAGTGCCGAGGAACAGATAATCCGGTGCCACGCTGTCGAACTGGCCGGTAATGCCGTCCGCCGCCGACAGGATGTTGTACTGCTGGCCGAGCAGGCTGCGCACTTCCGCCTGGCTTAGCAGATTGCTGCTGTTCTCAAGCGATACCGCGACTTCACCGCCGTTCAGCGCGATAGCGCCCGTGGCGTTAATCACATCGCTGCGCCCGTCCGGCGACACTTCCACCGCGTAGCGCGAGCCTGGCTGGAACGTCACGTCGCCATTCACATTCAGCGTGCCGATGGAGTTACCCGGCGCAACCGTACCGCCGCGCGCCGCCGTCAGCGAGCCGACCGTACCGTTACCCGCCAGCACGCCCTGCTGCTGCACGGTGACGTCAGAGGTCACGGAGCCGTTAACCACCAGCAGGCCGTCGTTAACCAGCGTCGGGCCGGAGTAGGTGCTGGTGCCGGTGAGCCACAGCGCGCCCGCGCCCTGTTTGGTCAGGCCGCCGTGGCCGGAGATATCGTTCGACCAGACATCCATCGCGCACTGAATATCGCTACAGGTGCGCGCCAGTTTGGTACCTGCTTCCACTTCTTCGCCGATGCCCGGAATATCGGCGATAAATTGCGAGGATCCGTAGGCAACGCCATCCGGGTCCGGCACGCGGAATTCTTCAGGAATATCGTCCACGGTGTAGAACATGCCCGGCCCGTGGATCGCCTTGCTGAGATCGATCATCCCCCAGCCGTAAAGCGCATCGATGCCCGGATCGCCCATATCCACGGTCGTGGTTTTCAGCACCTGGGCTATCTGCTCGCCCGTCATGTACGGGAAGCGCTCCATCAGCACCGCCACGCTGCCCGCCACGTGCGGGGCGGCCATGGAGGTGCCGCTGTAGTTGGCGTAATCGGTGGTCAGCGTCTCCAGGCTGTTGCCCTCAATCACCGAGCTGTAAATCCGGCTGCCCGGTGCCGAAACGCAGAAACTTGCGGTGTAGCCACAGCGGGAGGAGAACGTACTGATGGTGTACGGCACGCTGTTGGCGGAGGCCGGATCTTTCATCACGCTCGCGACAGAGAGCCAGTTCGGCGCGATATCCGGCACAAAGTAAGCGAGGCCCGCCATCGCGTCCGGGTTGTTGAGGTTGTAGTCGTTACCGGCGGCGAAAATGGTGACGATGCCGCTGCGGGCCGCGTCGATAGCGCCCTGATACGCGCCGCCCGGTTTGGTGCCGAGGATCTGTTTGATCTGATCGAACTGCGCCTGGGCGTCAGACACGGTGAAGTGCGGATAGGCCGGATCTTTTCCGCCCTGATCGAATTTCTCGGTGATGCCGATGCCCCAGCTGTTGTTAATAATGCGCGCGCCGCTGTCCATCAGCGCGTGCCAGCCCGCCTCATACACCGCGCCGTCGTTGCCGAGAATAATCCCGTCTTCCGGGCCAGGGTCGCCGTTTTCAGCACTGATAATTTGCGCGTTAAATGCGACGCCGTGCATCGGCCCGCCATCGCGGCTGCCTGCCGCAATACCGCCAACGTGGGTGCCGTGCGCGCCCAGCTCGCCATCGGAATCCACAGACGGCGTACCGTCATAGCGGAAAGGGTCGCCTTTTTTCACCGGAATATACGGGTCGGTATATTCGCGGATCCCTTCGGTGACGAGGTTAATGACTTTATCGGTGCCGGAGAATTCCGGGTGCTTTGCATAAACCGGCTGATCGAAAATACCGAGCTTAATGCCTTTCCCGGTATATCCCGCCGCGTAGGCTTCATCGGCGTGAATAGCGCCAAGCCCCCACTCCGCATTAAATTCGCTGCTGCGCCAGCTGGCGGCATCGCCCGCTTTGCCCTGCTCAATATAATTACTCGCCGCCGCCTGCCCGATACCGGCCAGACCTAACGCTATCGCCACCGCGCTCATGCGAATACGACGCCCGCCCCGCACAGGCGAAAATCCCGCCTGAACAGGTTCTGCTGCTCTGCTTCTGTTAATCATCCCAGAGACCGTCCATTGATTGTGAGTTTGCAAGGGGCCAGACGCGCCGGCCCTTATTGTCATAGGTATTGCGCGCGGCCACGGCGGCCGCTGCGAATATCAATGTTAAGCAGAATTTATTTATTTGCGCCAGTGCCAATAAAGAGGGTCAAAATTTAAAAAGGTGAGCTACGTCATACTATTTTTCTATCGGTTTTGTGGTTTCAGGCAGTTAAAAAATCGCGGTGCGCATCAACTCACCGAATATCGGCAATTTTTGCCGCTTCGCTTATTTCTCGGGTTTCCAGAAACCCATGTAAAATTAACCGATTACCATCAATGAACTATAAGCAGATAAATAGTATTTTGATGAAAATATAAACACCTAAAACTACCAGACATAATATTTACGACGCATTTCTTAATTATGCATAAATAAAAATCAAAAAAGCCTATGGCGCATTTTCAGCGTTTTAGGATGTTTCTTAAAAAAGAGTGAAAAATAACCACGTTGCATTTATTCATATTAATGCCAGCCGTAAGCAATAAAAAAGCGCCCGCAGGCGCTAATGAAATGAAGAGATCGTGACCGGCACTGCCGGGCAGACATTCTTTTACGCATAATGCAGCGTTTCCGGCTCCCGGCGCAGAATCACCTTGCCGTGGCGCACGGAATAACGCGCCTTCGCCTGGCGGCGCACCACTTCGTAATCATCCGGCGCGTCGAGCACCACCAGATTCGCCGGACGCCCTTCACAGAGCCCGTAGTTATCGCCGAGGTTCATGGCACGCGCGCTGTTATCGGTGACAAAATCCAGGCTGTGCTTGAGATCCTCATAACCCATCATGTGACAGATATGCAGCCCGGCGTCGAGCACGCGCAGAATGTTGCCGTTGCCAAGCGGATACCAGGGATCTTTAATCGAATCCTGCCCGAAGCAGACGTTTAGCCCGGCGCGGTCCAGCTCCGCCACGCGCGTCACGCCGCGACGCTTCGGCCAGGTATCGAAACGCCCCTGCAGATGAATGCTTTCCGTCGGGCAGGAGACGAAGCTTAAGCCAGCGCGTTTGAGCAGGCGGAACAGCTTTGAGCAGTAGGCGTTATCATAAGAGCCCATCGCCACCGTGTGGCTCGCCGTCACCCGCGCGCCCATGCCGCGCACGCGCGTCTCCTCCGCCAGCACCTCCAGGAAGCGCGACTGCGCGTCGTCGGTTTCATCGCAATGCACGTCCACAAGGCAGCCGGTGCGCTCGGCCAGATCCATCAGGAATTTCACCGAGCTGACGCCCTGCTCGCGGGTGTTTTCAAAATGCGGAATGCCGCCGACCACATCCGCGCCCATCTCCACCGCCTGCTCCATCAGCGCCCGCCCCTGCGGGAAGGACTCAATGCCCTCCTGCGGGAACGCGACGATTTGCAGATCAATCAGGCCGCGCGCCTCGTCTTTCACTTCCAGCATCGCTTTCAGCGCGGCGAGCGTCGGGTCGGTCACATCCACATGGGTGCGCACGTGCTGAATGCCGTGGTCGCGCAGCATGCCGATGGTCGCGTGCGCGCGGCGTTTGGTGTCCTCATGAGTGATGGTGGCTTTGCGCTGGCCCCAGCGCTCGATGCCTTCAAACAGCGTGCCGCTCATGTTCCACGCAGGCTCGCCCGCCGTCAGGGTGGCGTCCAGATGAATATGCGGCTCCACCAGCGGCGGAATAACCAGCCCGCCCTGCGCGTCCAGGTCGCCTTCATGGGGTGCCTGCATCGCCGACTGCGGCGTAATGGCTTTAATGATCCCGTCATCCAGCACGAGCGTGAACCAGCCTTCGCGGCGGCGTAAACGGGCATTAACGATATTCATAACGGCTCCTTTGAGTAAGACGGTGAGTGTGGCTCACGGCTGCGGCTGTGCCAGCGCACGACGCTGTTCCCGCCCGCGCGCCAGGCGCACAAACAGAAGATAGCTCGCCGCCGACACCGCGATACCCACCAGCGGGGCGACCCACGGTGAAAAGTACGCGGTCAGCGCGCCGAGCGAATAAGCGGCAAGCCCGGCATAGTTAAAGCGCGGCAGGCGGGCCTCGCTGAGCGCCGGATAACGCCCGCGGCGGTGAAACACATAGTCGGCGATAATCACCCCGCCGACTGGCGGAATAATGCTGCCGAGCAGCACCAGAAACGGGATCAGCAGCTCATACATCCCGCCGATGGCCAGCAAAATGCCGATGCCCGCGCTCGCGACGGTGAGCGTGCGGCGACGCTCGCTGCGCAGTAAATGGCAGGCGGCAGCAGAAACGTTATAAATCGTCGGCCCCTGAATGGTCCACAGATTCAGACACAACATGATAACCGCCGCCACCGACAGCCCCTGCAGCGTCATGACCGCCACGATATCCGCCTGCTGATAGACCACCGCGCACCATGCGCCTGCGACCACCATCAGCCCGTTGCCGATGAGAAAGCTAATCAGGCTGCCGGTAATGGCGGTGCCGCTGCTGCGCGCCATGCGCGTCCAGTTGGTGGCCTGGGTCGCGCCGCTCGCAAACGTGCCGAACACCATGGTGATAGCCGCAGACCAGCCCAGGGTTTCGGTGGGTTCAATGCGCTGCATCGCCTGCCAGCCGCCCGCGTGGCGGGTCGCAATCCACATTGAGGCCACCAGCAGAATAAACATCAGCGGCACCGAAACGCGCGAGAGCAGATCCAGCCCGCGATAACCCACCAGCGCCGTGACGCAAAACGCGAGGCCGAAGAACACCATCAGCGGCGTGGTGAGCCATTCCGGCAGCGCCAGTAATTTAACGAGCGTGATGGCGACCGTGGCGGTGCCCCACGCGTACCAGCCCAGCTCCGCGAAGCCGAGCAGGAAATCGGAGAGCTTGCTGCCCTTCTCACCAAAACAGAAGCGGCCCATCAGCACCGTGTTAAGCCCGCTGCGGGCGGCTATCCAGGCAAGCGCCGCCGCATAGAGCGCCAGCAACAGGTTGCCGATAGTGGCTATCCAGAGCATCTCGACAATCGGAAACGCGACGCCGAGCTTGCCGCCTGCGAACATCGTGCCGGTGAAAAAGGTAAAGCTGAACAGCACCATAGAAATGGAGAGCAGGCCTTTGCGCCCGGCGGCGGGTGCCTCGCTTA
Source organism: Cronobacter sp. 153480017-3 (assembly GCF_053627815.1). Taxonomy (NCBI): domain Bacteria; kingdom Pseudomonadati; phylum Pseudomonadota; class Gammaproteobacteria; order Enterobacterales; family Enterobacteriaceae; genus Cronobacter; species Cronobacter sp. 153480017-3. The sequence continues at coordinate 37,767 of NZ_JBSEYN010000005.1, read as the reverse complement.
ACGGGAATTCGGTGTTGGCTGACATAACGACTCCTCTGCGAAAGATAAAACGCGGGTGGACAGAGATTCAGCAAGTTATGTGCCAGGAATCGGCGGGCGAAATGACGGATATATCCGGCATCAGCAGAGAAACAACGCCCTGCGATTGTGCAACGCGGCGCGGTTTGCACTGTTGGCGGGAGACGCGCGCCGCCCCGGACGGCGGCGCGCGTTACAACGGATGGCAGGATCAGTCGAGATCGGCCCCGTTGCTGGCGATCACTTTTTTATACCACCAGAACGATTTCTTACGCTTACGCTCCAGCGTGCCGCGACCCTGGTCGTCGCGATCCACCCAGACGAAGCCGTAGCGCTTGCTCATCTCGCCGGTGGAGGCCGACACCAGATCGATGCAGCCCCAGGTGGTGTAGCCCATCACCGGAATGCCGTCTTCGATGGCTTCGCGCATCGCGCGGATGTGCTCGCGCAGATAACTGATGCGGTAGTCATCTTCGATTTCGCCGTTTTCATTAAACGCGTCTTTCGCGCCAAGGCCGTTCTCCACCAGGAACAGCGGTTTCTGGTAGCGGTCATACATCATGTTCATGGTGATGCGCAGCCCCAGAGGATCGATCCCCCAGCCCCATTCGCTCGCCTCGATATACGGGTTTTTGAGCGATTTCACGATGTTCGCCGCACTCGTCACCTGGCTGTTCATATCCGCCGAGGCGCAGCGCGAGGCGTAGTAGCTAAAAGAGACGAAATCGACAGTATCTTTAAGGATCTCATCATCTTCCGGCGCTTTTTCAATCACGATGCCTTTTTCACGGAACAGGCGCTGCGTATAGGCCGGGTACGCCCCGCGCGCCTGCACGTCGATGAAAAACAGATTTTCGCGGTCTTTCTCCAGCGCCGCCCAGACATCTTCCGGCTTGCAGGAGTAAGGGTAGAAGTTACCGCCCGCCAGCATGCAGCCCACCTGGTTTTGCGGGTTCACTTCATGCGCGATACGGGTGGCGATAGCGCTGGCGATAAGCTCGTGGTGCGCGGCCTGGTATTTCACCTGCTCATGGTTTTCGCCCGGCTCAAACGCCAGGCCAGCGCCGGAGAACGGGCTGTGCAGCAGAATGTTGATCTCGTTGAACGTGAGCCAGTATTTCACCAGCCCGTCGAACGCTTCAAAACAGGTGCGCGCGTAGCGGGTGAAAAACTCCACCATTTTACGGCTGCGCCACGAGCCATATTCGGTCACCAGGTGCATCGGCACGTCGAAGTGGCACAACGTCACCAGCGGCTCGATGTTGTATTTTTTGCACTCGCTGAACAGCGCGCGATAAAACGCGATGCCCTCTTCGTTCGGCGTCTGTTCATCGCCGTTCGGGTAGAGACGGCTCCAGGCGATCGATGTGCGAAATACCGTAAAGCCCATCTCGGCCATCAGCGCGATATCTTCTTTATAGCGGTGATAAAAATCGATCGCCTCGTGGCTTGGGTAAAATTCATCGTCGCGCCAGCCGGTGCGCTTATCGAGCCCAAGCTTTACCGCCAGACGATTCGGGCCGTGCGGCAGCATATCGACCGTGGCTGGCCCTTTGCCGCCCTCGCGCCACGCGCCTTCCGCCTGGTTTGCCGCAATCGCGCCGCCCCATAAAAATCCTTCTGGAAAAGTGTTGTTATCCATACGCGTCCTCTGATTAATTCGGTTTTACTGCGGGCGCCTGCGCGGTGAAAGCCGCAGGCTGCGGGTTATCGCGGGCGGGTTCGGGTGCTTCGACGGGAATATCCTCAAAGCCCAGCACCAGCGTCAGGATAAACGACAGCACCACCGCCAGCGCCATCACCCCAAAGACCCAGACAATCGTCATCGGGTTGGCCGGATCGAAAAACTGCACGCTGGTAAACAGCCCCGGCGCGGCCATCGAGTGGCTCGCAAGCCCGGCCAGGCCCGCCACCGCGCCGCAGACGAAGCCGCTAATCAGGCTCGCCACCAGCGGGCGCTTCAGCCGCACCGCCACGCCGTACAGCGCGGGCTCTGAAATGCCCGCCACAATGGCGGATGCTGCCGCGGCCAGCGCCGTCTGGCGCAGTTCCGGGTTGCGGGTGCGCCACGCGACCGCCAGCGACGACCCGCCGAGCGACAGGTTGGCCCCGATTTCCGACGGCATCACCATGCCCTCTTTGCCGGTTTCGGCGATGGTCTGGATGATGGTCGGCGTAAACACGCGGTGCATTCCGGTAATGACTAACAGCGGCCAGAGCGCGCCCATAATCGCTACCGACAGCCAGCCCAGATAGCTGTGGATGGTGTACACCACCGACGAAATGCCGCTGCCAATCCAGATACCAATCGGGCCAATCAGCATGATGGCGATGGGCGCAGCGATCAGCACAATCAGCATCGGTTTCAGGAAGTTCTTGGTCACCGCTGGCGTGATTTTGTCCACCCAACGTTCAATATAGGAGAGTATCCAGGTCATGCAGAGCGCCGGGATCACGGTATAGGTATATTTTACCGCGGTGACCGGAATGCCAATGAAATCCACCGGTTGCCCCTGCGCGGCTTTGGCCATCAGGTCAACGAAGTTCGGGTGCACCAGCACGCCCGCAATGGCTATCGCCAGCGACATATTGGTTTTGAATTTCAACGCGGCCGAGGCGGCCACCATGATCGGCAGGAAGAAAAACGCGCCATCGCCAATCACGTTGAGAATGGTAAGCGTCGGCGCGCCCTTCTCCACCACGCCCGACATCTCCAGCACCATCGCCAGCAGTTTGACCATCGAACCGCCGATAATCGCCGGGATAAGCGGCGACATAGTGCCAATTAGCGCGTCGAGAATGCCCGCGCCGATGCGCCGCAGGGTGATTTTGTCGTTACGCGGCAGCGCGCGTTCAACCCGCGCGCCCTCCGGCAGCAGTTTCAGGACTTCGGCATACGCCTGCGACACCGTGTTGCCGATGATGACCTGGCACTGGTTCTCATTGCGCACCACGCCGAGCACGCCGGGAATGGCTTTAAGGCGCGCCATGTCCACGGCGCTGTCATCGTTCAGCACAAAGCGCAGGCGCGTCATGCAGTGCGTGACCGCCGCCACGTTACCGCCACCGCCAATCGCCTCGACGACCGCGCCTGCCAGCGCTACGTAATTCTTTGACATGATGGTGAACTCTCTCGTTATCACACGCCGTGGCACCAGAGCTGCTTCTGCGCGTTTATTATTTTAAATTCAGGTACTTGCCATGCGTTATGGCGCTAAACGCCGCGTCGCACTGACAGGATGATGTAATAGGTAACCGGTTCCACATTAGAGTGGTTGCGGTCATAAAACAGATCAACTGAAATTTAATCGGGCTTTAAAATCTGTGATGCGGATCGCCATGAGGCGCGCGTAAGCGTGCGCGATCTCCTGCCGCCTTACCGGGAAATGTGTAGAATGTGCGGCAATTAAGCCGAGCCGGAGGGATAACATGTCGACAATGCAGGAAGTGGCCAAAAAAGCGGGCGTCTCTAAGGCCACCGTGTCTCGCGTGCTCTCCGGCAAAGGGTATGTGAGCGAAGAGACGCGCAAACAGGTGTTCGAAGCTATCGACGCGACCGGCTACCGGCCCAATCTGCTGGCGCGCAATCTCGCGACCAACACCTCCCAGTGCATCGGGATGGTGGTCACCAACACGCTCTACAGCGGCAGCTACTTCAGCGAAATCCTCTCGCGCGCGGCGAAAAAGCTGGAAGAAAATGGCCGCCAGTTGATTCTGGTGGACGGTAAACACAGCGCCCGCGAAGAGCGCGAGGCGATTGAGTTTCTGCTCGATTTACGCTGCGACGCCATCATCCTCTATCCGCGTTTTCTCGGCGTTGACGAGATTGACGAGATCATCAGCCAGACCCGCCAGCCGGTGATGGTGGTGAACCGCAAGCTGCGTAAACACCAGAGCCACTGCGTTTGCTGCGATCATAAAACCGCAAGCTTTAACGCCACCCTCGCGCTGCTGGAGCGCGGGCATCGCGACATCGCGTTTATCACCGGATCGCCTGATTCCCCTACCGCGCTGGAGCGTCTGGCAGGCTACAAAGAGGCGCTGCGCCAGCATGGCATTACACCTGCGGCGTCGCTGATTGTGGAAGGCAAATGGACGCCCGCAAGCGGCGCGCAGGCGGTAAACACGCTGCTGGAAAGCGGCACCTCATTCAGCGGGCTTATCGCCAGTAACGACGATATGGCGGTCGGCGCGCTGAAAGCGCTGACGGACGCAGGCATTCCGGTGCCGCAGCGGGTGTCGCTGATAGGCTTTGACAACAGCCCCACCGCGCCCTTTCTAAGCCCGGCGCTCGCCAGCGTGAAAGACCCCGTCACGGATATGGTGCATGAAACGATAAACCGCCTGATTGCGATGCTCGACGGCGGCTATCTCTCACGTGATAACCTGTTCGTTTCAGAGCTTATCCTGCGCGATTCGGTGGGGAATGGGCCTTACTGCGCCCGCTCGTAAGTGGCGCTGATTTTTAACGGGAAAGTCTCCGCCGTCGCGAAATGCGCGGTGAATAAGCGCAGCGGACCGCCTTTAAGGCTCTGGAAATAGTAGTACGCCGAATAGCGGTTGCCGGGGCGGTAACGGAATCCCAAATCGGGTAAACACTGCCCGCGCGCCACGTGGCGTTTCTCCTCGGGCAACTGCGATTCCATTAAGGACTCTCCCCTCTCGCTGTATATTTCAACCGAGCGAATGACCTCATCAGGTTGATTCGCCACCAGCAAACAGACCGTATCGCCGCGCGCCATTACCGCGGCGGGCTCTTCAAGAGATATCTTGTCCGCACCGGACGGACACCCCGTCAGTAAACCGGTTAGCATCACGACAAGCAGGCGTTTCATCTTCCCTTTCCCTTCGCATTTCCTGGTGTGCGAGAGTAACGCGTTGTCCACGAGCGCGCCTGTCGACGCGCCGAAAAATGACCGTTTTCAGATTTGCACAAGACGCCTTACGGCTCGCTTTTCACCACGTAACGCGTAGCGGGAAAGCGGTTCAGAATCAGGTGCACTAAAAACACCATCGTCAGCGTGATAAGCAGCGACACGGTGACGGAGCTGATGCGGTAGAGATCGCTGAAAACCAGATCGGTGTCGGGGTGAAGGTTCTGCCCGAACATGATGCCGAGCGTGGTGATACTGGCGAACCCGACGCCCGCGCCGACTTTTTCCATCACATGCAGGCGGGCGCTGAAGGCGAAACCGAGCGCGATAAGCGGCATCATCAGCACCATATGGCTGCTGTGATCGTAGAGCACCAGCTGCACCAGCAGCACATAAAGACAGCCAATCACCACGCCCACCACGCGCCACAGCGAGCTTAACACCGCGCCGCGATAATGCATGGGAAAGAGGATCAGGATGCCCGCCATCAACGCCGAGAGCGAATCGCTTAAATCCGCCATCTGAAACACCACGAAATTCAGCGTTGCCACCGTGCCGGAGAGCAAATATTCATGGCGCACCCGCGCGGCGTCTTTTTCAATCAGCGGCGGCGGCTTGCGCGGTTCAACATCCGGCAGCAGATAGTGCATCAGCGCGCTTAAGCCCACGGCCATCACGCTCGCTTCCATGTTGGAAAAGAGCAGCGTGTGCCAGTCGCTGGTCGGGTAGCTCATAAAGTTGAGCATCACGCTCTGGCAGACGACGCCCATCGAGCCGAAGAGAAACAGCGGGCCTTTGCTCATAAAGCGAAAACGCATGACGTAGAGCGCAAACACCACGCCGGTCATGATCACCGGCCATTGCGACAGATAACCGACAATAATCACCATTTCGACGCAGTTCAGCGCGGCGCTGAAGATAAATTGCTTCGCGACGTGGCGGTTAAATACCGGCACCAGCGACAGCAGCATGATCGGATAGATAACAAAAAAGACGCCGTAGCTGGTGTTATAGAAACTCGAAATGCTGAGCGCGATAACGCCCGCCAGCATGATGCGTAGTGTCTGGCGGAAATCATTCGCCGTATAGACGATGTTGCCGTGCGGGGTAAAGACCCGCGCCAGTGTATTAATAGACATAGTTAATACACATAGTGCAGGAGGCTTATCAGGTGGATCTGTACGCCCGAGAAGAAGCGGGCGAACGGACCTTCGCTGTTGTAGAGCTGCACGGTGGCGCGCGCGCCGGTCGGCAGCGAGGCAGGCAACGGCTCGTCCAGCGCCACATGAATGCGCATCCGGCGGGCGTCGCGCACCCAGCGGTTCGACTCCTCCGGCTGCGACAGCTGCCCGTTCACCGCCTGCTGGCCCGCCAGTATCCCTGCGTCATGGCTGGTGACGTGCGCGTGGAACACCTGGCCTGGCAGCGCGTCGAACACCACGGCGGCGTCGGTGCCCACATGCGTGTGCCGCAGGCTCTTCTCGCGGAAATCAGCCACGATATCGGTGTGCTCGCTCACCAGCGCCAGCGCGGGCGTACCGGCGGCGGCAAACCAGCCGGGGCTTAACTGCAGGTTGCTGACGGTGCCGTCGGCTTCGGCGCGGATCTGTGTCCAGCCGAGATTAAGCTGCGCGTCCTGTAGCGCGTTGCGGTATTTCTGTAGCGTCACGTTACGGTTGTCGTCACGCTCGCCGCGCTCGATGGTCAGTTCGTTGATTTTCGCCTCCAGCTGCGCCACCGCCTGTTCGCTGGTCTGCCAGGTGGTGCGTACCTTATCGAGATCCTGCTGCGAGACGTTTTGCATCGTGCTCAGGCGCTGGTAGCGATCAAAGGTGACTTTATCGTTGCGGGCCGTCAGGCGGGCGGTGTTGAGATTCGCCCTGGAGGCGACGATCTGCGCGTCCAGTTGCTCGTTGGCAAGCCGCGCCTGGCGCAGCGCGATTTCCGCCGCCTCGACGCGGTTGGTAAACGGCGCGGCATCCAGCTCAAACAGCAGATCGCCCTTTTTCACGTGGCTGTTGTTGGCGACATGCACCGCCGCCACGTAGCCCGAGACGCGCGAGGAGACGGGCGTCACCACGCGCATCACGGTGGAATCCGGCGTCAGCGGGATCCAGATATCGGCGAGAATGAAGTAAACGAACATCGCCAGGAAAGTGGCAATACTCACCCTTACCCAGCGGGCAAATTTTTGTTCCGGAGTCATCATAGTTATTGTGCGTTGTTAGCGTCTTCGTCGCGGATCGTGCGCAGATTACGCGCGATCTGGTTTAAGGTGTCGCTGAAGATGTCCATATCCTGCGCGGGAATATTGTGTGACACGCGCGCCTGGTAGCGCGCAATCACCGTGTTAAGCGTGGCGAGCATCGCCCGGCCTTCGTCGGTGAGCGAAACCAGGCGAATGCGTTTGTCCCAGGGTGACGTAGTGCGCACCAGCAAACCTTTACTTTCAAGGCACGCCAGCGTGCGCATCAGCGGCGGCAGTTCAATGCCCTGCACCTGCGCCAGTTCGCTGACCGAAAGATTATCCCCCTGCTGATCGAGCTGCATCAGCACCGTCCAGCCAGACTGCGTCAGGCCGGTGTCGGTAATCGCACTATCAATAATGGCGCGCCACTGACGCACTATCATCGCCATGCGCATGCCCATCGGACGGCGGGCGAACCGTTCATCTTCAGTCATTGAGGGCTCCCTTCAGTTAGCGGGAGGGCAAATTAATACTTATCAGGGTAAGTATCAAGAAACGGGCGGCAGAAAAGCATGGATTGCGAAAGGCGCGGGCCGCCGCATAAGCTGCGCGGCCCGTGATGGTCAGGCGTGATTACTGGCTGAGACGGCTTGCGATAAGCCGCAGCTCATCGGCGATTTTGCGCATATCCGGCGCGTCGTCTTCACGCGGGCCGGTGGAGTGGCGGATCACCAGCCGCGCCGGGAGAATGGAAGAAAGCCGCGAGGCGTCGCTTTCGCTCGCTTCCAGCAACCGCCGCACCGCCTCTTTGCCCTGCATGTCGAGATCGAGCGAGACGGTGGTCAGCGCCGGGTAGAAAAACGAGCTTTCGTAGGTGTCGTCATAGCCGATCACCGATTTCTGCCCCGGAATGGAGAGCTGCTGCTGATGAAACGCACTCAGCACGCCAAGCGCCATCTGGTCGTTCGCCACCAGCACGGCGGTGAAATGCGGCGCTTCACGCAACATTTGCAGCGCGCCCGCGTAACCGCTCTGCGCGTCCCAGTTGCCATGCAGCACCGTCACCGGCGTTAAGCCGTAGCTTTCCAGCGTCTCAAGCCAGCTTTTGAGGCGCAGCCGCGCGGACACCGAGCGCTCCGGGCCCGCCAGCAGTGCGATATCGCGATGCCCCAGTTCATATAAATACTTCACGCTCGCGCGCGTGCCGTCCGCCGGATTAAAAGAGACGTTAAACACCGAGCTGTACGGGTCTACATCAAGGAACAGGCACAGGATGTCGTCGTTATCGGCGGCGATTTTCTCTGCTTCCTGGGTCTCCAGCGGCACGTTGATGATAACCTTATCCACCAGCTGGGACTTGAGTTCGTTGATGGAATCCTGAATTCCCTGGCTGACGTTCTCATCGATCATCGAGATCAATACCTGGTAGCCATCCAGATTTGCGTAACGTTTCACCGCCGCCGCCACCTGTGACGGCGCATGGAGCGCAAGCGACGTGGTGACCAGGCCAAGCGTCATGCTCTGCTTACCGACCAGCTGCTGCGCCAGTCGGTTAGGCACATAACGCAGATGCGCAATCGCCTCTTCCACCTTGCGACGCGTGGCTTCAGAGACATTCGCAGACTTATTCAAAACACGAGACACCGTCTGGTAGGAAACCCCCGCATGGCGGGCGACGTCTTCCAGTGTGGCGCTTTTAGACTTCATGTTCCGGTTCCTTTTTCATGGGCTGCGCTGATTGTAACAGGCACCAGCCGGAAAAGCCTTTTCTGCCTAAATCCCCGTTAGCCACCCGCTTAACCAAGTATTACGTTCACAATACATAAAACTCGTGAGAAACATCACCGTTCGTTACAAAAATGCCTGATTTATTTGCAGTGAGTCACAATTAATTAAGATCAAAATTGCCTGAAATTCTGCAAAGGCGTTTTATGGCCTCGGTTATGTGAACGTAATACAAAACAATAAAAGAGGTTACTATGAACACTACGCTACGCACAGTGGCCGTTGCGTTAGCTGCCGCGCTGACTTCACCTTGTCTGCTGGCCGCTTCATCTTCTGTACCTATTGATTTTCATGGCTATTTGCGTGGCGGCGTGGGCGTCTCGCAGGATGGTGGGCAGGAAGAGTGGCAGAAAAACAAGCTGGGGCGTCTGGGTAACGAAACCGACACTTACGGCGAAGTTGAACTGGGCTCTGAGGTCTACAAAAAAGACGAAGTCAGCTTTTATGTCGACAGCATGGTCAGCATGGTGTCCGACGGCTCTAACGACAACGAAAGCACGCTTAACGACGATGCCCAGTTCGGCCTGCGCCAGTTAAACCTGCAAATTAAAGGGCTGATCCCGGGCGATCCGAACGCGGTTATCTGGGGCGGCAAGCGCTACTACCAGCGCCACGATCTGCACATCATCGATACTAAATACTGGAACATCTCCGGCTCCGGCGCCGGGATCGAAAACTACACCTTAGGCCCGGGCGCGATCTCCTTCGCGTGGATCCGCGGCGACGCCAACGATCTCGACTACCGCGTCGATGGCGATAACGACGTTAACATCAACTATCTGGATCTGCGTTACGCAGGCTGGAAGCCGTGGGCAGGCGCCTGGACGGAATTTGGCATCGATTACGCCATGCCAAACCCGACCGACAAACAGAAAGAGTACGGCGGCCTGTATGAAGCCGACAACGGCGTGATGCTGACCGGCGAAATCAGCCAGGACATGCTCGGCGGCTATAACAAACTGGTGTTGCAGTACGCCAACAAGGGCCTCGCGCAGAACATGGTGTCGCAGGGCGGCGGCTGGTATGACATGTGGAACTACGTTAACGACGCTACCGGCTATCGCGTAATCAACACCGGCCTGATTCCGATCACCGACAAGTTCTCGTTTAACCATGTGCTGACCTGGGGCTCGGCGGACGACATCACCGCCACGACCGATAAATCACGCCTGCTCTCGCTGGTAGGCCGCGGCCAGTACCAGTTCACGCAGTATGTGCGCCTCATCGGGGAAGTGGGCGGATTCTGGCAGAAAGACACCTATAACAACGGCACGGATTACAAGCAGAGCGGTGAAAAATACACTATCGCGCTTGGCCTCGCCGATGGCCCGGAATTTATGTCACGCCCGGAACTGCGCGTGTTTGCCTCTTATCTGAACGATTCACAGAACGGTAAATCCCTGCAGGACGGCACGGCGGACGACACCTGGAACTTCGGTGTTCAGGTCGAAGCCTGGTGGTAAGAAGCAGTCCCTGGCGCTAACCACGCGTCAGGCTGTGCGGGCGGCGGCCCGAAACCGCTGCCCGCAGGCGTTGTCTGATACCGACACGCAGAAGTAAGCGTTGTATCTCTGAGTTATGGCACTGCCATCAAGGCGTCACTGCCGCTGATGCACCCTCGTTGCCTTTTGCGGGATAACCTTTTATGCAGGGTTATCCCGCTTTTTTATCACGCGTTTCTGAAACGCTCATCCAGCAGTTTGCGCAGCGCGTCGGATTGCTTGCCGAAAATCGCATGGACTTCCTGGCCGAGAATAATCACGCCCAATGCCCCTTCCGACTGCAACGCCTCGGTATCAACGTGGGTCAGCTCTTTGACTTTGACGCGCAGACGCGTCATGCAGGCGTCCACGCTCTCAATATTCTCCTGCCCGCCGAAATCCGCCACCAGACGCGCGATCTGCTCGCGCTCCTCTTCGGTTAACGTCTGGGTAGTGGCGGGCTGCGGGCGGGTGACGTGGTGCAGAAACGATTTCAGGCTAACCATAGCGGCTCCTTTTTCAGACCAGATAATAAAAAAGCGCCCGTTCGGGTGAACGGGCGCGCAGGGAACAACTCAGGCGAGGCGGCGGCGCAGAATGCGACAGCCCCAGGGGGCGAGCGACAGCCTGCCGCTCAGCGCGTCGCCGGTCAGCATATCGGCGCAGCCCTCCGGCAGCGTCACCGACTGCGGCGCGCCGGTGTAGTTTTCAACGAAGATAAACGCAGATTCGCCATCGTGACGGGCATGCGCGGTGACGCCCGGCGGAAAATCCGCGGCCAGCGCGCGCGCAAGCGACAGCTCGTTAATGATGTTGCCGAAGAAATCGCGCTGGAAGGCGAGATCGTTACGCGAGGCCACATACCAGGCTTTGCCCGCGCCAAACGCGTTCACCGTCACCGCCGCGCGTCCGGCATAGAAATCGTCGCGATAGGTGGCAAGCGCCGTCGCGCCCTCGGTGTGGATGAGATCGCACAGATGGCGCACCTGATACGGCCCCTGTAAGCCCGCCTCGTTGCCCGCCAGCCCCTGAATCAGGTTGCGTTCGCCGTCGGCAAGGCAGTCAATCTCTTCCGCCCAGATGCCCAGCAGCTTACGCAGCGGGCCGGGGAAACCGCCGAGATGGCAAAGATCGGTCTCGTTGACGATGCCGCTCCAGTAGGTGGTCACGAAGTGGCCGCCCTGTTCGACAAAGACTTCGGCGCGCTGCGCAAACCCGTCGCGCACCATGTAGAGCATCGGCGCGATAACCAGTTTATAGCCGCTCAGATCGGCGTCGGCGTTAATGATATCGACCGCGATCCCCTGCTCCCAGAACGGCCGGTAGTGCTCGGCGACGGTCTTTTCATACTCCAGCCCCAGGTTGCGCGGCCCCTGCGCGTCATCCATCGCCCAGCGGCTTTCCCAGTCGAAAATCACCGCCACCTGCGCGTCCACCCGCGCGCCGACCACCGGATCAAGCTGGCTTAAGATATCGCCAAGCTGCGCCACTTCGCGCCCGATACGGGTGTCGATATGACCGACGTGATCCACCACCGCGCCGTGGAATTTCTCCACCGAGCCGCGGCTTTTGCGCCACTGGAAGTACTGCACCGAATCCGCGCCGTGCGCCACCGCCTGGAGCGAAGAGAGAATATGCATCCCCGGCTTTTTCAGCTTGCTGGTGGGCTGCCAGTTGGTCGTACCCGGCGTTGATTCCATCAGCACGAACGGCTTGCCGTGCTTTAAGGTACGCATCAGATCGTGATACATCGCGGTGTAGCAGGCAAGCTCGGTTTCGTCTTTATCGCGGTGCCACATCGGGTAGCTGTCCCAGGAGATAAAGTCGAGCGGTTCGGCAAGCTGCCAGTAGTCGTAATCGTAGAAATACTCCATGAAGTTGGTGGTGGCCGGTAATTCCGGGTTCACCGCCTTCAGCGGTGCCAGTTCGTGACGGCAGAAGTCAGTGACCTGCGCGGTGTTAAAGCGCCGCCAGTCGAGATTCAGACCGTGAATGGAGTTTTCGCCCTGCGGCGCCGGGGATTCAATCTGCGACCAGTCGGTAAAGGTGTGGCTCCAGAAGGTGCTCCACCACGCCTCGTTGAGTTTATCGAGCGTGCCGTAGCGCGCTTTCAGCCAGCCGCGGAAATTCTCCTGGCACAAATCGCAATGACACTCGCCGCCATATTCGTTGGAGATATGCCAGCCGAGCACCGCCGGATGGTGCGCGTAACGCTCCGCCAGCAGGCGGTTGATGGTGGCGGTTTTGTCGCGATAGACCGGCGAACTCATGCAGTGGTTATGACGGCCGCCATGCAGCGCCGGGACGCGGTCGCGCCCGACGCGCAGCACCTGCGGGTATTTCTGCGACATCCAGGCCGGACGCGCGCCGCTCGGCGTGGCGAGAAACACGTGAATGCCGCCCTGATACAGCTTGTCGATAATCTCGTCGAGCCACTCGAAGCGAAACACGCCCTCTTCAGGCTCAAGCTTCGCCCAGCTAAAAATGCCCACCGACATCACGTTGCATTTCGCCTGCTGCATCATGGCGATATCGCTCTCTACCGTGCCGGGGTAGTTCTCCCACTGCTCCGGGTTATAGTCCGCACCGTGCAAAAGGGCGCTGACCTTCGGACTTAAAGGCGCAAATTTGTTCATTTACAGGCTTCCTGATACGGCATACCCGTCCGGCGTCACCCGGCGGGCGCGCAGCCTGCCGGGTAAAGCATCAGGGTATAAATGGAATAAAAAGGATTAATTAAAGACTTTTACCGATGGCAGCACGTTACCGTGGCAATCGAAAAACGCCTGGTTTTCGCGGGCGTTGCCGGTTTTCCATTCGTCATGGATATATTTCATGCCCGCAGGCGTCGCCCAGGTGTTCCCCGGTACGGCAATCCAGGCCGGCTCCCAGTAAAAAATGCCTTTGCCGCGATGGTTTTCGACGTTCGCCACGCTCTGCATCAGGTCATGCACGTAGTCGTACTGGCCCTGCACCGTCGCCGGGTAGCCGCCCTCTTTTTCCTCTTTCTGCTGGAAGCTGTTTTCGGCGTTGTCGCAGTTCTCCAGCGTGTACGCATAGGCGGCTTCCACCACAATCACATCTTTGTCGTAGCGCTTGCTGATGTCGTCCATGTTGGCTTTCAGCGCGCTGATGGGGCCGTTCCAGTAGGTGTACATGGAAAGACCAATGACATCGAACGGCACCTGGCGTTTGGTGATTTCATCGAACCACCAGCGGAAGGTGTCGTTTTTGGTGCCTTCGGCCAGATGCAGCATGATTTTCACCTGCTCGCCTTGGGTCAGGTTTTCGCGCAGGCCGCTGATGGCGGCGTTCAGCAGCCCGGCGAGACGATCAAACTCGCCGCCGCCCTGCCCCCAGCTTTTGCCTTCCGGCCACAGAATGCCGCCGTTAATTTCATTGCCGATCTGCACCATATCCGGCAGCACGCCCGCCTTTTTGAATTCGGCGATGGTGTCGCGGGTGTAGTCGTGGATCGTGGTTTTAAGCTGGTCGTAATTCTGGTTTTCCCAGGCTTTCGGCTTGAACTGCTTGCCGGGGTCGGTCCAGAAATCGCTGTAGTGGAAATCGAGCAGCAGGCGCATTCCCTGCGCTTTCACGCGTTTTGCCAGCGCAAGCGTGGTGGCGAGATCGTTGGTGCCGCCGCCGTAAGGCGCGCCCGCGCTGTCTTTCGGGTCAACCCACAGGCGCAGGCGCACGTAGTTCACGCCGTTCTCGCGCAAAATGGTCAGCGCGTCCTGTTGTTTGTGGTCGGCGTCGTAGAATTTCGCGCCCTGGCGCTCCAGCTCCGGCAGCGTGGAGATATCCGCGCCCTTGATAAAATCCGCCGGGAGGTTAAGCGGCTTTGGCGTTATCTGCGTCATGTTGGCGGCGAAAGCGGAAAAACAGCAGGCCAGCGAGACAGCAAGCAGTGCGGGTTTACACAGTTTCATCAGATTATCCTTTGGTACTGCCGGAGGTCAGACCGGAGACGAAGTATTTTTGTAAGGCCAGATAGAGAATCGCGACCGGCACCGCAATCAGCACCGCGCCCGCGGCGTAGGTGGTGTAGCTTGCGCCCATCTTCTGCGCGACCAGGTTATAAAGCCCGATCGGCAGCGTGTATTTATCCGGCGTGCGCAGAATGGTGCTGGAGAGAATGAAATCCCCGAGCGGTCCGGTAAAAGAGAACAGCGCCACCACCGCCACAATCGGTTTAGAGAGCGGCATGATGATTTCGATGAAAATCCGGAAGTTGCTGGCGCCGTCCATGCGCGCGGATTCATCGAGGTCTTTCGGAATAGCGTCCAGATAGCCTTTCATCAGGTACGTGTTCATCGGGATCATCCCGGCGACGTAAATCAGCACCAGCGCCAGGTGGCTGTTAATCAGCCCGAGCAGTTGCGAGAGCACGAAAATGGCGATCAGCGCGGAAAACTGCGGGATCATCTGCAACAGCAGGAACAGCATCAGCCCGTTCTGGCGACCCTTAAAGCGAAAGCGCGAGAACGCATAGGCGGTGAAACTGACGCTGATTAACGTCAGCACCATCGTCATGAAGCTGATTTTCATCGAGTTCCAGTACCAGGTGACGTAATTCACCTGGCCGTTGAAGAGATCGGCGTAGTGCTGGAACGAGAGGTTTTCCGGGATTATCGAGCTGCTGAGCAGGCTGTTGCCCGCGTTCAGCGACGCGCCCACCGTCCAGATCAGCGGATAAATAATGATCGTGCTGACCGTCAGGATCAGCAACCACGACAGCGAGAGCCGCAGCCACTTCTCCTGTTTCATGCTTTGTCTTTTAGCCATGGTGCCTCCTTATGCCGTCTCGTCATTTTTGAACGACTTCGTGGCGCGGAACTGCCACAGCGCCAGCCCCACTACAAAAATGGAGAGCAGGATGGTTATCGTCGCGGCGATGGCGTACTGGGACGAAGACATCGTCAGCTTGTAGATCCACGAGACCAGAATATCAGTGCCGCCCGCGTTGGAGCCGGCCACCGCAGGCCCGCCGTTGTTAAACAGGTAGATGATGTTGAAGTTGTTAAAGTTGAACGTGTATTGCGTGATGATGATGGGCGCAATCGCGTAGAGCACCAGCGGCAGCGTAATGGTGCGCAGGCGCGTCCAGGTGCTGGCCCCGTCCATTTTCGCGGCCTCATACAAATCATCCGGGATCGCCTGCAGCACGCCGGTGGTCATCGCGAAGACAAACGGGAAGCCAAGCCACGTCTGCATCATGATGAGCGCGGTTTTGGTCCAGAACGGATCGGTCATCCAGGGTTTCGGCGCGATGTTGAAAAACGCCAGGATCGCGTTGTTAATCACCCCGAAGCTGTCGTTAAACATTCCGGCGAACACCAGAATGGTGACAAAGCCCGGCACCGCCCACGGCAGAATGAAAATGGTGCGGATAAGCGGCTTAAAGCGCAGATCTTTCTGGTTCACCAGAATCGCCAGCAGCACGCCCACGGTGCACTGGAACGTGGTGGCGAGCAGGGTCCAGACCACAGTCCACTGCAACACGTCAAAAAATGTCGAGCGCCAGATGGAGAGCGTGAAAATATTGACGAAATTCTTAAGCCCCACCCAGTCCACCAGCTTCGCTGGCGGCGTGTGGTAGAGGTTGTAGTTGGTGAACGCGATGGCGAAACCAAAGAGGATCGGGAACACGACCAGGAACACCAGCAGAATAAAGCCGGGCGCAATCATCAGATACGGAAAGCCGTCCGAGAGCAGCAGCTGATACTGTTTACGCACGCTGTTAAGCGTCAGCCCTTCGTCGCGGCGCTTGCCGTTCACCCACGCGTCACGCAGCGAGAAGTAATAGACCGTCAGCCCAAAGCCCACCACCAGCAGGCTCAGAATGCCCTCCGCCAGCAGGAAGATGGAGTTGTCGCGCGGCACCTCTTCACCGAGCGTATAAAGCCCCCACAGCCCCACACGCAGGAAATCGTGAAATACCCCGAGAAAGCTTGCCAGCAGCACCAGAAAGGTGACGCCTTTTAGCCACTGGCGGTTATAAAACTGGCCCACGCCCGGCAACAGAGCGCAGAGCAGCGCGCACCAGGCGTGTCGGCCCGCCCCTCGGGCAACGGGCATCTTTTCGCTGGGACTGATAATCACACACGGCTCCTTCTGAAAACGGGAGGCGCCCCTCCCGCTTTTAACGGTTCATCCGGCGACGCCCGCAGACGCCGCCGGGTACGGCTTACTGATTACTGGCCTGCATCGCTTCGATCTGCATGGTTATCTGTTTCACCGCGTTATCGAGCGCGGTTTTCGGCTCCTGCTTGCCGGTGACGCTCAGCTCCAGCGCCGCGTTAGCAGGTGCCCACACTTCGCCCATTTCAGGTATGCCCGGCATCGCGCTGGCGCGCGCCGCCTGTACGGCTACCGCACTCGCTTTCTGGTCGCCTTTAATGACCGGATCGTCCATCAGCGCCACCAGCGGCGGGATCTCGCGGGTCGCGATGTAGCGCGTTTTCACATACTTCGGCTGGTTGATGAACTCGATAAACTGCTGTGCCAGGGCTTTGTCTTTGCTCCAGGTGGAGACCACGTAGCCTTTCACGCCGAGGAACGAGCTCATCGGTTTGCCGTCCGGCAGCGTCGGCAGCGGCGCCACGCCGTAGTTAATGCCTGCGGCTTCGTAAGGCTGGAACGCCCACGGGCCGTTAATCACCGCCGCCGCTTTTTTCTCGGTAAACAGCGAATCGATGGCGTTCAGGCCGTTATCGCCGATGATCCCCGCCGGGAAGACGCCGTCGGCATAGAATTTTTTCAGGAAGGTGACGGCTTCCACCGCGCCGGGCTTGTTGAGGCCGACATCCAGCGGGTTAAAGCCGCCTTTGTCGTTTT
This sequence comes from Cronobacter sp. 153480017-3, assembly GCF_053627815.1. Taxonomy (NCBI): domain Bacteria; kingdom Pseudomonadati; phylum Pseudomonadota; class Gammaproteobacteria; order Enterobacterales; family Enterobacteriaceae; genus Cronobacter; species Cronobacter sp. 153480017-3. The sequence continues at coordinate 20,581 of NZ_JBSEYN010000005.1, read as the reverse complement.
TCCCGAAGATGTAGCCGCCCATCGGGCCGATAGCGCCCCAGCTGTAGTAAATCTGGTCAAACTTGGCGAGCAGGCCGTACTGGTTTTTCGCGCGCTGCGCTTTGGAGAAGTCATACCAGGCCTGCAGGCTGTCGAACGGCTTTTCCACCAGATCTTTGTTGTAGATAAGCACCAGCGTTTCAACAGCTTTCGGCACGCCGTACTGGGCGTTATCCATGCGGAACGCCGCGACGGAAGATGGCGTAAAGGCGTCGGTCTGCGCTTTATCAAGCGTCAGCGGCGATAGCAGCCCCTGCACTACCGCGCCGCCCAACTGATCGTTTGGGATCACCAGCACATCCGGGCCGATCCCCGCCGGGCCGTCGAGACGCAGTTTTTCCAGCTGCTGGGCGAACGGCATCTCCTGCATGTTCACTTTCACGTCGTACTGCTTTTCAAAAGCCGCCACGGCATCCTTAATTCCGGCGGATTTTTTAATGTCTTCCCACACGTTAAGCTGTCGGGTCGCCGCGCTGGCGCCAGCGCTGACCATCAGGGCGGAGAGAACCAGGGCGGTAAGGATGTTCTTTTTCATTATCAACCTCATGTGAAGGTATAACAATTACGTTGTTTTTATTAAGTGCTTCGCTTCTGTTTTAAAACTCAATCGCTGTAACCACGCAGCCTGCAAAAGCCTACTCAGCGCGTTTCCATTTTGTTATACGCTACGCTGCCAACCCTGATAACTCTACAAAAAACTGTGCGTTGTGTGATCGTCGTTACAGAAATGAAAACCGGCGATAGGGGGCGAAATCCGGGGAAGTTATAGTCATGACACTGATTTAAAGCCGTTGCGTATCACTCCGCTGAATTGTTACACGTAATACAAAATAAGGTTCAGCGCCCGTCAGAAACGCCCGCGGCCACCACGGCTTACACTTTCGAGGAACCCTGATGTCCAGCATAAGACTGAGGAATGTCACCAAACGGTTCGGGAAAACCGAAACCCTGCACAATATCAATCTCGATATTGCCGACGGCGAATTTGCGGTGTTCGTCGGGCCGTCCGGCTGCGGAAAGTCCACGCTGCTGCGCATGATCGCGGGCCTTGAAGAGGTGAGCGACGGCGAGGTGCTGATTGGCGATGAGGTGATGAATGACGTCGCGCCTGCGCACCGCGGCGTGGCGATGGTTTTTCAGTCCTACGCGCTCTACCCGCACATGACGGTGGCGGAGAACATGGGCTACGGGCTGAAGGTCAATAAAGTGCCGAAAGATCAGATCCGCCATCAGGTGGAAATGGTGGCGAAGACGCTGCAACTCTCGCACCTGCTGGACCGCAAACCCAAACAGCTCTCCGGCGGCCAGCGCCAGCGCGTGGCGATTGGCCGCGCCATTGTGCGTAACCCGCAGGTGTTTATGTTCGACGAGCCGCTCTCGAACCTTGACGCCGAACTGCGCGTTGAGATGCGCCTGCATATTGCGAGGCTCCACCAGGAGCTGAAAACCACGATGGTCTATGTCACGCACGATCAGGTCGAGGCGATGACGCTCGCCGATAAAATCGTGGTGATGAATTACGGCAAAGTGGAGCAGATGGGCTCGCCGATGGCGCTTTACTACAACCCGGTCAATAAATTCGTGGCCGGGTTTATCGGCTCACCGAAGATGAATTTCCTGCCAGCCACCGTGGCGCGCTGGGAAGACGGCGCGCTGGACGTCACGCTCTCGCAGGGCAAAACGCTGCGGCTTGCCATTCATACCGCGCCGCTGAAGCAAGGCGATGCGGTGACGCTGGGCATTCGCCCGGAGCATCTCTCCACCGGCGCGCAGGCGGAAGCCTCGTTAACGTTTAACTGTGAAGTGGTGGAGCGCCTTGGCAATAATACCTACCTGTTCGGCCAGTGTTACGGGCATGACAACGTGAAAATTCTGCTGCCGGGCGACGTGCATTTCAGCCCGTGGCAGGCGGTGGAAGTGGGCTTTAACCCGCGCGACTGTATGGTGTTTGACGCCGACGGCCTGCGCATCAGCGCCGAAACCGACGTCCCGCACGCGCACTAATGTTCTCCTGCGTCGGCCCGAGTGGGCCGATGATTTTCTCGCCGCTTTTCGGATTTCACAAAGGTTCCCTCCCCTAATTACTGTATATAATTCCAGTATTTTGCAGGCTGGCTTTGCTGCCCGTTTAAGGAGGAACTATGTCGACATTATCCGTGCTCCCTGAAGTTTTACCCGAGGCGCTCCCCGCGCCCGCCGCGCTGACCGAGCCGCGCCGCATCCGCGTGAGTTACGCCAGCCGCTTTCATGACGGCGTGAGCCTTGCCGCACTGACGCTTCGCGGCAAATGGCTGGAGGAAGCCGGTTTCCCTACCGGCACCGATGCAGATGTGCGGGTGATGCCCGGCTGTATTGTCATTACGGCGCGCGCGCCGGAGCCGGAAGATCCGCCGCTGCTAAAATCCCTGCGCCGCGTCTGCAAGCTGTCGGTGCGCAAGCAACAACAGGTGCAGGAGTTCATCGAGGTGATCGCTGGCAAGCGTAAAAAGCGGGTGTGAATGCGCGCAGGCAACACGCCGCCCGCGCCGGCGTTTAATACGTATCGTCGCGTCGCAGCCCGACGTCGCGCAGCTGCGCCTCGTTCATTCTGCTGAGCACTTTTCGGGTCTGCGCGCGCAGCCGCCAGGCTTTCCAGGCGCGCCAGATCAGTATGAAGCCGATAAATGGTCTGCGGGGTCGGTTCTCGTGAAATTCCATCGTCGCTCTCCTGTATCAGGCTGAGCCTTATGATGGCCGGGATCGCCGGTAACAATACAGATTCACAAAATCTATTTGTTAACCATACAGAAGCGCGACAGATGCGGCTGAAAGGCGTATTGTGCCGTTATCTGTACCGGTTTTGTGATCTGTACTGTATTAATGGAGCATACAGCATGACGCGTTATCAGCACCTCGCCTGCCTGCTGGCGGAGCGTATCGAACAGGGCCTTTATCGCCACGGTGAAAAACTACCGTCGGTACGCAGCCTGAGCCAGGAGCATGGCGTCAGCATCAGCACCGTGCAGCAGGCGTATCTGGTGCTGGAGAATCAGCAGCTCATCGTGCCGCGCCCGCGCTCGGGGTATTTTGTCGCGCCGCGTAAAATGCAGCCGCCGGTACCTGCGATGACGCGCCCGGTGCAGCGCCCGGTCGAGGTGACGCAATGGGATGAAGTGATGACGCTCCTCGACGGGCGCGGCAATAAAAGCCTGACCACATTTGGCGGCGGCGCGCCGGATATCACCCACCCTACGCTTAAACCGCTCTGGCGCGAGATGAGCCGTGTGGTGCAATACAATCAGCTGGATGTATTCAGCTATGACGACCTGGCGGGCCGCCCTGAACTGCGCCAGCAGGTAGCCCGCCTGATGCTGGATGGCGGCGCGAACATCAGCGCTGACGAACTTATCATCACCAGCGGCTGCCACAACGCGCTCTCTGTCGCTCTGCTGGCCGTCTGCAAGCCCGGCGATATCGTCGCTGTGGAATCGCCCTGTTACTACGGCACCATGCAGCTGCTGCGAAGCCTCGATATCAAAGCCATTGAGATCCCGACCGATTCGCAGACCGGCATCAGCGTCGAAGCGCTTGAGCTGGCGCTGGAGCAGTGGCCGATTAAAGGCGTGATCCTGGTGCCGAACTGCAATAACCCGCTCGGCTTTATCATGCCCGATGCCCGCAAGCGCGCGGTGCTGGCGTTGGCCCAGCGCCACGACATCATCATTTTTGAAGACGATATCTATGGCGAGCTGGCGACCGAATACCCGCGTCCCCGCACCATCAAATCCTGGGATATCGACGGGCGCGTCATACTGTGCAGCTCAGTCACGAAAACGCTCGCCCCCGGCCTGCGGGTGGGCTGGATAGCGCCGGGGCGTTATCACGAGCGTGTGCTGCAGATGAAATACGCCGCCAGCGGCACCAACGTGCCTGCCACGCAGCTCGCGGTGGCGGCGTTTATCCGCGACGGCCACTATCATCGCCACCTGCGCCGGATGCGCCAGCACTATCAGCGCCAGATGGAAACCTACACCTGTTGGGTACGTGAATATTTCCCATGCGGCATCTGCGTCACGCGCCCTAAAGGCGGGTTTATGCTCTGGATAGAACTGCCGGAGAGCGTCGATATCGTCTGCGTGGCACGCCAGTTAACGCGCCTGAAAATTCGTGTCGCCCCCGGCTCGCTCTTTTCCGCTTCAGGCAAATACCGCAACTGCCTGCGCATCAACTGCGCGCTGCCTGCCAGCGAGCATTACCGTGAGGCGCTGCAACAGATTGGCGAAGCGCTGCATCACGCCATGGAAGAGAGCTGAGACTCCGGAGTTATCCCCTGTCGCAACCGCCGCATGGGTTATATGCTTAACGCATGGAAAAATTAGCTGAATTAAAGCGCGCCAAGCGTCTGGCGCTCGGCCTGCTGCTGACGGCGGCGGTCACTTTTGTCACTACGCTGTTTTTGCCGCCTGGTTTCTGGGTAAGCGGCGTTAAGGCTATCGCGGAAGCCGCGATGGTGGGCGCGCTGGCGGACTGGTTCGCCGTGGTGGCGCTGTTTCGCCGTGTGCCGATTCCTTTTATCTCGCGCCACACCGCGATTATTCCCCGTAAAAAAGACCGCATCGGCGAAAACCTCGGGCAGTTTGTGCAGGAAAAATTCCTGGATACCGACTCGCTGGTCGCGCTGATCCGCCGCCACGAACCGGCGCAGCTGCTCGGCCAGTGGCTCAGCCAGCCTGCCAACGCGCAGCGCGTGGGCCAGAACCTGGTGCAGGTGATGAGCGGTTTTCTGGAACTCACCGACGACAGCCGCATTCAGGGGTTATTAAAGCGCGCCGTACACAAGGCGATTGATAAGGTCGATCTCACCCAGACCAGCGCGCTGATGCTGGAGAGCATGACCAAAAACAACCGTCATCAGGTGCTGCTGGATGCGCTTATCGGCAAGCTGATTCGCCTGGTGCAGAAGCAGAGCACGCGCGATTTTATCGCCCGCCAGATTGTCCACTGGCTGAAGACCGAGCACCCGCGTAAAGCGAAAATTCTGCCTACCGAGTGGCTCGGCGAACACAGCGCCGAACTGGTCTCCAGCGCCGTCAATTCCATGCTCGATGACATCAGCCACGACCAGGCGCACCAGTTGCGTCTGGCTTTTGACCGCATCACCGTGGATTTCATCGAGAAGCTGAAAAGCGACCCGGAAATGGCCGAGCGCGCCGACGGCATTAAAGCATACCTGAAAGAGGACGAGGCGTTTAACCACTACCTGGCGGAGCTGTGGGGCGACGTGCGCGGCTGGCTGAAGAACGACATGCAGGCGGAGGATTCCCGCACCCGCCAGCGCATTGCCGATGCTGGGCAGTGGTTCGGCGAATCGCTGATGGCCGACAGCGCCCTGCGCGCCTCGTTTAACGAGCATCTCGAACAGGCCGCGACTACCGTCGCGCCCGAGTTCGCCACGTTCCTGACGCGCCACATCAGCGACACGGTAAAAAGCTGGGACGCGCGCGAGATGTCGCAGCAGATAGAACTCAACATCGGCAAAGACTTACAGTTTATCCGCATCAACGGCACGCTGGTCGGCGGCACCATCGGGCTGGTGCTGTATTTGTTGTCCCAGATACCCCGCCTGCTCTGAGCCGTTATTACCGTACAAACACCTGCGCGATGCGCCGGGATTTTAAGAAGTACGGGAGCCAGCACGTGACGCCAATAAACGCTGACAGGACGCTGCGAATGCTGCTGTTATCCCAGCTCGCCCCAAACAGGCTCACCGGCAGCACAGCGAACCACAGCGCGCTTACCACCCCCGCCAGATAGTAGATAACCATCGCGCGGGGCGTGTGCCGCTTACGCTGAAAGAAATGCCAGCTCGCATACGCCGTGATGCCAATAAGCGCCACTAACAGCACCACCGCGCCTGCGGCATACCACGTAATAATGCCCGAGCGGCTGAAGTACGCGCTTATCGCACTGATCAGATCAAAAAACTCCACCGGCAGAAAGATCAGGCTGAAAATAAGCCCGGCAGCTGGCAAGTACAGTAACCCGTTAATTTTACTGGCTTCCGCTTTTTCGCAAGCGTGACATAACCCCGACTCTTTGTTCGGCTCGTTTTCATTGCACTGGATGCACTTCATTTTCTTTCCCTGTTAATTTCACTTAAATTAAAAAATGGTCAGCCGCAGACGCCCAGAATAACGTAAGAAGGGCCTATAGCGAAGGGAATTCATGGGAGGAACGATTAATAGCCAGTCATCACGCAGCCATTATTTTTATTCTTAAGTAAGAAGCATCGGAGAAAGGATTGAGTAGACACTCTGTTCCAGCCCTCACTCATTTTACAGACGTTTCAGTCGACAACATCAATTTCAGAAAAAGAATTAGTCGATATAATAATTAACTGCATATAGTCATGCATTGACTGAAATTCACAGCATATTATTTTTAATATAATCAATCAATTAATCAATGAAGTCTCTTTTAATTAAGCGTGTTAATGAAGCGTCTATTACAAAGATAAATTCCGACCTTGAGCACTCGATATCGCCGTTACGTCGACACTTTTAATTTTCAATGAGAGCAATCCGGGCGTATTATTTTTCAGCCACTAAGAACCTGTTACAGAGAAGACCATTATCACTGAACTTTATCATTTAACAAACAACACTCACCCATGCGGGTGATCATTAATAGTAAAAAGTCGATCATATTTTAACTATTTAATTAAAACTCAACGGTGTTGCTAAAAGGGATATTATGCTTCATCGCTATCAGGCAACTTCTGCCGATAATCTTTGCTACGAAGATATCTGCCATATCCTGCATCCGGATTCGGCAGTACATGAGCTTGCCTTTACTGCAAAGCCGAACCAGTTAATCAGGGTTTGGGATCTTCCCATAGGCTATAGCCAGTTCGTGAATTCGTGTCACCAGTTTCATTACCAATATCCATGGATGGCGTATCGGGATGTGTTGGAATATATCAAATCCGGTAAAGTCGTTTTGCTGAGACAAAGTCTCCTCGAAAATACTATTACCGGCGTCCTTACCGCCTCCGGAAACCTGCGGCATGACCTCCCTTTGTTGCTGCAATCCCGGCTTAGTTACCTGATATCGCATCAGTTAAATGGCATAACATCCGCGGTTCCCGTACAGCATGCCCAGACCACAAAAACGCTCAACAGCAAAGGTGCAGGCCGACTTTTGGCAGCAGGTGGTATTTATAACGGTAATAGCGAAGGGTTCAGGAAGACAGCAGAAGATCTCGGCGGCGAGGCTCCAGACGGTTATAACCAGATCATGGCTAACAGAGGGTTACTCATTGCAGGGGCGTCTGTTACCGTCGGATTATCACTGGGAAGGATGCGATTCCCTGAATTAGAGGAGCTTAAGCATTTTGGTGCCAGAGGCGTTTCGTCAGGCAGACAATTTGAGCCTGAACTGGCTGGCGGGCCGATTGAAAATCTGACAACGGATGGCGTGGAAATCACTCATGAAGGGATTAAAATTGTGGAAAAACATTTGTCCCGATTCGCCCCCGATCCAGGTAACGATTTTATGATGATCAGATTAAGAAAAATTGCTGACGGTGAATTATCAGCAGAAAAAGTAGACCTAAATTACTACACTCATGAGTGTCGGGAATATCAACGTTATTGTAATTTAGGTTGGGAAACAGGAAGACCAGCCGATGATGCAAAGGCCTATGATTTATGGAATAATACGCATACGGCTACACTGGAAGATTACAGAATAACTGGTGATGACCTTTATCACCCGGATGCACCATTATGGTAAATAATGCTGAATTCAACATTCTGACGCTCTTAGCGTCAAGAGACGATGTGAAATGGACCTGGTATAGTCTTGATCGCGCAATGTCACTGCGAAAAATGGAGGGCGTGGGTAATGTCGCCAGGCTTGTAAGGAATTTACATGAAGCCGGATTAGTCGACATAACACCCTCAACTCCTGCTGGCATGGATTACTACCATATTTCAGCGCAAGGCATACGGCTTCTTAAACAAATCCAGAAGCAAAATATTTAACTGCAATGGCATATTGCTTCATCCGGACGCACTGAAATGAAAATACCCCATACGGAACTTAATGTCCTGAGAGTCATGGCTGAAAAAGATACCGACTGGACGTGGATAATGCTGGATCGCACTCTTGCCATTCGTGGCAATGAAGGGTTTAGCAATGTTGCGAATATTGTCGCCAGCCTTGTTAATAATGGGATGGTTGAGGCTGTGTATATCGAAAATGCCTCGAAGCTCCGTTATCGCGTATCAGAACAAGGTCACCAGTTATTAAGGGAAAACAATGATAATTAACGAGGCTGAATTCAGCATTCTGACGTTATTAGCGTCCAGAGCCGAAGTGAAATGGACCTGGTATAGTCTCTATTGCGCCTCCTTTAGATATAGCGCAACAAATGCGCACTCCCCCGGCGGTAGAGTCAGAGACTGAGAAGTCTGAGCAAGACAAGGAAACACAGCAGGTTAACTCACTCTCTGAAGGAGGAATGTTATGGATCGCATTATTCAGTCACCCGGTAAATACATTCAGGGCGCGGGCGTGCTCTCCCGCATCGGCGACTATTTAAAACCGCTGGCCGAACGCTGGCTGGTCGTCGGGGATAAATTCGTGCTCGGGTTTGCAGAAAAGACGCTGCGCCAGAGTTTCAAACAGGCGGAGCTTAGCGTCGAAATCGCGCCCTTCGGCGGTGAATGTTCGCAAAATGAAATCGACCGGCTGCGTAAGCTCGCCGATAGCGCCAGCTGTACCGCTGTGCTGGGCATCGGCGGCGGGAAAACGCTCGATACGGCAAAAGCGCTGGCGCACTTTATGGCGGTGCCGGTCGCTATCGCGCCGACCATCGCCTCCACCGACGCGCCGTGCAGCGCGCTTTCGGTGATTTATACCGACAGCGGTGAGTTCGACCGCTACCTGATGCTGCCGCACAACCCGAACATCGTTATCGTCGACACACAGGTTGTGGCGGGCGCCCCGGCGCGCCTGCTGGCATCCGGCATTGGCGATGCGCTGGCCACCTGGTTTGAAGCGCGCGCCTGCTCGCGTAGCGGTGCCACCACCATGGCGGGCGGCAAATGCACCCAGGCCGCGCTGGCGCTTGCCGAGCTGTGCTACAACACGCTGCTTGAACAGGGAGAAAAAGCGATGCTGGCCGCCGAACAGCACGTCGTCACCCCGGCGCTTGAACGCATTATCGAAGCCAACACGTACCTGAGCGGCGTGGGCTTTGAGAGCGGCGGCCTGGCGGCAGCCCATGCTATCCACAACGGGCTTACCGCCATTCCGGACGCGCATCATTACTATCATGGCGAAAAAGTGGCCTTCGGCACGCTCACCCAACTGGTGCTGGAAAATGCGCCGTCAGAGGAGATAGAAAGGGTTGCCGCGCTTTGCCACAGCATCGGGCTGCCCATCACGCTCGCGCAGCTTGATATTAAAGAGGATGTGCAAACCAAAATGCGCCTGGTGGCGCAGGCGGCGTGCGCGGAGGGCGAAACCATTCACAATATGCCGGGTGGCGGGTCGCCGGAGCAGGTGTATGCCGCGCTGCTGGTCGCCGACCAGTACGGCCAGCGCTTTTTGCAGGAGTGGGAGTAAGCGCGGCGAGTAGTTGTGTTTTGAAATGTGTTTACCTGGAAATCCCCGCTGCGGCGGGGATTTTTATGGAGTGCAGAACAAGGAGACAGTATTAATTATTTCTGATTTAAGAAAGAACCTATTTTTCGTTTAATCATACAACCAGCGGCCAGCTCTAGCAGAGGCGATCAACATCCCAATAGTAAAATCCGGCACCGGAATGGGTTCCGGTTTTTTAAAAAAATTCCATGAGAAAGGTGAATCAGGAAAATAGGTTTTAATCGTAAACCCGGCGCGATCAACGTTAAATGTCGTAAAAAAGGCATCCATCAAATCTTCTATTTCAGCCTCGTCTATTTGCAGATCGGTATCTAAATCCGTTTCCGGCGTCAACGGGACTTCCTTCCCCGTGAAGAGATACGTACCGGCGTAAGGCCGAATGAGTTTGTAAATCTGCTTTTCGAGGTTGTCTGCCATATTTTGTCATCTCCTCTGGCGATAGTGTTGTAATCGCGTATCGTACAGAAAATAATTTGTGAGACATCTGCCGACAAAATAATAATACCGAGCAAAGAAATAGTCCGGCCAATAAAAGGCGTGATATTGCGAACCATTACCCGACGCGCTGTCCATGGTATATAACCACCTAACCATGTAGGTAATTTTATACCAAACGGGAACCTGGCCTTCTTAAAAACCTTTCTTGCTGCTCTGGATGCATAAAATGAACGATTGATGACACCATCAAACACTAGCAGTGTGCCCTCGGCAACACGCGCCTGCAACGGTTGTCTCGGATGAGCAAAATCTTAGGGTTTTCTCAGCGCCCCCTGACGCGCGGGCACGCACGGGGGCGCGGGCGAGCTATACAGTTGAGGGAGTCCGAACTATAAAACATGCAATTTTTCAAGCCGGGGATTCAGCTATAGGCTCACGGTAGAATGCGGCTTGTAGAGGGTTGTGCGCACATACCCAGTACCACCGCATTACTCCACGCGCACAAGTTCCTAAGAGCCGAGTGTGGCAGGGATTGCAGAAGAAGTCAGCTCAATGGAAACGACCGAGTAGCCCTCAATTATTCAATTCCTTGGTTAGTTCTACTTCACCAGTGGTAACATTAGAGCGTAGGTAAAAGAGATCACTATTCATCTGCTCTGGCTTCGTCCATATCTCCGCCTTCCTCGAACCGCCTTTCTGTCTGGTATAACCCAGCTTAGTCAAATAAGCTCTCAACGGCTCGACGTCAGATACTCCCCTAAAAATGATTGTGTTTGATGGGGCGTATCCATCTCCGGGATGTGATTCAAAGTAATAATCTTTCGATATGCGCGGAGCCTTCGCAATATCTTTATCAGTCAGGGAGTGATAATTGAAAAAGTCCTTTTCAGTGTACGTGGTCGTTTCATTGATACCAGAGGCAATAAAATAGATAAATAACCAGCAGAGGATAACAACCGTAATTAATACAAGGATGCTCCATTTAAAGAATTTACGCATTATCACTTCACCCCTGTGTAACCAAGTGACGTCCCATTGTCTGTAATAACTTTAACAATCCCAGATGTAAAATCGTCCCACGGCCTCAACGATGTCATAAAATGCGGGAGATTCCCTGTGTACGACTGGTGACGCACGCACGGATCATCCGGGTCAGGGAACAGAATCGGACGGAAACCACGGTTTTTATGGGAGCCTATAGCACCGTAATGATCCCAACGGCGAACAGCGGAATCGTAACTCACAGGTTTAAGGCGATAACCATAACGCCCCGGCATGATAGCTCGGTGGAATCCGAACAGGTCAGAAACTAAATCCTCACCACTGAAACCGCTATCGGTGTACCAAGAGAAAGCCCGCAAGCTTTGCAACCCTTCAAATCGAGCTGCTGTGCTCATCATCATCGCCAGCATGATTCTGTTAATATCTTCGGTACTCCGCCCGCGCTTAATTTCCCAGCGGGAGAATTTGCCTACTCCGAATTGTGAGTTGAATTTCACAAAGTGCATATCCTGCCGATACATCACTATGTAGGAAGGCTTGCCGCTACGCTCCCCCGCGATGAACTGGCTTTTAAGCTCCATGATATCACTACCACGAGCATGCCCCATGTCAACCCAGCCAAGCACCTCAGTATAAACAATACCCCTACGCAAAACGTCGAACTGCACCCCATCCTGTATTTCCGCTCTGGTGCTCATCCTTCCACCTCCTTGGTAGATTTTGTTGCCAATGTTATAGCCTATTTTTAAGCCAGTCCAGACAGCTGACAATACCGCTTATAAGCCCCGTTGGTGGTACAGACAAGCGGAGCCTCTGGCGACTTCATCAGGGTTATGTCAGTTAGTGAGGCTTATCAGGATGACCATGTACCCAAGGGGAGCGAGGCCGAACCGCTGGCAGAGCTTGCATATGGTCTGCAAGTACCGTGACCACCATAAACCTGTTTATCCCCTGCGGCGTCTCGCGACGGCGACAGAACGGGGGCATCGGGCTAAAATGTGCTTCACTAAAAGTTTTTGGGATTGTTTAGAGACGGTGGCTACGTCATAGCTTTCAAGTTGAGTCAGTAAGTGTTTGACGCCTGGAACTACACGCCGCTATGAGTAAACATCCCAATTACCACTATCAACCACAGCGGCTTTTTCAAGGGACCTAACAGAGCATTTCTTACAGGCAAAAGAGACAGATTTTATTGTCTAACTAGCTGTATTGTAAGGAATTTAGCGACTTGGTGCGAAGGCCGGACTCGAACATAGCAACTATCCTTATGATCTTTAGTAATTAAAGCAACCCGCATTATCGATGATACCATCATTGATACCATCATTGATACCATCAGTCCCGATTGATGATAATCGAACAGTAATAAATTACGACTAAACAATTTATGCTTCAACATAAGATTGAATGCTTGGGTTTACCATTTTAATGTAGTGGAAAAATTTTAACACAATGCTTAAGAAAAATAATCACACATGAAAAATACATTTCCTTTCATATAGTTAACACACCACAAATAACTGTATATAAACCCAGTATTAAATGGTAAAATCACTGTTGTGTTCAATTGTTGAACATTTATAATACATTTGTCGGATAGGGGGTGTTTATGCAAAGGAACACATACAACAAAGTAGGTCTATACATCCTATCTTTAGCTATGCTTTTTGTTTTTATCATTATCCTGACTGCCAAAATCCCCTTTTGCTTCACTTCGGATTGTAGCTTCATAGGTTTAAAAAAACTTGTATTAACAAATATTGTTCCTATTGTTTGCTTTGTATTTTTTCTATTTAGTATTTATTTTTATAAAAGATTAAAAAATATAACAAAATACAATGGACAAGATAGTGTTAAAATAACATCATGTCAAAGCGAAAACTATGAAAGCTTAACATTCTTAGCAACATACATTGTACCTTTTATGGGGTTTAGCTTTGAAGACATGCAAAAGAATATAGCATATCTTTTGCTTGTAGTAGTAATAGGCATTATTTTTATTAAAACAGACAAGTACTATGCGAATCCAACTTTAGCTCTGTTTGGCTTTAAACTGTACAGGGTAAATATACTACACCCAGGAAGCGGAGAGACAAAAAATCTGATAGCTATTTCAAATGATGTATTAAAAGTGGACGATAATGTTTATTATAGTTTCTTTGATGAATTTGTTTTTATAGCAAGGAAAAAAGCATGACGACTCAGCAGTTAAAAGAAAAAATTTCAAAAATAATTGATAACTTTAGCGGGATTAGAGTTGTATTTACTACTACTGCTAATGAACTAAAGCTTTCCAGAATTGAAGGGAGTGCGTTAAGTAGCATAGCTGAAGGGTTTATTGATAAAATCAAAGAAGACATTATAGATAATGAAGATCTCACCTCACCCTTATTATCCAATTTTGATGATAGAAAAAATGCCTTGTTTAAATTTGATTATGAACAATATCCTGAAGAATTTAAAAAAATCACTCAGGCCATCGCTATCCCTCCTAACTCACAAGATTATTATAACCCTTTAAATAAATTCACAGATGTAAAAGGGATTATAATTTTAATAAGCGGAGATAACAAATGCTTGGCTCTTTATAAAAATAAAACTAACCTAGCGGTGTTAAGAAATAGCAGAAAACTCTTTAATTTGGTCCCAGACCCTGATGGCTATTTGAAACAACTTCCTAATGAAATATTACGTTTGGATTTCAATTATGATCTTTTTTTAATTGATGAGGATTTTTACATTAAAAATCACAAGACACTTGAAACCCAAATGAAATTTCATCAAGTGATTGAAGCCCAAGCAGCTATTGCTTTAAATTCTTTACGGGAATCTTTATTAATTGAAGATATATCCTTTTTAGAAAAAAGTTCGAAAGAACTATCTTTTTCCAGAAAACTTGCAAAGGTATCAAAACACTCACCGGTTTTAGGTAAAATAGAAGCAACGAACATTATCAATTATGTTGCTAACCATGAAGTATTATCTTCGCTGTTACAGATTAATGAGCTGAAGACTAAATTAATTATCAAAACCAAAGAGTCTCAGAGATTTTTCATAAAGTTAATGTGTGATGATTATTTAAAATCTGATTTAACAAAACTAATGTATGATAGTCTTGCAAAAGATATTTTAAAAAAATAATAAGGAATAGTAGAGTGTAAATTCACTTACTTATTCATTATAAATACCTCTTAACATTTAGTGCATTTTAAGTTACAATACTTGGTTAAACGATAAGCAAGTTGCTGTGTAGGCAACATTTTCAACATAGCTGATCTTAGATTGAAATTAGAGGACATATGACTATTGGATTTACATTGATCTGCCCGGTAAGGGGAGTACTCAAAGCCTCAAGGAAAAGCAAAGATGGACTAACACCATCTGAGGAATTCCGACGAGTTGAGGCAATCAAGTACCTGATCAGACAAGGATATCCAAAAGAAAATTTCATCATAGAAGGTGTTGTTAAGAAATTCGGGAATTCCGGAAGGAATAGTATGCGATGTGATTTTATTGTCTTGGATAAAAAAGCATCCCTTGTCGATAAAGGAAATATCGACGACATACTCGAACACTCACTAGTCTTGGCTGAAATTAAAAGAGATAACAAGAAAGCTGATTATGTAAAAGATACACAGGTTAAGCCTCTTTTAGATTTTGCCAAAAATCAGTCATGCATTGCACTTTATTGGGATAATATTGAGCAAAGAATATTTTGGAATGTTTACTCTAATTCTAAAAGGACGGTTAATGAAGGGCCGTTGGCCTTGCTTCCCAAATTTGGACTAAAAGTTGAGGTTAAAGCTCTTTCATTACAGGACCTGATGTTACCTGATTCTTTATTGGGCACCTATGCTTTGATAGAAGATATCCTACATCAGTCAGCGATTGATATGGAAGAACGTTATGAAACAATATTAAAGCTTCTTTTGTCAAAAATATATGATGAACATTTTACTGCTGCTAAGAAAAATAATGAAATGGTCTTTCAAGACTATTTTCTGTTAGGATGCTCTTTCAAAGATGGCAGTGACAAACTTAATAAATTATTAAATGATGCCGTCACTTATTATGAAAGACACTTACCTAAAAAAATATCTAAAAAATTCAACATTAGACCAGATGTTCTATGCGAATGCGCCAAAATTCTGGCTCCAATTAAAATAACGTCCTCGAAGAGAGATATAATTCAAACTTTTTACATGAAGTTTGCAAAAGATCTTTATCGTTGGGATTTAGCTCAGTACTTCACTCCTCCGACTGTTACCGATTTTATAATTGACATGCTCAACCCTCAATTTGGTGAGCATCTGAAAGATCCAGCATGTGGTAGTGCTGATTTCTTGGTTGCTGCATTCCATAAAGGTAGAAGTATCGACAAAAACTATGCAGATTGCCTTTGGGGTAGTGATAATTCAATGAATGCGGTTCAAGCTGCAGTGCTGAACATGCTTTTAAATGGCGATGGAAAAACAAACATAAAAAAAGAAGACTCACTTGAGAATGTCAACAACTCTCTAGATTCTTATAAAATAATGGTCTGCAATCCTCCTTTTGGAGTAAAAATTGTAGAAAAAAGAGCAGAGATTCTTAATAGATTTGATTTAGGTAAGCTTTGGGAGAAAGATAGCAAGGGTGATATTGTAAAAACAGATAAGATCGTAAAAAGTCAGGAAACAGGATTGTTATTTGCTGAACTGTGTGTCAAACAAACTTCACCTAAAGGTAGAATAGCCATAATCGTCCCTAATGGATATTTAGGTAATAGATCAGAAAACTATGTTTTCTTCCGTGAATGGTTATTGCGACACTGTAAGATTGCATCTATTTGCTCATTCCCAAGGTTTACATTCAAAACTAGCGGTGCCGATGTTAGTGCAAGTGTTCTTTTTTTAGAAAAAAGGACAGAGCCATTAAAACGCAGCACTGATTCGGAAGAGTATTTCTTTCATGTTGGAATGATAGAAAGAGTTGGCTGGGACTTAGGGAATAAAGTAGCCGCTCCAGTATTCAAGCGAAATGAAGATGATGGTAGTTATTTGATCAGTCCTGATACAGGTGAACAACTTATCGATAGCGATTTTTCATCTATATTGACTGACTTCAGAAATAGCTTACCTGCTGACGAGATGGACTGGATTACTGAAGGAATTACATCTAAAGTCTGTTCGGCTGAAGGATGGTCTGTTTCGATTAAAAATGTTCTTGATGATGATTTAAAAACTTTAGACCCGAAGCGATACTGTGAAAAATATGTATCTTTAGTAGATGCTATAAAACAAGAGAGCCATTTCTACCTAACAGATGCACTAGAAATAATTTCACAAGGGATTAACTCCTTAGGTGAGAGAATTAAAAAAGAAGATTCGAAGGTTTATAAATATATCGAAATACAAGATATTGGATATGGAGATTATAAGTATACCGAGATGAAAGGATGGGAGCTTCCATCCAGGGCAAAACATCACGTAGAACCGGGTGATATATATTTAGGTTCTGTATGGGGTAGTGTAACTAAATGGTTCATGGCCGATTCTCGTTTAGAAGATGCAATTGTCACTAATGGTTGCTATAGATTACGTCCTTTATCTGGTGAGTCCGACAAATTAATTGACATAGTCGCATTTCTATGTACTGAAGCTTATGCAGTACAGATGAGAGCATTAGCCAGAGGCTCAGATGGTTTAGCAGAAGTCCATGAAACTGATCTTTCTAAAATCGTAGTCCCGATAGTTACAGATAAAAAACTTAGAATAGAAATCAAGGAATATTTGAATTCATTGCTTGATGGTCGCCAAACACTGTCTTCAGCAGTCCAGTTATGGCAGAGCAATAATGCTATATCATTGCCAAAAGTATCTAAAAGACATCATCATGCCGTATTAGTTTAAAAAAATGAGCCAAGGATGGCTATTATCATATAAAATGATTAAATTATTGATATGTAAATGAAATATTTCCTTGCAATTGAGTTGCTTTCGACATAAAGTTGGTATTTACATAGTTGAGGATGGCAATATGGACATAATTAATGAAGCAGGTTTATATGCAAATTACTTTAACTACTTTATAGAACACTATTTTTTATGGTCTCTTCTATTTATCTGTGCATCAATATTTTTCTGGCGACTATACAGAAAAGCACACATTGAAGATCAAATGAAATTTAAGAAATACTTATACCTTCTATTAGTATGCTTTTTAATATTTATCTGCATATTTATATTCAACACAAAGAAAGAAGTTGATAAGGAGCGTAAACAAAGCCATCAATACTTATCTACACATAAGTAATATCATAACGTTTTGTAAACTAACCATATGCCATAGATAAAAGGAACAAGATAAATGAAAAATGCTTGTTCCTGTAAACTAAGACCTTTCCACCACAGAAATATTTTCTTTTTTGTCTTTTCAAAATTTATATACATTTATTATCTCCTTTTTGGATGATGAATAACATATTCTAATTATATGTCAATCACCAAATAAAATTAAAAATCTCTGTTAGCAAGAGCTAACTCAGAGAAGCTCCGCTTCTCCCGTTGCCTTGCTTTTTCTGCTCTATGATTGAAAAAGAATAGCTCTACACATTATACTTATGTATAAACACTAATAGTCTTGAACAATCAACAAGAGTAGGAAAAATCATGAAGTTTGAAGATGGTAAAATCATAATTGATGATAAAGACTTCTTAAGAAGGATGAAGCACTCCATTGCTGATCCTAAAAAGACTATATCTACGCGAGGGAAATGTCCATACTGCTCAAATACTCTAGAATATTATGAGGTGTTTACTTCTGATTTCCCGATGCCAGAGAGACAAACCATTATACCTGCCTTTGATGAAAAAGGTGTAATGATCGGAAAATGTGAAAATTGCAATAATACATTTAAAGTGGAAATAACCAATCCGGAACTATCAAATTTCAATCCAGAAAGAATCAAGGAAGATTTTTATTTTTTTAGTGATACCAATCAACAAAAACCCCAAAAATACTCAAATATTAAAACTATTCAAAGTTTTGTTGAAACAAACACTATTTTGACTGACAGGCACCGGGGTTATGATTTTAATGATAATCCTTTATTCATATGTGAAGACTGTCACAGTAATTTAGAAAACATATCATACACATTTTTAAAAGATCAAAAATGGAATGCAATATCCAATAACTATAGTAATTATATTAACTGGGATCTTGCAAGTCGTGGTGGTTCTCCAAAATACATTGTAATCCGTTTTCCATTTTACTGCTCATGTGGAAAGGAACATGATGCGATATTTTATAGTGATTATCACGAAACATCAGACTTTCAACACCATCAGTTTGGCTTATTAAATATTTTCGGTGCTCAACCTTTATCGGAAACATTATTTGGTGTTCATACAAAAACAACTATTATGACTTGGCTATACAAATTACTGACAAGGTGGGATTTTCTTTATGATGAGGTATATATTATATCCCCTTTCGTCGGCCACCAATTTTTAAATAAGAAAGATTTGGTAAATACATGGCTAAATGTTCTTTCCAGAGTTAACCCGCAAAAGACAAAGATATTTGTAAGAAACGGTCAATCTAAATCCTTTAAGCGAGCGTTTTCAGAAACCAATATGATTAGTTATGATGTCATGGAAAAATTCGACTTAGGATCAGTACTTATTGATGAACTTAAAAGTAAGAATAATTTCCACGCAAAAGTCTATTGTGCGGTGAGTCAAAACAGATGTGAAATATTGAATGGTTCAATGAATCTCGTCGAAGGAAAATCATTTGAAGTGGCTAATTTTGACATATTAGATAGTTATTCGAAAGCATTTGATAAATTTCTTAATCCACTTGGTATTAACAGAACAGATAAAATACCTCCTGAAAATAACAAGAAAGAATTCTCACTATTATTTGATGAAAAAAGTGACTTCAATCCATACACGGGCACATTATATCCTGAGAGTTATATATCTGTCGCAATAAACAATCAAGACCCAACTCCTCGCTACCCTTAAGCAGATACTTCTAAACCATAAAAAACCCATTGCTTCTCTAAACCAAATACAGTTGTCGGAATATAGAACCAATGGGTTGACTTTATTATTAAATCATATAAATATTAAATGACATTATGGACAGCATGTAAAAGGATATACATATGACCACATCAAACAACTCTCCTCAATTTTCCATAGTAGATACCGTAAAACTAAAAAGTCATTTACGGACTCATTGTATCAGTGTCAGATTAAATAACACTGAACTGCAACTTCTCAACACAAAACGAGGCTCTATGAGAAAAGGAGAGTGGCTTCGTATGGCTTCCCTTCAAAAATTGCCTCCAGTTATACCAGCTATTAATACCAAAGCCTGGATAGCTTTAACTGACATATCGCAAAAGCTAAATCGAATTGCGATCCATATCGATGGTAAGAGCAAAGACAGCAAGCTTACTCATACAGAGCTTTTCGCAGTGAAACGACAACTGGAAGAGCTTCGCCAGCACCTGCTAAATGCTGACATATGGAGCAAATCCTATGAAGGGTATGCAGAAGATCAAAAGGGGTAAAAGCTTCGCTGGTGTGGTCCAATACGCATTGAAACCGGGAGCACATCATAAATGCAATCCAGTCGTAATCGGGGGCAATATGCTGGGTGACACCGCCCATGAAATGATTGCAGAGTTCGATAGCACCAAGCATCTTCGCCAGGATGTCGCAAAACCAGTTTGGCACAACTCGCTTCGCTTACCTGATGGTGAATCATTATCGAATGACCAATGGGCAAGGATAGCTGACGACTACATGAAGAGGATGGGATTCAGTGATACTCATCTCCGTTGCTATGTGCTTCATGACGACGATGGCCAGCATATACACATTATCGCCAGCAGAATCGACATAGCCGGTGGGAACCTCTACTTGGGTAGGAACGAAAACCTTATAAGTACACGGATCATTAGTGAACTCGAAATCGCTCACGGTCTGACAGTGACCAAGACAGCAGCTTCCATTACACCAAAACAACAGAAGCGAAGAAAGGTTTCCCGCAATGAACAGATGCTATCAGAAAGAACTGGTGTTCCCTCCCCTAAGGAAGCCCTACAACAGATCATTGATAAAAGTTTGGCTGATAAGCCTGACCTTCTAACTTTTATCAAGAGGCTGGAAGAAGCAGAAGTCGGCTGGACGGCGAATATCGCTTCTACCGGGAAAATGAACGGCTTCTCATTTTCTTACCGCGATATTGCTTTCAAAGCTTCGCAATTGGGTAAAAGCTATTCTTGGGCAAATCTCAGTAATCGGCTTAACTACGACCCCGACCACTTAGAAGCTATGCAGGCTATAAAGGAAGCTATCCCTGCTCCTGCTCCTGCTCCTGCTCCTGCTCCTGCTCCTGCTCCTGCTCCTGCTCCTGCTCCTGCTCCTGCTCCTGCTCCTGCTCCTGCTCCTGC